>NZ_CP022222.1:1574490-1875485 GCF_009930815.1 Bradyrhizobium sp. CCBAU 051011 | reverse complement strand
GCTTGACTGTAGACACGCGTGGTACCTCCCGATGTTTTATAATTATTCCAATTAGAAACAGCGGCGAGGGAACTTGCAACTAGGATTTTGGGTGGCCCTGTCATTGTGATGACATTCGCGGAAAGCGCGCGAAAAACTTGCGATGCGAATT
Organism: Bradyrhizobium sp. CCBAU 051011; assembly: GCF_009930815.1. Classification (NCBI taxonomy): domain Bacteria; kingdom Pseudomonadati; phylum Pseudomonadota; class Alphaproteobacteria; order Hyphomicrobiales; family Nitrobacteraceae; genus Bradyrhizobium; species Bradyrhizobium sp. CCBAU 051011. Next base: position 1,875,334 of record NZ_CP022222.1, on the reverse strand, counting down.
CTTCTTACCCCTGGAGGAGGAGGTCGGTTCGCATGGAGCGAAGCGAAAATGCGAAACGGGGTGGGGTGATCTCTCCACTCGGGCACCGTTGGATGTGGAGAGACCGTCACCCCACCCCGCCGCTTCGCGTCGACCCTCCCCCTCCAGGGGAGGGTGTAAGCACCCCTTGCCAATCTTTCCCGGATTTACGCACCTTTATCCATTCTGCCTTAAGTTTGCGCACCGGATCGGGGGCGGGGGTCTCCGATGCCTGTTTTTCAGAACGAAAACGGGGGGTGACGTGCGATTTTCGAAGCGTAGCGGCTCGTCTTTCAAGATCCCGACCCTGCGGTTCCGCGCCAAGATCATGCTCGGCTTTGCCGTCGTGCTGGCGATTTCGGCCGCCAGCATGGGGTTTGCCTATCTCGGATTCGAACATGTTTCTGCCGGCGTGGAGTCTTACCGGCGCAGCGTGCAGGAGGCCGACCTGTCGCGCGACATCGATCGCGAACTGATTTCCTATCGCTCGCTCGCCCGCTATTTCGTGGCGACGGGCAAGGAAGAGGACGGCAAGGCGGCGCTATCAGCCGAGGCCGGCCTGAAAGATGCGATCATCGCCTCGATGAAGGGCACCACCAACCCGACCCGGCTCGAGCAGGTCGCCAAGCTCGAGCGCGAGTTCCGCACCTTCACCAAGATTTTCGCCGATATCGTCAAGGTCAAGGACGAGAGCGCGCGCATCACGCAGAACCAGCTCACGCGCACCGGCAACTCGCTGCGCTACAAGCTCGACGATCTCCCGAGCAATGCCGACGATGACGAAATGCAGGCGATCACGCTCGGCGCCAAGAAGGTGACCGAGCAGTTCCAGGCGGTCTCCGCGCTCGCCAATACGTTCGTGGTCAATTCTGACAAGACCGTCGCAGCCAGCGCGCTGGCTCGCCTGAAGTTCGTCGAGAATTCGCTGAAGGCGATTTCGTCGAACAATGAAAAGATCCGCGAGGGGATCAAGGAAGTTTCCGGGATGCTGGCGGAATACCAGCAATCGCTCGCCAAGCTGATCGACAATGCCAAGGAAATCGATGAGCTGACCCAGGAAATGGCGGACTCAGCCGCCGCCATCAACAAGGGCTCGCTCGCGATGAAGTCGGATTTGCTGGCCGATCAGAAGCGGCTCGAAGCCGAATCGAACGCGACCATCGGCGAGACCGAGCAGCTGATCCTGATCCTTGCCGCCGGCGGCTTCCTGCTCGGCTGCGTCTGGGCGTTCCTGCTCGGCACCGGCATTTCCCGGCCGATGATTGCGATGTGCAGCGCGATGCGCGAACTCGCCGCTGGCAATTTCGAAGTCGTGCTGCCCGGTCTCGGCCGCAACGACGAACTCGGCCAGATGGCGAGCGCGGTCGAGGAGTTCAAGGTGCAGGCGATCGCCCGCGCCGAGCGCGACGCCGCCACACAGGAAGCTCAGAACAAGGCGGCGAGCGCCGCGCGCCGCGCCGAACTCATTCGTTTCGCCGATGAGTTCGAAGCCGCGGTCGGTGCCATCGTCTCCAACGTGTCGTCCTCGGCCGTGCAGCTCGAATCCGCCGCCGGCAAGTTGACGCGGACGGCGGAAACCACCCAGAGCCTGTCGAGCCAGGTCGCCGGCGCCTCGGAAGAAGCTTCCAGCAACATGCAGTCGGTGGCGTCCGCGACCGAGGAATTGTCGGCCTCCGTCGACGAGATCGGGCGTCGCGTCAAGGAATCCAGCCAGATTGCGGAAGCCGCCGTCCGTCAGGCCGAACAGACCGACGGACGGATCGGCAAGCTGTCGCGCGCCGCGCAGGAGATCGGCGATGTCGTCAAGCTGATCACGGCGATCGCAGAGCAGACCAACCTGTTGGCGCTGAACGCCACCATCGAGGCGGCCCGCGCCGGCGATGCCGGCCGCGGCTTTGCCGTGGTCGCCTCCGAAGTCAAATCGCTCGCAAGCCAGACCGCGAAGGCGACCGACGAGATTTCCAATCACATCACGGGCATGCAGGGCGCGACGCAGGAATCGGTCGCCGCGATCAAGGAGATCGGCGGCACTATCGGAAAAATCTCCGACATCGCCGCGACGATCGCGAGCGCCGTCGAGCAGCAGAGCTCGGCGACGCAGGAAATCGCGCGCAGCGTCCAGAACGTCGCGCAAGGCACGCAGGAGGCCGCCACCAACGTCATGCACGTCAACCGCGGCGCGACCGAAACCGGCTCGGCCTCCGAAGAAGTGCTGAATTCGGCGCGAACGCTATCGAGCGAAAGCACGCGGCTGCGCGAAGAGCTCGACCGCTTCATGGAGAATATCAGGGCGGCGTGAGGACGACTACAATCGGTCGTCGTAGCCGGAAGCGTCACCAGACCTCCGCTGTCATCGCCCGGCTTGACCGGGCGACCCAGTATTCCAGAGACAGTTGTGATCAATCGAGAAGCAGCGGCGTACTGGATACCCCGCCTTCGCGGGGTATGACGGCTAGAATTGATTGACGTGCCAGAGCTGCTTTTACTTACTTACTCCCTCCCGAACTGATGTTTCAATTCCACCTTCGCCCGCTCCAGCCGTGCGCGTTGCGTCTTCGGCAAGGTCTTGCCCGCGCGGTTGATGTAGAAGGTCAGCATCGATAGCGCCGAGCGATAGGCGCCGGACTTGCGGCGCGAACTATGCTCGGCAGAACGCTTGAGCGATGCCGCGATCTTCCTGGCGCTGGTCTGCTTGAAGACGCCACGTTTCAGATCGAGCGCGTCGCTTTCCGTTGTCACGCGCTGCGACCAGCGCTTCGGCGATGATTTCTTCGCGGTGGTCTTGCGGCTGCTCTTGCGCGCCGTGGTTTTGTGTGGACGCGCGGTCTTCCGGCGTTCGGCCATTGATCGGCTCCATTGCTGTTTCGCCGAAGAACGGTCGGTCGATGGTTCTGTTCCTTTCATTCGCTGCGCTCGCAATGACCCAGAAAGGCCGCAGCAAGCATCTTGCACGCCCCGACACACCATGACAGCTATGCATTTTCGCGGCGCGAGAATCGCCGGAACCCCTGCCAGCCGAGGGCGTTATCTCGGTCGCGGGCAGCATGTTTGCCGCAATTGAGCGAGAAAACCCTGGGGCTGGGGCGTTCCGGGGTATTTTTTCATTGGTCCAATCTGATGGGTCCGACAGCAATACGGCACGGTGCGGCAGTGAGTGAGAATGTCTCCATCTCCGCACCGGCGGCGCAGGACAAGGACCGCGTCGTCGAGACCAGTATACCTGCGCGGCTCGATTGCTTGCGGTGGGGCGGTTTTCATACCCGCGTCGTGGCCGCGCTCGGCATCACCTGGATTCTGGACGGGCTGGAAGTCACCCTTGCGGGCGCTCTGTCGGGCGCGCTGAAGGAAAGCCCGACGCTGCAATTCTCGAATTTCGATGTTGGTCTCGCCAACAGCGCCTATCTCGCCGGCGCCGTGCTCGGTGCCCTCGGTTTCGGCTGGCTAACGGACCGGATCGGGCGCAAGAAACTGTTCTTCATTACGCTCGCGGTCTACCTCTCCGCGACCGCCGCCACCGCGCTGTCGTGGGATGTGGCGAGTTACTCGCTGTTTCGCTTCCTGACCGGCGCGGGAATCGGCGGCGAATATACCGCGATCAATTCGACCATCCAGGAACTGGTGCCGGCGCGCTATCGCGGCTGGACCGATCTCGTGATCAACGGCAGCTTCTGGATCGGCGCTGCGATCGGTGCGGTCGCCGCTATCGTGCTGCTCGATCCCAACGTGCTGGCGCCGGATCTCGGCTGGCGGCTGGCCTATTTCATCGGCGCAGCCCTTGGCCTGATCGTGTTCGTGATGCGGATGTGGATTCCGGAAAGTCCGCGCTGGCTGATGATTCATGGCCGTCCCGAGGAGGCGCACGCAATTGTCGACGACATCGAGAGATCGTCGACGCGACATTCGGATCATCCGGCCGATGAGGTATTCCCGAAGATCAGGCTGAAGATGCGTACCCACACGCCGCTTGGTGAGGTGGCGCATACGTTGTTCACGACCTATCGGCAGCGTTCGATGGTCGGATTGGTGCTGATGGCCTCGCAGGCGTTCTTCTACAACGCCATCTTCTTTACCTTCGCGCTGATACTGACCGATTTCTTCGGCATCCCGTCCAACCATGTCGGCTGGTACATTTTGCCCTTCGCGGCAGGTAATTTCCTGGGACCTCTGCTGCTCGGCCGCCTGTTCGACACGCTGGGCCGGCGCATGATGATCACGGTAACCTATGGCGTCTCGGGCATTTTGCTCGCGCTGTCGGGCTATCTGTTCTCGATCGGCGTTCTGACTGCACAGACTCAGACCATCGCCTGGATGGTTATCTTCTTCTTTGCCTCGCCGGCGGCGAGCGCGGCCTATCTCACCGTCAGCGAGACGTTTCCGCTGGAGGTGCGCGCGCTGGCCATTGCGCTGTTCTACGCGATCGGAACAGGCATCGGCGGCGTGGCAGGGCCCGCGCTGTTCGGCGCGCTGATCGATACCGGATCGCGCAACAGTGTCTTCGCCGGCTACCTGTTCGGGTCGGCATTGATGATCGTGGCCGCTGCCGTCGCGTGGCGGTATGCCATCGCGGCCGAGCGCAAGTCGCTCGAATCTGTCGCACGGCCACTCGCATTTGTGGAGTAGGATGAGATGAACGAGGATCTGTTGGAAATGCCATTGGAAGAAGATTTCGTCCGCGAAGACGATGCCGCACCGGAAACTGTACCGGTGCCGAGTTCGCTGGTGCCGCACCTGAGCGAGACGGCGATCCTGCTCGACATCGACGGCACGCTGCTCGATTTGATGCCGACGCCGCGCGAAGTCTGGGTGCCGCCGGGCCTGGTGAAAACCCTGAATCGTCTGCTTGTGCGAACCAACGGCGCGCTCGCGCTGGTCAGCGGCCGCTCGCTCAATGACATCGATCTGATTTTCGCGCCTGATCAATTCCCGGCCGTCGGCGGTCACGGCGCCGAGATGCGGATCGAGCCGGATAGCGAGTCAGTAGACGCTCATGCGCCGCCACTGGACAAGGAATTGAAGCGCCGGCTGGCGGCGATCGCCAAGCTCAGCCCGGGAATATTGCTGGAAGACAAGGGTTATTCGCTGGCACTGCATTACCGCCTCGCGCCGCATGCCGAAAAGGCGATCTATGCCGCGGTGTCGCTGATCAGGGCCGATCTTCCCAACGCGCCGATCGAGGTGCTGCCCGGCAAGTGCGTCTGCGAGATCAAGCATTCCGGCTTCACCAAGGCGACCGGCGTGCACGAGTTGATGACACGCGAGCCGTTCAAGGGGCGCCGTCCGTTCTTCATCGGCGACGACGTTACCGACGAAACGGTATTTGCGATCATGCCCGACCTCGACGGGCTTGCCTTCTCCGTCGGCCGCCGCGCCAAGGGCGTTGCCGGGCACTTCGATACGCCGAGCGACGTTCGCGAATTCCTCGCGCACCTGCTTGACGACGAAAGGGACGCGCCGCTGCCATAATGTTTCTCGTCTCGACGAGTTTCGAACATAGATTCTCGCGCTTGACGCCGAGGTTCACGACAAAATTTATTTTTCGTGAGTTCCGGTGAGTTCCGGCACGCCGCAGCCCGAATTTGGTTTCAATTCGTTGAAAGGGTGATCAGGAACCATATTGATGAACGGTTGTTAACGCGAGCGTACCAACGGGAGGGGACCTTTGAACCTCGTCGTCGTTTCTAACCGCGTTTCCCGCGGAAAACCCAACGAACCCATGACGGGGGGCCTCGCGGCGGCGTTATTGCCGATTGTCGAGAAGTCGGGCGCTATCTGGGTTGGTTCCAGCGGAAGGGTCCGCGACGGGAACCAGAAGGAACCATTTGCCGAAATCGAGGCGCTTGGCGCCGGCGCGCTGGCTATGCTGGATCTGCCGGCCGCGCACTACGGCGGTTATTACGAAGGCTTTGCGAATTCCGCGCTGTGGCCGGCACTGCATTCGCGCGCCGACCTGATTCGCGCCTCGCAGGAGGACTATCTCAGCTATCGCGAAGTGAACGCCTTCATGGCGCGTGCGCTGCTGCGATTCCGGAAAACCGATTCCGCGTTCTGGGTTCAGGATTACCATTTCCTGGCGCTCGGCGCCGAACTGCGCGATCTCGGCGTCACCGAGCCGATCGGCTTCTTCCTGCACACGCCGTGGCCGTCGCGTGCGGTGATATCAGGCGTGCCGCATCATCGCGAACTGATCGAGGCGATGCTGGCCTATGATCTGATCGGTTTCCAGACCGAGGAAGATTGCGAGAACTTCCTGTCCTACGCGCAGTCCGACCTCGGCCTCGTCGTGCATGACGGCGTGATCATCTCGCGCTACGGCCGGACGCGTGCCGCGGTATTTCCGATCGGCATCGATCCGAAGCAGTTCGCCCAGTTGGCGACGAAGGCGTCGACCCATCCGGATGTCTCGCGGCTGCGGCGCAGCCTGAACGGCGAGAAGCTTGCGATCGGCGTCGACCGGCTGGACTATTCCAAGGGCCTGATCAACCGTATCAAGGCGTTCGACCGGATGTGGACGCTGCATCCGTCGCTGGCGCGCACCGTCTCGCTGCTGCAGATCGCGACGCCCTCGCGCGGCGCGATCGAGGCCTATGGCAATCTGCAGAGCGAGGTTGCCAAGCTCGTCACCGACGTCAACGGCGCGCATGGCGAGGTCGACTGGACGCCGATCCGCTATCTCAACAAGGGTTACGGCCAGGCCGTGCTTGCGGGCCTCTACCGCACCGCGCAGGTCGGCGTGGTGACGCCGCTGCAGGACGGCATGAACCTCGTCGCCAAGGAATATGTCGCAGCCCAGAACCCGGTCGACCCCGGCGTGCTCGTGCTGTCGAAATTCGCCGGCGCCGCCAACGAGCTCGATACGGCACTGCTGGTCAATCCCCACGATATCGACGGCATGGCGCGCACCATCGCCATCGCATTGTCGATGCCGCTCACCGAACGGCGGATGCGCTGGGAAGCGATGATGGATAAGTTGCGCAGCCATACCATCCAGCAATGGTTCGCCGACTTCACCGAAGCGCTGCACGACTGCCAGCTCGACAAGAGCGAGTTGGCGCCGGTTATGACGGAGCCCGCGCTATGGCCGGTTCGCTCCGCCACCAATGGCGGTGCGCGGTATCACTAGTGCTAGCACTCGATCTGCCGATCTGCCATCCTGAGAGATTGTGAAACTGTCTCCCCGCCATTGCGAGGAGCACGCAATAGCGCGCGTCTCGAAGGACGATGGCCCGCATATCGGCCGTGCATCAAGATAACGGAGCTCGGCCGACGAGGCCCCGCTCAATAACAATACGACACGCCATCCAGCACCGGGCAGCGCGCCTTGCTCGGCGCGCTCGGATTTTCCATCGGCACGTAGCCGCCCTTGCCGTTGCCGGCGAATACGCCGGGGCCGATCACGACGGACGACTTGTTGCCGATGATGACGCTCGGATGCGGCGATGCCAGCCTCGATTTCGAGCCGTCGGCCCACACGATGGAGTCGCCCGCGAAGATGCCGCGCCGGCCGTCGTCGCAGGTTACGTCCACGCCCTGCTTGGTGCAGGCCTGCGCCAGCGCCGGGCTGGCCGCCGCTGCCGCTAAAGTTGCGACCAGAGCCGAGAGCAAGAGCGTCCGTGCGATCATTGTGCGTCCTCCACCAATTGCGCTGTCACTTATCGTCATCGATCGTGGCCGGATTCCGGTTCAAGACCCGGACATCGGAGGGCAGAGGGGCAAAATTTCTAAACAAATTCAACGAATTGGGGAAATTTTAGCCGTGGTGGCCGGCGTCCCTTGCAAAATCAGTGCTGCCCCTTCAAGAGAGGGCCTCCGGAGAGATGGCCGAGTGGCTTAAGGCGCACGCTTGGAAAGCGTGTGTGCGGGAAACCGTACCGTGGGTTCGAATCCCACTCTCTCCGCCAGTATCTGCCCAGGCGTTTGATATCCAAGATTATCTCGCCGCGTACCGCCCCTCGAACTGCGCGTATGGCCGAATGAACACAACTGGCGCACGGTCGCGCACGCAAGTTGCAATTCTTGCCATCGGGGCCTGGATTGCCAGCGGCATATCCGCCACGGCGCAAGACGCCGTGCAGCTGGAGCGGTTGCTGACCAAGGAAGAACAAACAAAGCTTGGCATCTCAACGATGCCGCCCGACAAACGCGATGCAATGCGTGGCGCGCTAATCAGAATGTACCGACAGGGTTATCGCGCTGCCCAAGGTACGGACCGAGCAAGCCCGGTCATCGGCACAGGCGTGGCCGAGACACAAGTAGATGGAGACTTCAAAGGCTGGGAGGGTCAAACGATAGTGAAGTTGATGACCGGCCAAATCTGGCAGCAGACAGAGTATCACTACGAATACATCTACGCCTACATGCCGAAGGTTCAAATATATCCATCAGACGGCGGCTACAAGATGAAAGTGGACGGTACGTCTAAAGCCATCGGCGTTCAGCGCTTGCGATAGCTGAAATCTGCGTCCCAGGTCCTGAAGGTTATCTGGAACGCAGCGCTCTCTCGTTGATCTACCCCGCCTGCTGAATCGCCGCGTCATACGCCTTGATCGTCGCCTTGGCGCGATCGGCTACTTCCGCTGCCGTCATGCCGGGCTTGTAGAGGCTGCTGCCGAGGCCGAACGCCAGAATGCCGGCCCTGGTGTAGTCCGCGAAGTTCTTGTCGGAGACGCCGCCCACCGCGGCGATCATCAGGTCCGGGGGGAGCACGGCGCGGATGGCGGTAATGCCGGCGGCGCCGAGCACGCTCGCCGGAAAGAATTTGAGGCTTGAGGCGCCAGCTTTGGCGGCCAGCAACGCCTCCGTCGGGGTAAAGACGCCGGGCATCGTGACCATGCCGCGCGCCCGGGCGCCGGCAATGATTTCGGGATCGACATTGGGGCTCACCAGGAGCCGGCCGCCCACGTCGTGGAGCCGCGCGACATCGTCCAGCGTCAACACGGTGCCCGCGCCAACCAGGATTTCGGCAGGGGCCTTCTTGACGGCGATCTCGATCGAGCGGAACGGATCCGGCGAGTTGAGTGGAATCTCGATTGCCGTCATGCCGCTGTCGATCAGCGCGCTGACGATGTCGCCCGCCTCGTCGGGTTTCACGCCACGCAGGATCGCGACCAGCGGACGCTTCATCGGGGGAAATGGGATAACGCGCATTCGACTGATCCTCTAGACATTCCAAATCGATTGAGCGGCCATCGAAAGACCGCGACGGACCGCATCCTCGGCGCCGATTGATCTGACGGGAACGGCGACCGTGTCAAACGCCAATTGGTAGAGCGTCTGGAGCCTCCCTGACGCCACCAGCGTAATCGCGGCCCTCGGCGCTCCTCCGGCGAGCCCGCCCGCCAATTCGAGACCGATCAGGGTGCCCGATATTTTCTCTCGGGCCGAGGATGGCGTGCCGCCATAGAGGAGTTGCCCCGATCGCACCTGGAGCAGCAGGTTGGCGGCGTTCGCTGGCGTCTCGAATGCGCGCGTGACGGCGGACTGGAAGGCTTCACACTCCGTCTCTTCATCAGCGCCGGCCACCGCGTGGGACAGAATCGTTTCGCGCGATATGACGTCGAACAGCTCTCCGGTCATGAAGGTGGCGAAGCGTTCGACGGTCGCTCCATTGGCTTTGACCCACTTCGAATGGGTGCCCGGCATGCAGACGAGCGCATCCCCCGCAGCGTCCATGCCCAAGACGCCGAGCAATTGTGTTTCCTCGCCCCGCATGACATCGGGCGCCCTTGGGTCTCGTTGCGCGATGCCCGGAAGGATGCGGATGTCGCGATCCTGTCCCGGCACCGCGACGGCCTGCTTCAGGATCGATGCGAGCGGCGCCGGCGTGTCGACGTATCCGGCCTCAACCCATCCCTGCCGGGCGCCGGCCATGCCGCAGACGATAACGGGCAGCCCATTCGCGGCGCCGACGGCGTCCAGATGCGATTGCAGCACGGCCGGAAAGCCAAGCTTGCCCGCCGCTATCATGCCTTCCTGGCTGCGCCGTTCCCCGAGGATGTCGCCGCTCCGGTCGACGAGCCAAAGCCGAAAACTGCTCGTGCCCCAATCGACTGCGACATATGCAGGCTGGCTCATTTCAAATCCGTCCCGATGCTATCTGCGCCTTCTGGACATGTTATCACGCCGATCTGCCCGGCGTCCCGATGCTGGATCGATGGTGTAGCGATGGACCAAATGCCGCTTCGCCTGGGCGAATTACACTCGCTTTGCAGTTGATTTGTAGAAATGCAATCAGCATGATCTGACGTCATGCGGGGTCACGCTGCTTGCCAGCAGCGGGGGCTTCGCCAATGAGTGCGCATCGAAAAGAATGCGCCATAACAACAAACAAGACTGTGGAGGACGCCATCGTGATCAATCGGTTTGGTAACAGCGCGCTTATCGGCCTTGGCCTCTTGATCGCGGCGCTTGCGCCGCAGGCCTATGCCCAATCAACCGCGAAGACGGTGACGCTGGTAGTGCCGTTTGCGGCCGGCGGCGGCACGGATACGGTCGCCCGCTTGATCGGCGAGCGGATGTCGAGGACGCTCGGCCAGACCGTCATCGTCGAGAACGTCGTCGGCGGCGGCAGCACGCTAGCCAACGATCGCGTGGCGCGCTCGGCGCCTGACGGCTCCACGATCCTGATCAATCACGTCGCGCTGCTCGCGGCGCCCAGCCTGTTCACCAATTTGCGGTACGATACCAAGACCGCGTTCGAGGCGGTCGGCCTCGTCAACAATGCGCCGATGGTTTTGATCGGAAGGAAGTCGATCCCTGGCGAAGGCCCGAAGGACCATGTGGCCTGGATCAAGGCGCAACGCGACAAGGCGAACTTCGCGCATGGCGGCCTCGGGACCAATAGCCACCTGTGTGCCGTGATGATGGGTAACGTGCTCGGCTTCAAGCCGACGATCGTGGCTTATCGCGGATCCGCTCCGGCGATCGCCGATCTGCTGGCAGGGCAGATCGATTTGCTGTGGGATCAGGTGACCAACGCGCTGCCGCAGATTCAGGCCGGAACGCTGCACGGCATCGCCATCACGTCGCCGGGACGTCTCGAACAGTTGAAGGACGTGCCGACCACCGCCGAGCTCGGCATGCCCGAGGTCAGCTACTCGATGTGGCATGGGCTCTACGTGGCAAAGGGCACGCCGAAGGAGACCATCAATGCGCTGAATTCGGCGCTCCGCGGTGCGCTGTCGGAGCCGGAGCTTGTGGAGAAACTCAAGCAGCTCGGGACCTTGCCATTCCCGGCCAACGAGTTGACGCCCGAGGCGCATGCGCGCCTGTTCGCCGACGACTTGCCACGCGTGGCAAAGCTCATCGAAAGCTCCGGCATCAAGGCGAGCGAAGCGAAGTAGGGCGTCCTGTGCCGGGTGAAGCCGCTGCGCTGAAACCGGCGCAGCTCCGTCACACGATCAGATCGTGCGGCGCGTAGGTAGTAACGGCGTTACCTTGCTGGTTCCAAGCAAAGCTGTCGGACCATTGTGAAGACGGCTCGGCTGTTTGGGCTGCCTCTGAAATCGCTGGCTGGCCACTGGTTCCCGCAGCGTTTTCGGGCGAGCTGATTGGCGCCGGGCTGTCCTCTGCAACGTCGATGATATTCGAACTGCTGACGTCGGATATCTTGTCCTTGAAGTGGAACGAGTCGTCGGCGCCATTGATGGTGATTGTCACCACCTGCACGGTGCCATCGATAGTGGTCACCTTAAAGCAGTCGGTCAGCGTGTCGCAGTCGTTGAGCGCCTGCACCTCGCAATTGTTGTTGTCGAGCTTGTAGGTCCAGACGCCATCCGCCGTCATCGTGAAGCTGCCGTAGCCGCCATCGCTCGCCTTGGGTCTGCATACCTCCGTGAAGGTATTGGGCGTGTTGTCGACGTCGGTATCGGTGAGCGTGCCGGTCGCGATCGGCGTACCGTATGTGCAAGCGCCAGCTTCGGTTACCGAGCCGGTCGTGGTGCCACAAATGACGGCAGCGTCGTTGGCGCCGTTGATGGTGATCTTCACCACCTGCGGCGTGCCGTCGATGGTCGTTACCGTAAAACAGTCCGTCAACGTGTCGCAGGAATTGAGTGCCTGCACGGTGCAGTTGTTGTTATCGAGCGTATAGGTCCAGACGCCATCCTTCGTCATGGTGAAAGTGCCATAGCCGCCCGCGCTCGCCTTCGGCGTATCGATCGTCGTAAAGGTGTTCGGTGTGTTGTCGATGTCAGTATCGGTGAGCGTGCCGGTCGCGGTTGGTTTGCAAGATGCGGAATTGGCCACGCCTCCGGCCTCGATGACCGAGCCCTCCTTGGTTCCGCAAATGATGGCGGCGTCATTGGTGCCGTTGATGGTAACCGTCACCAGCTGCACGGTGCCGTCCAGTGAGGTCACCTTGAAAGTGTCGGTCAGCGTGTCTCCGACATTGAGTGCCTGCACCGCGCAATCGGCGTTGTCGAGCGTGTAGGTCCACACGCCGTCCGCCGTCATGGTGAAGGTGCCATAGCCGCCATCGCTGGCCGTCGGACAATTGACTGCCACAAAACCGGACGCGTTATCGACATCGGTAACGGTGAGTGTGCCGGTCGCTGTAGGTGGATCGCATTTGGAGCCATCGTCCTCGGTCACGGAGCCGGTCGTGGTGCCGGAAATGACCGCTGCGTCGTTCGCGCCCTTGATGATGAGCGTCACCACCTGTGCAGTGCCGTCGATGGTGGTCACCGTGAAGGAGTCGGTCAGCGTGTCGCCGATATTGAGCGCCTGAACCGCGCTGTTGGAATCATCTACCGTGTAGGTCCAGACGCCGTCCGCCGTCATCGTGAAGGCGCCAAAGCCGCGCGCGCTCGCGGTCGGAGTGTCAACCACCGTGAAAGTATTGGGTGCGTCGTCGACGTCGGCGCTGGTGAGCGTCCCGCTGGCGCTCAGCGGGCCGAGCGCGGTGCTGGCGACACCGCTGGCTTCGATCGCTGTGCCATCGGTGGCGCCCGCGATGATGGCCGCGTCGTTGGTGCCGTTGATGGCGATCGTGAAGGGCTGCGCGGCCGAGAGCGTCCCGTCGAAAACGGTGATCGTGAAATCCGTGGTGGTCGGCGCAACAAGCGCATTGATCGCGTCATTGTCCGGAACGAACGCATAGGCGCCGGTGGTGCTATCGACGTAAAGCGTGCCGTAGGGACCAGTCCTTGACACGTTGTAGGTCACGCCATCGATGACGGTGCTGCCGACGGTTCCCCCGCTGATGCCGAAGGTCAGTGTCGCGCTGTTGGGGCTGCTGGCAATGAAAGTGCCGCTTGTTGCGGTGAAGAGGTCAAAGACGCTGGTGTCGATTTCGGTCGGCCCGATCACCGCATTCAGCGTTGGCGGCGTTGGCGGTGGTGGCGGTATTTGCCCGATAATCATCTCCGGGGCCGATGCGAGGATCACCGCGGGCAAAGCAGGCACATCCTGCTCTGGGGGAGAGTCATCAGTCTGGATGAAATTGATCGGTTGCACCGGCAGCTGCTCGAGCGGAGGCGGCGTGCTCGATCCCGTCGACCCCAGTCCCTTCTCGTAGGTGGCGAGCGCATCCTGCTGGGCCGCCTGCAATTCAGCCATCCGCGCAGCCGAGTTCGTGCTCTGACTTACGCTGACCGAGGACCCTTGCGAACGCAGAATGATGGTCTGTCCGGGATCGTCAACGAGGATGTGTCGAGGGATCGCCTCCTTGGTGACAAGCTCGAATGATCCATGTTCGAGGTCTTTGTATGTGATGTTGCCGTCGTCAAGGAACGTGACATCAGGACCGGCAGCCTGGGCCTGCTTCCCAAACAAGAAGGTTAGTGCCGTGAGCCACAGCATGCCAAACCTGCCGGCACGAGCCCGGCTTCGCAGATTACCATCCGCGACTTGAGCGGCGGCGCAGGGCGCGCCCTCGAGGGTGCCGAACCCGGCCGCAGTCTGAACGTTGCCGATGCGGGGAGGCGGGGCCACAGCGGCCTTACGTTCATCCCCAGTCCCGGCGTGGGACCCGACCAGCATGGCCCAACCCCGTTTGCAACTTACCCCGTGCGATTTTCAACGGCTGGCCTTGTCGAGGCCCATGAAGTCAAATAATCGCGCTGCTGCCGGCCGGGCGGCCGGAGCCGAGAGTTCCTGCTTCAAGTTAGCCAATCCACGGGCATTAGGCTTTAGGCTCAAAAGGAGTAATCCTTTCGAGCGAAGGAGAGATGATGTCTTCCCCGGACATCGGGTTTAATGTCGCTGCCGACCGGCGTTCAAAGAGCCCGTGAGCGTTATCTCAGACAAGATCTTCTCAGGAAGGGGGGATCATGTGCACGCATGCGATTGCCGCATTGGTGACAGGCGCCGTTCTGGCGACAGGCGGGCTTTTCGTCGCGCCAGCTCACGCGCAAGTCAGGCCCGCCGTTCAGGATGTCGTGGCAAAACCAATTGGAAAAGTTGTTGTTGCCACAGGTTCGGTCACGATTGAACGCGCGAATGCGGTGGTGGTTCAGGCGAGCACCTCAGGTCCGGCTGGTCAGGCGAAAGAGGGCGATCTCGTCTATCAGGGCGATATCGTTGCAACCGGCGCCGACGGCCGGGTCGGCATCAACTTCACCGATGGCTCGTCCTTCAATCTGTCGAACAATGCGCGCATGGCTTTGGACGAGTTCGTGTACGACCCAAAAAGTCTATCCAACTCGACCGTGTTCAGTCTGACCAAGGGAACCTTCACCTTTATCGCAGGTAAAGTCGCGAAGACCGGCGACATGAAGATCGACACTCCGGTCGCGACCATGGGTGTTCGAGGCACCACGCCACGCGTCGAGATTTCGGATGACGGGACAGTCAGATTTTCCACCCTCATTGAAGAAGGCAAGAGCAAGGGCCCGCGAAAGCCCGGCGCACCGGCGGCGCAGCAACCCGATCAAAAGCCGCCTCCAAAATCAAATCTGAACATATGCCGGGGGTGCTAGGCCCGTTCGCGGCGCGGGAATTGTCGGCCAACCAGGTCCGGAAACTCATTTCGACGGTTGCTCATTCGCTGGTGCTAGGATCGGGGAGTCTGACATGAAAGTCGGTGCGAGCGGGCGCGTCATCCAGGGCCTCGCGTCGGCTCTTGCCTTGCTGCTGCTCGGGTCTCTGGCTGCCGCGCAGAGCCCCAAGAAGAGCGACTATATCGAGAACATCGCGCTGTGCAACGGCTCGGATCGCACGTCGTTTGCAATCCGCATCAAAGGCTGCACGGCGCTCATCGAGTCTGGTCAAGCTACGACGACGGCTCTTGCAATTGCCTATAACAATCGTGGCAATGCCCATACGGCAAGCGGAGACATTGACCGCGCTCTGCTGGATTTCGAGCAATCGATCAAGCTCGATGCGACTTATGCCAAGCCCTTCAACAACCGCGGCGCGGCTTACCTGACGAAAGGCGAATACGACCTCGCCATCAAATCTTTCGATCAGGCGATCAAGCTCAATCCGAACTACGGCAGGGCCTTCGCGAACCGTGCCAGGGTCTACCTGAAAAAGCACGAGTACGATCGCGCCGCACGGGACTACGACGAGGCGATCCGCCTCGAGCCCAATCTGGAAGCCGCGTGGAGCGGACGCTGCTGGACCCGGGCCATTCTCGGCTCGTTGCAAGCAGCGCTCGACGACTGCAACAAGGTGCTGCAGTCGTGGCCGAACGACGCCGCCACCTATGACTCGCGTGGATTGATCCGCCTGAAGATGGGGCAAGCAGATGCGGCGATCAATGATTTCAGTTCGGCGCTGCGGGTAGATCCGAAGCTGGCAAGTGCGCTCTACGGGCGCGGGCTCGCCAGGCTAAAGAGCGGTGACAAGACCGGCGGCGATGCCGATATCTCCGCGGCAAGGACGATCCAGGCCGGGATCGACGACGACTTCACGCGCTATGGCGTACGCCACGGCAATTAGTCAGCAAGCCTGGCGCGGCGACGCGTGATGAAGCGGTGCCGCGCCCAGGCCGCCAGGCTAATCCAGCTTCACGTTCGCCTCGGTCACGACCTTGCGCCAGCGCTCGACTTCCGCGGACACCATTTTTGCGAACGCAGGACCAGCGACGTCGGGGACATCGGAGCCATTGCGCTCCCAGGCCTCCTTGATGGCGGGAGTCTGCATCGCTTTCTGCAACTCCTTGACCATCTGTTCGACGATCGCCGGCGGCGTGTTCTTCGGCGCGAACAGGCCGTACCAGGTCGACACTTCATAGCCGGCCAGACCCGCTTCCGCGGCGGTCGGAAGATCGGGGAAGGCTGGCACCCGCTTTGGCGCGGCGACGGCGAGGGCACGGAGCTGTCCGGCCCTGACCGGTCCTGCCGACGAACCGAGCCCGTCGAACACAACAGGCACATGGCCAGCGATGAGATCCTGCATCGCGGGACCAGCCCCGCGGTAGGGGACGTGCTGGATGTTGGTCTTGGTCAAAATCTTGAATAGTTCACCCGCGAGATGATGCGTGGTGCCGGCTCCGGCGGAGCCGTAGTTCAGCTTGCCGGGATTGGCTTTGGCATAGGTGATGAACTCGGCCAGCGTCTTGGCGGCGACCTTGTCCGGATTGACGACAACCACCTGCGGCGGACGCGCGATCAGCGCCACCGCAATGAAATCCTTCTCGATATTGTAATCGAGGCTGGGATAGAGCGAGGGGGCAATGGCGTGATGCGCCGCGCCCACGAAGAAGGTGTAGCCATCGGGAGCAGCCTTCGCCGCAGCGGAGGCGCCGACCGTGCCGCCGGCGCCGGCGCGGTTCTCGATCAGCACGCGCTTGCCCAGTTGCGTATCGAGCTGGGCCGCCAGCGGGCGGGCAAAGGCATCGGTGCCGCCGCCGGCCGCGAACGGCACGATGAAGGTGATCGGTTTCTCCGGCCATGATTGGGCCTGCGCCTGGCCGGCCATGGCGGATACGACCGCCAGAAGTGTAAACAGGGCGGACCGGACAACTCTTGGCTTCACGGCATTTTCCTCCGGTTATTGCAAATTGGCGTCCGCTGTCGGCGGCGCGATTGTTTTTGCCTTCCTGGTTCCGGCGTTCGCCCGGAATGGACAGGGCAATGGGACGCCTACCGTATGCAAGATGCCAGGCGCGATCCATCAAAATGATCGGCTGGAAAGAGGGCGGCACCGGGGCGTTTGGTCGCTACCGCTGGACATTTCCGTGCCATCGTTCCAGAGAGGGCTGCGCAAAGCTATCCGGCAGGAACCGGCGCTTTTACGCTCTCCGCGGGGCCTGCGGGACGAAGCAGAAGCACGATCAGCAGCACGGGCAAAAGCGGGGCGATCCGGCCCACGGGGAACACCAGCGGTGGGCTCAGCATCGGCAGCAGCCAGATCATGAAAGCCAGGGTCCAGCACCACAGCGGTAGGGAAGAGGCCCGGGCCATCAACCAGAAGGCTGCAGCGATCACCAATAGCGTTCCATCATAGGCGCCGGAATGCGGCGCGGCGAGGACGGTGGCGGCGAGAAAAACCGCGATCTTTTCCGGCATCCCCAACCTCGACCGGAAAGCGATGACGACGGATATGGCCGCGCCCAACGTAGCGAGCAGCTGAATCCACGACGCCAGCCGTTGCGGCGCGCCGAGCAGAACCGCACAGGTATAGACGCTGTGGCCCCACATGCGGCCGTACTCGATCCATTTCGGGTTCGGGCTGTTGAGATTTTCGAGGATGAGGGGAAGCCAGCGCAGCCACAGGTCCCATCCGAAAACCAGTCCGCTCGCGATCATCATGGCGAGCGCAGACAGGCCCGATGCCAAAAACGCGCGCCACTGCCCGGCGGCGACGAGTGCGATCGGAACCAGGACGCAGAATTGAGGTTTGAACGTCAGCAGTCCCAACACCAATCCGCCCAGGTAAGGGCGCCGCTTGAGAAGGGAAAATCCGCCGACAATCAGGGCTGCGACCAGAAAGGCGGCCTGACCGTTGATCGCATTGATGGCAGATGCCGGGCAAATCAGCACGGCTGCAAGCAGGGCGCCTGATGGCAGGCTCTTTGCCGCGGACGCGCGCAGCGCTACCGCCAGCGCGGCGGCGGTCGCGATCTGAAATGCCACATAGGAGCCGAAGAAACCCAACGGCGCAAACGGCAGCAGGATCAAGAGAAAGCTCGGCGGATAGGCCCATGGCCGGAATTCCAGCGGCGCGGAGAGCCAGCCGGCAAACGCGGTGTTGATGAAGTCGGTGAAGCGATCGCCATCGAAGATCAGCGGCGCATTGCCGTCGAGCACCGAGCGGATCGCGCCGTAGAACACCATCCAGTCGGTGCCAAGGGTATTGTAGTCGAGCCCGATCTTGCCCGGGTAGGGAATGGTCGTGACGAGAATCAGCCAAATGTAAAACGACATCGCCAGGGCGGGGATCAGCACGACCGCAGGCGGACGCAGCTCGGCCCTCTCGAAGTTGCCTCCGCCGTGTGCCAAGTCCATGCGTTGTCCTGCCAAGCGATGAGCCGCCTTGCGACGGGCGGACGCGAATCGGTCTCGATCTTACGACGATCGGGACGATAGGCAGAATATCCGGCAAAGAACTTAACGAAGTGAGCTTCAGGCCGCCGCTGCCGCACCGTGTGTGACCAACGGCGAGCCTGTTTTCCTGCTACCCCGCGGGAGAATTTTCGGCCCCCCCCGTGCCGGTCCAAATAGACTCCGGTTGCAAAGATAAATATGCTCACCCTGGGAATGTGGGGAATATGCATATGAAATGCCGTGCTGCTGCGGTTGCAGCTTTGTTGTGTACGATTTTTGCCAGTGCGAATGCGCATGCGCGCGGACCCTATGGTTCGATCAGCGTCGGCAACTGGAAGGGCGGGGCCTACACCAACGACCAGACCGGATCGTTCTCGCACTGTGCGGCAGGCGCTTCGTACGCCAGCGGCGTCTATTTTCTGGTGATGATCGATCACACCGGCGGCTGGAGCCTCGGCTTCATGCATGAAGAATGGCGGCTCACGACCGGGCAGGCCTTTCCGCTGACCCTGACATTCGACGGCCAGCAACCGTTCAACGTTCATGGCATCCCGATCGCCGACAAGCTGGTTCGCGTGCCGATGCCGAACAATTCCTCGCTGATCGGCCAGTTCCGGCGGGCGAAGGCCATGACCGCCTATACGCAGGGGCAGCTCTTCCAGTTCAACCTCGACCAGACCGGACAGCTCTTGCCGGTGCTGGCGAACTGTGTTGCCAAGATCAAGCAGTCGGGATTGGCCAGTGCCGGCGATCTCTCGGTCCTTCCCGTGGCTAAGCCGATCGCCGCAGCGGCGGCGCCGGATGCTGCGCCGGCCAAGCCCGACAGGCTGCTTGACCAGACCGGCACCGGCTTCCTGGTGAGCACGAACGGGCACCTCGTCACCAACGCCCACGTCGTGCAGGGCTGCGTCGGCGATATCCAGGGCAATCTGTCCGGCGAGGCGTCCGCCAAACTGCGCCTGGTGTCGAGCGATGAGACCAACGACCTGGCGCTGCTGCAGGTGACCGGCTCGTTCAAGGACGTTACCAAAATCCGCGACAAGGCGATCCAGTCCGGCGACAGCGTGGTGGCGATCGGCTATCCCTTTCATGGACTGCTGACGTCCGATTTCACGGTGACGACCGGGATCGTGAGCTCGCTCAGCGGCATCCTGAACGATACGCGCTTTCTGCAGATCAGCGCGGCCGTTCAGCCCGGCAACAGCGGGGGACCGTTGCTGGCCTCGAGCGGCGACGTGGTCGGCGTCGTCGCCGCCAAGCTGAATGCATTCAGGTTCGCGCGGGCAACCGGCAACATTCCCGAGAACATCAACTTCGCCATCAAGATGGGCGCTTTACGGGATTTTCTCGACAACAGCGTGGTGCCATATCAGATCTCCGACGCCAGGGCCGAGCTGAAGACGGCCGACATCGCGCGCAACGCGCGGGCGTTTACATTCTTGATTTCGTGCAAGGCCAAGGCGAGAGAAAAAGAGATGACGAAGAACGCGGGATGAAGGCCGCGGTGGCGCCGTTTCGCTCTTGGGAGCCCTTAGCTGGTTTTTGCCTCGGGAGCTCAAGGAAAGTTCTTAGACCCAAGCAAGGCCGGAGTGCAGATGGCTGATACCCTGGTTGTAGGGCTCCATTCATGGATAATCCAGGACGGCAACTACGGCGATTTTGCACGGGGTATGAAGGCGGCTTTCGCCCTTGAGTTTTACGCCTCGGCGCCGCTGGAGATATTCGAGTCGAACCTCCAGACGGTTCCGGCCCTAATTCGCATCCGAGATGCTGACGACGAGATTGTCGGCCGAGTTACCCACGTTGCGAATGATTGGTGGGTTATTGATGTAGGTGTGCTCGTCTTTCAGGAAGGGGAGCCCCCGGCAACTGTGCGACCGGGAAGTTGGTTGCGTGGGAAAATCTCTATCGGGATCGATCCGTTCTTCTACTTCGAGCGGCTGGCGCATCAGCCGGGCGCGCTCGCACTGGTCTACGATTGGAAGATCGAGAAAATCGAGGTGCAAACCGCACCGCTTATTGAGGTCAAGCCACGGGTGCTGGAGCTTGACGAAACGAAGCTTGGCTGGAAGGCGGTCCTTGAGACCAAAGCTTGGGACGACGACGGGGAGAATCTCCTCTATTGCTCTCGGGTCGGGGGCCCGCGGCCGCCGAAGGGAGGGCACCATCCCTAAGCGCCATCGCTGGATGGAGTTGGGGTCGACCGCGTCGGCCGGCCGCGAATGAGTGGGCGCATTCTCTGCGCGCCAAGGGTGACCGCTGGTTCGAAACCTTGTGCGAGACCCGCCGGTTAATCCGGCGGCACTCACGCTGGCGAAGGCTTACCGCGAATTGCCACGGCCGTGCGCCGTCTGGGCAGTCCAACTACTCCAGCTCACGCTGGCGAGGCTGCGCTGGTCCGTTGCAAGCGGCCGCCGGGTCTGCCGCTCATAGGCGGCGATGATGTGCTGCGACTGCCGGATTTTCTGTTCGAGCTCGGCAACTGTCTTCTGGGTCTTGCCGGTCCTGGTTGCCTGGGCGGACTCGCCCACCATGAACCTCGTCGTCTCGATGTTCCTCAAGGTCTCACGAAGCTTCTTGAGCTGGGCGCGGTGCCACGCAATGGCGCTGTCACTGTCTACCGGCATGCAAACCCTCCTGATTCGCGGCCGAATCTAGCACGCAAGGGGCAAGTTCGGCCAAGGGGGCCACCGGCGGGTTCCTCGGGAGCCACTGGTTTCGCACGGAACGATTCGAGCCTTCCCGATTTCGGCCTCTTTTTGCCATCGAAGCGACCGCGGGCGAGCCTTCAAACAACAAACTTGCATGGCGATCTGTGCTCAGCGCGGTCCCCTCTTATCGTCCTGGCGGCAGAATGCCGGCCTGGCGCAATGGAGCGTGCGAATGAGCGAAGTTGAGTTCGATCGGATTGTCGATGCCGTGCGGAAGGAAATCGCGCTGGCACCGGTGGTGAATTTGCCGACGGGGTTGCGGGCTTTCGAGTGGCGGACCAAGGCCACCGCCGGCGACAAGCCGGCGTCCCGGCACCACGCTTCCTTCGCCAGGATTCGCCGCGTCGGCGAGGGGCGGAAGCGATACCGGTGAAGCCGATACAGGAGACCTAATGGAACGATCGGTGTTCGAAGTCGTGAAGGCGCCGCTGGGCTGGTCGGTGTTTGCGGATAACGTCAAGATCGGCGGCGTCTACGATTCGCGCGGCGCCGCCCTCGAAGCCGCCGTAGTGGCTGCGGCCGATACTGTCAGCGATGGTGGTGGCGTTCAAATCAACGTGCCGGGCGACGAGGAAGAAAAGCCGAGATGGGCGATCGCGTTTGATATCGCGAGCTCGATTCTGCCGATGAGGAGCGGGCGCGAGCGCGGTGGCTCACGGTAAAGCCGGTATGAAGGCAATCGCTCGACTTTGACTGATAGCCTGCACGCCTTACGAGGAATTTCGAACTAGCCTGACGCTGTCCGCGCAGTCGCGAGCCATGCGTGGATCGACACTGGCCGCCGTCGGTTTACCGCCGGCGGCCTTTCATTTGGCGTCGTCGAACGGCGACACCGCGGGACTGCCGACGCGCATCCGCTTGATGCGACGCACCGCCATCGGCGCGCCGTCGGACTGATACTGCAGCTCGTACTTCTTGCCGTTCCTGTCGACCGCAATGCAGGAGATGGAGGAAAGCTCCAGCGTCACGAAGTTGCCGACTTGCTTGCAGAGGCCGGCGGTCGATTCGACTGACGGCACCGGCAGGCCATCGGCCTTGGGCCGGTCCTTGGATTTCAGCAGCATCCGGTCGATCGGCAGTTCGTACAGATTGGCCTCCGGCCTTCGCCCGTTGTCGCCGGAAAACGTGATGATGTGGCTGTCGTCGCCGGGGTCGTCGAGCGCCACGGTAAAATTCGCCCTGCCTTCCTCGGTCTGGAAGAAGGCCACGGCCCGGCAGCCAAAATCCCGGCCCGCGACCTTGAGCGTAGCGCACTTGCCGGACATCATCGCGAAGATGACGGTATCGGGCTCTTGCCGCTGCAGTTCGTCCGAGGCGAAGGCCGGCGGCGCAATAAAAATGGTGGCAAGCGCCAAAGCCCGCCGGCAAAGCTTTCTGATCATGCCCGGTTGATAGAACATGGCGTGCGATGTGACCAGCATCTCGCCAGTTCCGCGACTGGCTTCCCATCAGAAATCGAGCGGAGCGTTGTCGACCACTTCCTTCATGACGAAGAAGGTCCGGGTCTGGCGGACGCCTGGCAGCGCGATCAATTGGTCGCCGTGGATGCGGTTGAAATCCTCCATGTCGCCGACGCGGATCTTGAGGAAATAGTCGAAATCGCCCGCCACCAGATGGCAGTCCAGCACGAATTTCAGTTGCGCGACCGCCCGCTCGAAGGCGGCAAAGCTTTCAGGCGTGGAGCGGTCGAGCACGACGCCGACCATGACCAGTGCACCCTTGCCAACCTTGCGCGGCGCCACCATCGCCCTGACCTGGGCGATATAGCCCTCGTCGAACAGGCGCTGGGTACGGCGGTGACAGGTGGCGGCGCTGACGCCGGCCATTTCGGCCAGCTCGGCGTTGGTCAGCCGGCCGCTATTTTGTAGCAAACGCAATATCTTAAGGTCGATACGGTCCAGCCTGCCGGCCATGAAAGAATCTCTCGAAATTATGCCGGATACTGGATGAAATAGTAGTCAAATAGAGCTCGTTTGCAATCTTCGTGAAGAATACCCGATCATTTAGAGAGCACCTTTCCAGCCCTTAATGGTAGGGGCGTTTCCGGAGATCAGACATCTACGGGGATGACGATGCTGGAGAAATTCGAACGCTATCCGCTCACCTTCGGGCCCACCCATATCGAGAAGCTGGAGCGGCTGTCGCAGCATCTCGGCGGCAAGGTCGAACTCTACGCCAAGCGCGAGGACTGCAATTCCGGTCTTGCCTTTGGCGGCAACAAGCTGCGCAAGCTCGAATACATCATTCCCGATGCGATCGCCTCCAACGCGGATACGCTCGTCTCGATCGGCGGCGTGCAGTCCAACCACACCCGCATGGTCGCTGCGGTGGCGGCCAAGATCGGCATGAAGTGCCGGCTCGTGCAGGAAAGCTGGGTGCCGCATGAGGACGCCGTCTATGACCGTGTCGGCAACATCCTGCTCAGCCGCGTCATGGGCGCGGATGTGCGGCTGGTCGACGAAGGCTTTGACATCGGCATTCGCCAGAGCTGGGAAGAGGCGATTGCGGACGTGAAGGCCAAGGGCGGCAAGCCCTATGCGATTCCGGCCGGCGCCTCCGTGCACAAATATGGTGGGCTCGGCTATGTCGGCTTCGCCGAGGAGGTGCGGGCGCAGGAGAAGGAACTCGGCTTTGCCTTCGACTATATCGTGGTCTGCACGGTCACCGGCTCGACCCACGCCGGCATGCTGGTGGGATTTGCCAAGGACGGCCGCGAGCGCAAGGTGATCGGCATCGATGCGTCCTTCACGCCCGCGCAAACCAAGGCCCAGGTGCTCGATATCGCACGCAATACCGCAAAGCTCGTCGAGCTCGGCCGCGAACTCGTCGAAGACGATGTCGTCCTGATCGAAGATTACGCCTATCCGGCCTACGGCGTTCCCTCAGAAGAGACCAAGGAAGCCATCCGACTCTGCGCACGGCTCGAAGGCATGATCACCGATCCCGTCTACGAGGGAAAATCCATGCAGGGCATGATCGACCTCGTGAACAAGGGCTATTTCCCGAAGGGATCGAAGGTGCTCTACGCCCATCTCGGCGGTGCGCCCGCCATCAACGGATACGCCTACACCTTCCGCAACGGTTGAGGGCTACCATAGCGTTTTCGAGCGAAGTGGATGCCGGTTCGCGTCAAGAAAACGCGTCAACACTAGAATCTAGAGCTTCGATTCTTGATTCAATCAGAACCGAAGCTCTACGCGTCCGCCGCTCGCACCAGCGCGAGCAATTCGTCGCCGTAATGCTCGAGCTTCTTGTCGCCAATGCCGGGGATATTCCGGAGTTCGTTGAGCGTCATTGGCCGCGCGGCGGCGATGCCGTCGATGGTGGAATCGTGCAGCACGACATAGGCTGGCACGCTTCGCTGGCGCGCGATGTCGGAGCGCCATGCCCGCAACGCGGCCTGCAGGCCGGCATCGGCGGGCTTGGTGTCGGCGCGCGGCGCCAGATCGCCGCGCCGTGATTTGGCGCGGCTGGCGCGAACACGCGTGCCGGGCGCCGCCTCGCGCAACATGATCTCGGTCTCGCCTTTCAGGACGCCGCGCGCGCTCTCGGTCAGCTTCAGTGCGTTGAACGCCTCGCTATCGGCGCGCAGATGGCCCATCGCGACCAATTGGCGGATTACCGCACGCCATTGCTTCTCGTTGAGGTCGCGGCCGATGCCGAACACGGACAGTTTGTCGTGGCTGAACTGCGTGACCTTCTCGGTCATGCGGCCGACCAGCACGTCGATCAGGTGCATGGCGCCGAACCGCTGCCCGGTGCGATAGGCGCAGGACAATAGTTTTTGCGCGGCGACCTTGCCGTCGCGGAGTTGCGGCGGCGACAGGCAGTTGTCGCAATTTCCGCAATTGCTGCCGGTGACGTCCTCACCGAAATAGCCGAGCAGGCGGCCGCGGCGGCAGCCGGCGGTTTCCGCCAGCGCCACCAGCGCATCGAGCTTGCCGATCGACACGCGCTTGAACGCATCGGATGCGGTGGATTCGTCGATCATGCGGCGCTGTTGCACGATGTCGGAGAGGCCGTAGGCCATCCAGGCACTGGAGGCCTTGCCGTCGCGCCCGGCGCGGCCGGTTTCCTGATAATAGGCCTCGATGCTCTTCGGCAGATCGAGATGCGCCACGAAGCGCACGTCCGGCTTGTCGATGCCCATGCCGAACGCGACGGTGGCGACGATGACGACGCCATCCTCGTTGATGAAGCGGTCCTGGTTGCGGGCGCGCATGCCGGCGTCGAGGCCCGCGTGATAGGGCAGGGCGGGGATGCCGGCGCTGGTCAGCGCTTCAGCGGTGTCCTCGACCTTGGCGCGCGACAGGCAATAGACGATGCCGGCATCTCCGGCATGGCGCTCGCTGATGAAAGCCTTGAGCTGGGCCGGAGCGTTCTGCTTCTCGACGATTTCGTAGCGGATGTTCGGGCGGTCGAAGCTCGAGATGAAGCTCGGCGCGCCCGATAGCCCGAGCCGGGTCACGATCTCCTTGCGCGTCATCTCGTCGGCGGTCGCAGTCAGTGCGATGCGCGGCACATCCGGAAAACGCTCCGCAATCGCGGACAGGCCAATATACTCGGGACGGAAGTCGTGCCCCCATTGCGACACGCAATGCGCCTCGTCGATCGCAAACAGCGCGATATCGGCTTGGCCGAGCAGGGACAGACAGCGCGGCGTCAGCAAGCGTTCGGGCGCGACGTAGAGCAGGTCGAGGTCGCCGGCCAGCAGTCGCCGCTCGACTTCCGAGGCTTCGTCAAACGACAGCGTCGAGTTCAGAACGGCCGCATTGACGCCTGCCTCCAGCAGTCCCGCGACCTGATCGCGCATCAGCGCAATCAGGGGAGACACCACGATGCCGCAGCCTTCGCGCAACAAGGAGGGCAACTGGTAACACAGCGACTTGCCGCCGCCGGTCGGCATCAGCACTAGGCAATTGCCGCCCTCGGTGATGTGACGAACGATTTCCTCCTGCGCACCGCGGAAGGTCGGCAGGCCGAACACGGAGTTCAGCACCGACAGCGCGTCGGGGGCATTGTCACGGGGAAGAACTGCCGAAGACGACATTACTGATAGCTCGCCACGATATCGGACACCGCACGTTCGAGCTGTTTCGCGGTCGCGCATTGGCGGACCACGGTGCAGAAGGTCGAATAGCGCGGCATTTCGGAATCGCCCCAGCCCCAGGCCATGCGGCCCTCCGGATTGAGCCATACCAGCCGCTTCGATCGCTCGGCGATACGGCGAAGGATATCGGCGCGCGGATCGAGATTGTTGCTGCGGGCGTCGCCGAGCACGATCACGGTCGTCTGTGGCGTGATCGCGTTCATCCAGCCGTGTTCGAAATCGTCAAGCGAACTGCCGTAGTCGGAGGAGCCGAAGCCGACCTTGGACATGATCTCGGCCATCGCCTCTTCCGGCGATTTGGATTCCAGGATGTCGCTGACCTCGATCAGATGCCCCGAAAAGGCGAACGAGCGGACGTCATCCACGACCTCATGCAGGCTGTGAATCAGAAGGAGGAAGAAATCTGAAACCCGCGCCACCGATCCCGAGACGTCGCAGAGTGCGACGATCTTCGGCTTGTCGCGATGCCGGCGTTTCCAGGCGGTGAGGAACGGCACCCCGCCCCAGGCGGCGTTGCGGCGGATGGTACGACGCACGTCGAGATGCCCGCGGCGCTGGCGCTTGCGCGGCTTGGAGTAGCGCTCGCGGAGGCGGCGGGCGATCTGGCGGATCAGATGCCGCATCTGCTCGACCTGCCGCGGCTCGATCCGCGACAGCGGCGCGTTACGCAAAATTTCGTTGCGCAAATTTTCCGCTTCTTCGCGCCCGTACAACATCAGCGCCTGCGAAACCGTATCGCGAACGGTGCCGCGCAGCCCATCCAGTGCATTGGTCAGCCGTTCCGCCAGTGCAGGATTGGTTGCCGTGAGGTTGTCGAGGTCGTCGCGCAGGCGCTGGATGCCCATCTGGTCGAGGATGCGGCCCGAGAAGATACCGCGCTGCGTGAAATAGCGGATGTCGGACAGCGAGGCCGCGCTCGCCGCGTTGGCGATGGCGGCCGAAATCTGGTTACGGTCCTGCGCCAGCAGCATCTGCGCGAGCTGGCCGAGCCCCTCGGCCTGCTCGTCGCCGCCGCTTGTCTCGCCGGGTGAATCGGAGCCCGCGTTGGATCCTTGTGTCTCCTGCTCGTCTGCTTTGCTGTCTTCGGGCTCCGGCTGGTCGAAGAACAGGTCAAAACAGTCGCCGAGTGCCTTCTTCTCGTCCTGCGTCTTGGCGAGCGTCAGCAGGAACGTGTCGCGCAGGATCGTGCGGTCGGTAAAGCCTACCTTGGAGACGGCCCGCATCGCATCGATGCTTTCGGCCGGCGAGAGCCTGACGCCTGCGCCCCGCGCCGCACGAAAGAAGCGATGCAGGTTCTCCCTCATTCGCGCCTCACCCGAAGACGCCCTGACGCGAAGCCTTGGCGATGAAGGTGGAAACCTGAGGCATGGTGGCCTCGATATCCGCCTCGTATTTCAGCAGGACGTTCAGCGTGTCCTTGACCACCTCATGGCCGAGTTCGGGCGCCTGCAGCAGCACCAGCACGCGCGCCCAGTCGATGGTCTCGCTGACCGACGGCAGCTTCTTCAGGTCCAGCGTGCGGACCTCGTTGATGAAGCCCACCATCTGCCGGCGCAACGTCTGCGAAATGCCTGATACTCGGCTCTCGACGATCCGCTCCTCAAGCTTCTGCTCGGGGAAACCGATATGCAGATGCAGGCAGCGGCGCTTCAGCGCATCGCCGAGATCGCGTTCGCTGTTCGAGGTCAGGATCACGGTCGGCGGCGAAACCGCGACCACGGTTCCGAGTTCCGGAATCGTGACCTGGAAGTCGCTGAGAATTTCCAGCAGCAGCGATTCGAATTCGGCGTCCGACTTGTCGATTTCGTCGACCAGCAGCACGCAGCCCGCGGGCTGCTCCAGCGCCTGCAACAGCGGCCGTGGCTCGACGAATTCCTTGGAGAAGAACACGTCGCCGAAATCGTGAAGCTGGTTCAGCGCCGCTTCCAGCGTCGGCGCGCCGCCGAGCACTTCGCCGAGCTTATCCTTCAGGATCTGCGTGTAAAGAAGCTGCTTGGCGTATTTCCACTCGTAGAGCGCCTTGGCCTCGTCGAGCCCCT
This sequence comes from Bradyrhizobium sp. CCBAU 051011, assembly GCF_009930815.1. NCBI lineage: Bacteria > Pseudomonadati > Pseudomonadota > Alphaproteobacteria > Hyphomicrobiales > Nitrobacteraceae > Bradyrhizobium > Bradyrhizobium sp. CCBAU 051011. Next base: position 1,847,028 of record NZ_CP022222.1, on the reverse strand, counting down.
CATAGCATTGCAGGCGGATCATCTTCATGCCGCGCCATGCAGCGATCGCTTTCGCCAGTTCGGTCTTGCCGACGCCGGCGGGCCCTTCGACCAGGATGGGCTTTTCGATCTGCTGCGCCAGATAGACCGCGGTCGCGATCTGGCGGCTCGCAATATAGCCCTGCGCCGCAAGACCGCTTTCCACTGCCTCGATCGAGGCCGAAGGCCTGGTATCAGCCACGGGTTTTCAACTCCGAATTCGATGGATTTCGGAATGTTCTGCCTGCGTTCCCGGCAAAGGACAAGCGCCGTTTGGGCATAACGAGGGCGCAAGTTCCGGTATTTTTCCGCCTAGCGCAATGCCAGCCCGGTAGCTGCCTCAAGCTCCCCGATCGCCTGCGCCGCACTGACCACCTTGATCGTGGTCATGCCCATCTCGCGCGCCGGCTTCAGGTTGATGCCGAGGTCGTCGAGGTAAACGCAGTTCCTGGGATCGACCTTCAGTGTCTCGACCATCATCCGGTAGATACGCGGATCGGGCTTTCGGAGACCGATTTTGGCGGACTCGATGACATGGTCGAACAGCGCCATCACTTCGGCGACATAGAGCGTGCGGCCGCTGTGGCTGCCGATGGCGTTGGCGGGCAGATTGTTGGTGATGCAGCCGGTCTTGAACCTGGCCTTGACGCGCTTGAGCGCCTCGACCATCTCGGGCCGCAGATCGCCTGATAATAGCGGCAGCACCTCCTTGCCGCGAACCGCCGCGCCCAGCGCCAGCGATTCCGCCGCGAACAATTCGTCAAAAGCTTCGATGTCGACTTCGGCGCGCTCGAATTTGGCCCAGGCATTTTCCAGGTGATTGGCGGCGTTGGTGCGCCGGATGATGTCGGCCGGCAGCCCGCGCTCGGTCTCGTACCGCGCAAAGGCCTCGAAGGGCGAAGTGGTCAGCACTCCGCCGAAATCCCAGATCACTGCCTCGATCATCATTCCCCGCCTGAAAAATATCTTTGCGGAGCGGCTAACACGGAATGCCCTTGAGAACCAGCCCGATCCGGCGCTTGGCGATACGCGCACCAAAGGCTATTGCTGCAGCGATGAAGATCCTGCTTCGCTTGATTGCCAGCCTTGTCCTGCTGCTGTCCGTTCCCGCGCACGCCATTGTCGGCGGCGGTGCGCCGTCGACGGAAGGCGTGGCCCGCTCGGTCGTTACCATCGTCGGCTCACGCGGCAATTTCTGCACCGGCGCGTTGATTGCGCCAAAGCTGGTGCTGACGGCCGCGCATTGCGTGCCATCAGGCGCGGACTACAAGATCGTCGAATATGGCGCCGACCGGCAGCCGACGCTGCAGGATGTGAAGAGCGTCGCCATTCATCCCGGCTTCAACATGCAGGCGATGTCGGGGCACCGTGCGACGGCAGACGTCGCGTTGCTGCAATTGGCCGCGCCGCCCAAGGGCAAGACGGCGGCCGTACTCGGATTGCCTGAGATCCCGATCAATGTCGGGAGCCGTTTTACCATCGCAGGAATCGGCGTGACCGTGCGCGGCGATGGCAGGAGCGGCGGCACCATCCGCGTCGCCGGCCTGGTTGCGACGGGCAGGCCGGGGACACTTCAGATTAGGCTTGTCGACCCCGTGGGGCAGGGCACGCGCGACGGCCTCGGTGCCTGCACCGGCGATTCCGGCGCGCCTGTTTTCGAGGACAAGCAAGGCGGTCCCGCGATCGTCGGCGTGGTGAGCTGGTCAACGGGGCCGAATGGCTCGGCGGGTTGCGGCGGCATGACCGGGGTTACGCCGCTGACGCTGTATCGCGACTGGGTTTTACAGACCGCGCAGAAGTGGGGCGCGGGGTTGTAGCTATTTCCGTCGTCCCTGCGAACGCAGGGACCCATACGCCGCGGCTCATCGGCAAGACGACGGGAGCTGGTTGTCTTCGTAACAATTAACGACGGTGGCTATGGGTCCCTGCGTTCGCAGGGACGACAACGACGATTTAAACCAGTGACCTAATGCTTCGCCGCCTTGTTCGCTGCATCGTTGTTCAGCACGATCAAGCCGTCGACGGCGACGCCGACCTTGCTGTTGATCAGGAACGGATTGACGTCGATCGAGGCGATGCGCGTGCCGGCATCGGCCATCAGATTGGACAGGCCGACCAGCGCCTTCACGGCGGAAGCCTCGTGCAGCGCCGGCTTGCCGCGATACCCCTTCAGCTTCACGCCGGCCTTGGTCTTGGCGATCAATTGCTTCGCCTCGGCCTCGTCCAGCGGCGCGCCGGCGAGCGCTACGTCCTTCATCAACTCGATATCGACGCCACCGGTGCCGAACAGCACCACCGGCCCCATCTCGGCGTCGAGCGAAGCGCCGACCACGAGTTCGAGATCGGCCTTGACCTGCTGCGCGATTAGAATGCCTTCGAGTTTCGGCTTGCTCTTGATCTTCCTTACCCGCGCGGTGATGTCGTTGAACGCCTTCTTCACCTCGGCCGCGCTGTTGAGGTTCAGCACCACGCCGCCGATGTCTGATTTGTGCAGGATGTCGGCACTGACGACTTTGGCCACGACGGGAAAGCCGATCTTCTTGGCAATCTTCACGGCCTCCGCCGCCGTCTGCGCGATCTCTTCCTTTGAAACCGGGATGCCATAAGCCTTGAGCAGCTTTTTCGACGCGACCTCGTCCAACGCTGCGGCGCCGTTGGCGGCCTTGAGCGTCTTCTCCAGCACCGCGCGCGCGGAAGCCTTCGAGCTCGATAGGATGTCTGGCACCTCCTTGCGCAGGGACGCATACTCGATCAGCGACTTGATCGCGCCGACGGCGCGATCGAGGCCCTGCATGACCGCGATGTTCGGCAGCGATTTGCGCAAACCCTTGGTGAATTCGGTGAACCCGATCGACATCGCGCTGATGTAGACCACGGGCTTGCTGGCGGCGCCCGCCATCTCGTTGACGATCCGTAAGTTGCGCTCGCGCAATTCATGCGGCGCCTTCGGCAATTCGGCGTCGATGATGACGATGTCGGTGTCGGGATCGTCGATCATGATCTTGATCGACTTCATGTAGACGGAAGGGTCGACGACAGCGGCAAAGCCGGCGTCAAGCGGATTGCCGACAATGCTGCCGGGGCCGAGCATTTCCGCCAGTTGCGCCGTCGCGTTCGCGCTGAGCGGCGCGAAGTTCATGCCGGCCGAATAGAATGCATCGATCAGGAGGCCACGCTTGCCGCCGGACAGCGACACCGCGGCGAGACGGTTGCCCTTCGGCGGATCGGCATGGACGAAACATTCGGTGGTCTCGATCAGCTCGTCGAGGCCGCGGACGCGGATCACGCCTTCGCGGGTCGAGATCGCGTCAAAGGTTTCGATCGAGCCGGCAAGCGCGCCGGTATGCGCCATCGCGGCGGCACGGCCACCTTCGGAGGCGCCAAGTTTCAGCGCGATCACGGGCTTGCCGGCGGCGCGGGCCGCCTTGCAGGCTTCGCGGAACACTTTTGTGTTCCGCACGCCTTCGAGATAGACCACGATAACGCGGATCGAGGGATCGGCCGCGAAATAGGCCATCAGGTCGGGCGTCTCGAGCCCGGTCTCGTTGCCGGTCGTGACCATGTAGCCGACGCCGACGCCGCGATCCTCCAGCGTCTGGCGGATCGCCATCACGATCGCGCCGGATTGTCCGACAATCGCCACGGGGCCTGCTTCCATGGTGACAATGCGGTCGTCGATATTGGTGAACAGCTTTTCGCCGGCGCTCAGATTGCCGAGGCAGTTCGGGCCCGTGACCGCAAGGCCGGTCTCTTTCACGGCCTGCTTCAGTTCGACTGCAAGCCGCTGGCTTTCCTCGTCCTGCAACTCGCTGAAGCCCGAGGTGACGATGGTGGCCGAGCGTGCGCCGGCTGCCGCCGCGTCACGGATCACCTGCACGGCAAAACGCGCCGGCACCAGCACCAGCACATGATCGGGTTTCTCCGGGAGGCTGGCGAAATCCTTGTAGCAGGGCACGCCCCAGATCGTTTCGCGCTTGGCGTTGACCGGGAACAGGCCGCCTTCGTATTTGTATTTGATCAGATTGTTCCAGATGCGCTCGGCATAGTTGCCGGGCTTGTCGGTGGCGCCGACCAGCACGATATTGCGCGGGTGCAGCATCGCATGGATGCTCTTGACGATGTCGCTGGCGTCAGGCGAGGGCGACCATTGTTCGGCTTGATGCGATGCGGTGCTTGCCTGAGCGTCCATGGATGTCCCTTACTCTGCTGTTTGGCAGCGGCGATCGACAACGCTCGCTGTGCGTTCTTTTGATTGCGACCTTTTTATTGAGACTTGGCAGGGGTGGCAACACGCGTTGCGCGCGCAGTGCCATTCGCGTCGCGAACGATTTCCCGGCTCGCGGAGAATTCAGGAGCTGATACAATCATGGTGGCGTGCACAAGATAGCGTTCCGGCCCCGGCGTCAGCGCCTCGAATGGCCAGCAGGTCGACAGCACCAGATGATATCCGTCTGCGAGCGGATCGATGCCGGAGGCGTCGAAGCGCACGACCGAAGTGGCATCCACCCGGTAATGGAATTGCTTGCCGTCGCTTCGCGTGACCTCGATCTCGTCACCTATGACGACGTTCTTCAGAAAGACGAAATGCGTATCGCGATGCGCCGAATAAACGGCGACGCCGCGCTCGCCGGCATCGGGTGTCCGTTCGACATGACCCGGACCGAAGGCGAGCGCCTGGCCGCTGCTGCCTGCGAGCACGATGGTGCGGGCATGGAGCCGCTTCACGTCGATACGGGCAACCGGCCATGTGTCGGCCCACGACCACGGTTTCGTCTCGTGTCCGGTGGCGATGGTTTTCTCGAAGGCGCGTTCCAGCAGGACCTGTGCAACCAGCGCCTTGGCGTGGATGTAGGCGCCCTGGCCGAACAAGATCAGGCCGATGAGAGCGAGGAGGAGAGGGAGGATGAAACGCATGGACACTCTATCCGTCATTGCCTGCGACAAACGCGAGGCGTTTGCGCAAGGGAGCGAAAGGCACAAAGCAATCCATCTTTCTTTCCGCGGCGAGATGGATTGCTTCGCTTCGCTCGCAATGACGGCGGTTGAGGAAAAGGCGGCGCGCGCGGCCTTGGGGGGACGGGTGGGAGCCGCGCGCTCTGGAAAGAGGAGGTCAGGGGTCCCTCCTCCTTTCAGCCGACGTCAACACCGTGACATCTGACGTCGATTGAGCACGAACAGGATCAGGCTGAACGTGAGCAGGATCACACCGGCAATCATCTTCAGCTCGGCGTCAGTTGCCGTCTTCGGCAGCGCGAGCGTGCTGGGCGGCTGGGTGACGACAGGCTGCACCCGCTTCAGCGCCGCGACCTGAACGCGCGCCTCTTCCGTATCGGCGCGCCGCTCCGTCGGCGTTGCCGGCACGCGCGGGCGCTCGCCGAACACCTTTTCAAAGTCCCATCCCGCAGGCAGGTTGATCGGCAGTTCCGAAACCTTGAGCGGCTCTCCTTGCGGACGGCTCGGCGTCTTGTCGACGGCTACCAGACTCGTCAGCCGCGTGACGAGCTGATGCTCGAGCGCCAGCGAGAGGATGGCCTTGTCGGCTTCGTCCGGCGTCGTCTGACGCGTGGTGCGCCCAACCTCCGCATCCGCGATCTTGCGGCGGGCCCAGAGCTTGGACAGGCCCTTGCCTTCGGCCGCATTCGCTAGCGGAAGGGTGACGACCCACGGGCGATCGCCGATGCGGCCCTTGATCTCGACCGAGCCCGCGAGCTTGTCGAGTTTTGCGGCCAGCACCAGCGGCTCGTCGCGGTAGACGTCGGGGATCGCAACCGGCGTGATGTCGGCCGTGGCATCGGAGAATTTCGCGGTCAGATTAGTCACCGCGGGATTCTCCAGCTTGGCGAACAGTCCGCGCATGCGCTCCTCGACCTGCTCGACCGCGCCGATATGGGTGAAGGTGCCGCGGCCGAGTTCGGCGGCGCGCGTCATCAGGTAGGTGTTTGGCGCCGAGCCGATGCCCACCATGAAGACGCGCGAGCGGCCGCGCAACGCGCTGATGGTTTCGAACAATTGCTGTTCGTTGCCGATGGCGCCGTCGGTCAGGAATACGACCTGGCGGACGTAACCGGTGTCGCCGCTGTTGTCGGACAGCGCCGCCCGCATCGCGGGCACCATTTCCGTGCCGCCATTGGCCTGCAGCGCGCCGACGAAGGAGGTGGCCCGGCCGATATGCTCCCTGTCGGCGGGCACCGCTGACGGGAACAGCACATCCATGGTGTGATCGAAGCGGATCACGTTGAAACGATCGTTCGGCTGCAGACGGCCGAGGGCGTAGGTGAGGCTCGCCTTGGCCTGAATGATCGAGACGCCGCCCATCGAGCCGGAATTATCGATCACGAAGATCACTTCGCGCGGCATCGGTTTCTGCTGCGCCTGCTCGACCGCGGGCGGTGTCACGAACGCCAGCAGATAATCGGAATTGCCGACATGCTCACGGAACAGCCCGACCGACGGCGCCTTCTCGGCCGCGGGTTTCCAGGTCAGTTCGAAATCGCGGTCCGCCGGCACCGGGCCTTCAGCAAGGCGGATGATGCTCGTACTGGCGTCTGGCTTCTCGGTCTTGATCGTATGGTGGTAACTGCTGACCTCGCCGAGCGGAAAGCCTGCCTGCAGCCGCACGGTGATGCGGGTTGGATTGACCGGCGCGTTGGTGGCGGGGTCGAGCACTTCGGGCGAGATGCGGTCGCGATCCGGCACGGCATCGGATTTGGCCGAACCCCAGCCGCCGCTATCCGGCTTGAAATCGACGCTCTGCACGACGGGCGCGGGATTGTAACGTGGGGCGATCACCATCGGCACCCGCAGCGAGAACTCGTTGCCGGATTGTGCGACAGGCTCCTGATATTCGATCTGTACCAGCACGGTTTCGCCGGGACCGATATTGGCGACGGAATTGGTGAAGATGTTCGGCCGTTCCTGTTCGGTCAGTGCCGCCTTGTGTCCGCTCTGCTTCGCTTGTTCGTAGATGATCTTTGCTTGCTGCCGCTCCTTGATGTCACCGACCACGACGCGATCGCCGATCACCATCTTCAGCGTATCGACCGCGCCGCCCGACGGCAGCGGATAGACGTAGACGGCTTCGACCCAGTCCTTCGTTGGGTTGCGAAAAATCTGGGTGACGCGGGCGCGGACCGTCGGCCCCGACACGGTGAGATCAACATCGACGCCGAGCCGCGACGCATCGGCATAGCCCTCGTCAATCTTCAGCAGCAGCGAACCGGCGCGGACGTCGCCGGGCTTGAGGAACGCCGACTGCAGGCGCTCCGCTGACCAGACCGGCTCAAAACTCAAAAATAATGCCGCAAACCCGACCAGGATTACGGCAACGCCCTGCATCACGAAGAACAGCATCAGCCTGATCAGGCTGGGCTGTTCGCTGCATTTGTCTGCCTCAATTTCGTCTGATGTCGTCATGTCGCTTAACTCCCGAACGGCGATTTCGCCGTGCGAGAAGGGTGTGGAATTCAGCGATTTGGCGCGAGCGGAATGATCGGCCTTGTTCGGTCATCCGCCACCGTGCCCCGCCACGGCTGGGGCGGCTTTGTACGGGTTTGTGATGGATTGTGCGTCTGGTACAATGACGGGAGTTGAAGCAGGGATGACGATGCCGACGCCGGACAAGCAGCTTTCCGCCGAGCAGAGCCGGCAGATTGCCGACACCATTCGCGAAGAGCTCGCCCGTCGCCGCATCTCCCGGCAGTCTCTGGCCGAACTCGCAAAACTCAGCCTTTCGACGCTGGAAAAGGTGCTGGGCGGCCGCCGCCCGTTTACGCTGGCCACCACCGTTCGCCTCGAACAGGCGCTCGGCGTTTCCTTGCGCAAGACGCCGGAGGCACCGGCGTCTGTCGCTGCCGTCAACGGCGAGGTTGCGCCGGATGGCCTGGGCGCCTATTCGCGCCGCGCGGTGGCGTGGATCGAAGGAACCTATGTCACGGTGCGGCCGTCGTTCGGCGACAAGGACGCGATCTTTGCCTACCGCACCGAGATCACCTGGGATACCGCGGCCTCATCGCTGGTGTTTCACGAGAGCGAGCGGCAGGACGCAGCCTTCACCCAGTTCGGCGAAGTGGCAGTGCCGAACCAGTCGAGACATATCTATCTCGTCACCAACCGGCATGGCCAGCATCGCCTGATCACGGTGGCGCACCTGGCGATTTCAGGCGAGATGTACGGGATCATCACGACGCTGCTTGCGGGTCGCGGCTCGTTGCTGACGCCGATCGCAGCGCCAATCGCTTATATTCCGATCAAGATGGTGGCTAACCCGACCTTTGGCAGGATTTCGTCCGACGATCCCAATTACACGCTGTACCGCCAGCATTTGCGGCGAACGACGGATGAATCGTTCGCGCTGTTCTTGCCGGGGTAGGGCCCTCCCAGAGCGTTTTCCAGCGAAGTGGAGGCCGGTTCGCGTCAAGAAAACGCGTCAAATCAAGAATCTGGAGCCCCGTTCCGATTCAATCGGAACGGAAAAGGCTCCAGCCTTGCATTCCCGGCGAGACACACTATATGAGCCCTATTCGAATTATCGCTCTGCCTTGTTGACCACGCCGAACCGGCTCCAATCCCCAAGACATCGTTGAAATCGGATCAAGCCTGCACGGAAGTCGTGCGGGCAAAGCGCTTTCGCGCATCTTGGAGATAGTTACATGGCTACCGGAACAGTTAAGTGGTTCAACGCGACCAAGGGTTTTGGCTTCATTCAGCCCGATGATGGCAGCACCGACGTTTTCGTCCACATCAGCGCCGTCGAACGTGCGGGTCTGAGCTCGCTCAACGAAGGTCAGAAGATCTCGTTCGAAGCGAAGAAGGACCCGATGCGCGGCAAGACCAGCGCCGAGAACCTTCGCGTCGGTTAAAGGTTGCCGATTTTGGATTTCCACGGATGTACTGGGATCCTCTAATTGGCTTCTGACAAGAGCCCGCCGGTCATGAACCGGCGGGCTTTTCGTTTGTCGCATGCCGGTGCACGATCATGAAGCAATGGCCGCTTTTTCGGTCGGCTTCGGCGCGCTGAAATTCTTTCGCAATGTCGGCTTGTGGATTTTCCCCGTTGCATTGCGCGGCAACGCATCGACGAATTCGATCAGCCGCGGGCATTTGAACCGCGCCAGATTGGCCGCGCAATGCGCGTGAATCTCCGCTGGTGTCAGCGTATGGCCGGGCTTGACGGCCACGATCGCCATGCCGACCTCGCCCCATTGCTCGTTCGGGATACCGATCACGGCAGCTTCGGCGATTGCCGTGAGCTGATGCAGCACGCTCTCCACCTCGGCCGGATAGACGTTCTCGCCGCCGGAAATGTACATGTCCTTCCAGCGATCGACGATGTAGTAGAAGCCCTCTTCGTCGACGCGGGTGGCATCGCCGGTGTGCAGCCAGCCGTCGGTGAAGGATGACTGGTTGGCATCTGGCCGGTTCCAGTAACCCGGCGTGACGTTCGGTCCCCTGACCCAGAGTTCGCCGAGCTCGCCGACATCCGCATCGGTCCCGTCGGGGCGCACGATCCGCACTTCCGTGTGCAGCACCGGCTTGCCGGAGGAGCCGGCCTTGCGCGCGGCGTCCTCGCGGTCGAGCGCCAGCACGGCCGGTGACGTCTCGGTCATGCCATAGCCCTGCTGCAGAGCCACGCCGCGTTCTTCCCACACTTTCAGGAGCGGTACGGGCATCGGCGCGCCGCCGACGCCTCCGATCACGAGGCGGCTGAAATCGGACGTCGCGAACGAAGGATGCTGCGCCATGAACTGGTAGATCGACGGCACGCCGAAAAATTGGGTAATGCCGTAGGAGGGGTCGCTGATCAGTTGCAGCGCCACGCCGGGGTCGAATGTGCGCATGATCAACACGGTGCCGCCCGCATGCAGCACCGGGTTGGTGTAGCAATTGAGCCCGCCGGTATGAAACAGCGGCAGCACGGTGAGCAGCACCGTCGATGGCGAGACGTAGGCGGGGCCGCCGAGATTGACGCAGTTCCAGAACGTCATGCCATGGGTGATGATCGCGCCCTTGGGTTGACCTGTCGTGCCCGAGGTGTACATGATGGTCGAGATGTCATCGAGCGTGACCATCTCCGCGCGATCGAGCGGCGCCGAAGCCGCGATTGCCGCCTCGTAGGAACCGCCGGGGCCGAGCAGCAACGCGGATGAAACGTTGCAGAGCTTTGCGACCGCGAGTGCGACCTCGGCGAGATCGGTGTCGTGGATCATCACTTTTGGCGAGGCGTCGCCGACAATGAATTGCAATTCAGGAACGGTGAGGCGGGTGTTGAGTGGCAGGAACACCGCGCCGATCCGGAAACAGGCGAACTGCACCTCCAGCGTATCGGTGGTGTTGAGCGCGAGCACGGCGACCCGGTCGCCGCGCGTGACACCGAGTTTGTCGCGCAGATGAGTGGCAAGCCGCGAGATGCGCGCATCGAACTGCGCGTAGGACAACCGGCGGTCGCTGGCGAGGTCGATGGCCGCGATCTTGTCCGGCGTGCGGCGGCCGAAATGCGCGATCCAGTCGTAATAGCGAACCGACGACATGCTTCCTCCCGAAAACTGCCCGATCACCTGCCGGCTACGTTGGACTCATTGCTTGTCTTGTCGCGTCAACGCTCACGAACCCCGCAGCAGCTCACTGATCACGTTGAACTGGTTGTCGCGAAACTCGACCATATAGCCGTCCTTGATCGGACGGTAGTCTGTCGGCGAGGTGTTGAGCTTGACGCCCGGCATCAGCATCGGCAGCGATACGTCCTTGAGGTTGGCCGCTTGCGCCATGATGTTTTCGCGGCTGAGGTCGTTCTTGCACTGCGTCAGCACCACGACCAGCGCCTGTGCCACCATGTAACCATATCCCGCCGCCAGATTGGCCGGATCGATGTTGGGCAGCCGCGCTTTCATGAAATCGCGATAGGTGACGAGGTCGGGATCGGTCGAGTCAGCCGAATAGGGTTTGAGCGCCCCGACCGACATGATACCGGTTGCCGCTTCAAGCCCTGCCGGCACCATCACCAATTCCTTGTTGGCGCAGCCTGAGGAGATGAAACGCATCGGCCGCCAGCCGGTCTCGTGCGCCTTTCGGATCGCCTGGGCGCAGGCGCGCGGCGTTACGCTGTAGATCAGGAAGACATCGGCCTTGGTGTTGGCGAGCGTGAGGATCTGCGAATCCACGGTGGGATCGGCAACCTCGAAGCTGGTTGCCAGCGCGATCACCTTGTCGGCGTCCGCGCCGAGCGCTTGCCTGACGCCGCGCAGATAATCCTTTCCGGCGTCGTCGTTCTGATAAAGGATCGCAAAGCGCGCATTGGGATTCTTGGCGCGGGCAAAGCGCACCTCGATGCCGGCTTCCTCGACATAGTTGGGCGCCCAGGGTAGCGCCATCAGCCAGCGCTGGTTGACCGGGTCGTTCCATTTGGATGCCGAGCTGATCAGGAACAGATGCGGCACCTTGGCGCCGTTGAGATACTTTGCGGTCGCCGAACTCGGTGCGGTGCCCATGGTTCCGAACATGAAGGCGACGTCGTCATTCTCGACCAATCGGCGCGTCGCCTCGACCGTCTTTGGCGGCGAGAAGCCGTCGTCGAGCGAGATCATGTTGAGCTTGCGTCCGTTGACGCCGCCTTTCTCGTTGATCAGGTCGAAATAGGCCGCAAAGGCCCTGCCGGTGACGCTGAGCGCCGACGCCGGGCCGCTATACGGCATGATGTTGCCGAACTTGATCTCGGTGTCAGTGATGCCGGGTTGCTGAGCCGAGACTGTGGTCGCAGCAGTGAGGGAGAGCAACACTGAAAAGATGGCGGCCGGGACGAATTTGTTCGATCGGATCATGCTTCATTCTCCCGGCGAGTGGCCGACAATGTTGTTATTGGTTTTGCATCAAGGCTAGGGCATGCTCGGGCAACCGGTCTTGCGTTCAGTTGCTGGACACAGCACGCGTCGGGTTTGCCGGTGCGGCAGGCCGCGCCTGCACGATGATGCCAGCCGCTCAACGCAAGTTTGAGCAGGCCAAATCGGGGCATCGTGTTTCCTTCGGGAGGAAAGCATGCTGGAGCGCACCAAAGTGCAAAGCCCGTTCTATACGGCGGACCATGAAGCGTTTCGCGACGTGATGCGCCGCTTCGTGGCGCGCGAGATCGCGCCCTATGCCCATGAGTGGGACGAGGCCGGCGAGTTTCCGCGCGAGCTTTATCGGAAAGCATCCGAAATCGGGCTGTTGGGCTTGGGCTTTCCGGAAGAGTATGGCGGTGTGCCTGCCGACCAGTTTATGAGGATCGTGGCCTCGCAGGAACTGGCGCGCGCCGGCGCTGGCGGGGTCAGCTCCAGCCTGATGAGTCATACCATCGGCTCGCCGCCGATCGCCCGTGCCGCGCGGCCCGAGGTCAAGGCGCGCGTGCTGCCGCAGGTTCTGTCGGGTGAGAAGATTTCCGCGCTTGCGATCACCGAGCCGAGCGGCGGCTCCGACGTCGCCAATCTCCGCACCAAGGCGCGGCGTAACGGTGACCATTATGTCGTCAGCGGCGAGAAGACGTTTATTACCTCCGGCATGCGGGCCGACTATCTGACGGTCGCGGTGCGCACCGGCGGCGAGGGGCCGGGCGGCGTCAGCCTGCTTCTGATTGAGGGCGACACGCCGGGCCTGTCGCGCACGAAGCTGAAGAAGATGGGCTGGTGGGCGTCCGATACCGCGACGCTTCACTTCGACGAGTGCCGCGTGCCGGCCGAAAACCTGATCGGCGAGGAGGGCCAGGGGTTCAAGATCATCATGCATAATTTCAACAGCGAGCGCATGGGCATGGCGGCAAGCTGCACGGCCTACGCCCGCGTCTGCGTCGAGGAAGCGATTGCCTATGCCAAGGAGCGCCAGACCTTTGGCAAGCCGATCGCGCAGCACCAGGTGATCCGCCACAAGCTGGTCGACATGGCGCAGAGGGTCGCCGCGTCGCAGGCGATGCTGGAAATGCTGGCGTGGCGGCTCGGGCAGGGCGAGAGCCCGGTTGCCGAAATCTGCATGATGAAGAACCAGGCCACCCAGACCATGGCATTCTGCGCGTCCGAGGCGGTGCAGATTTTCGGCGGCGCCGGCTTCATGCGCGGCGTCAAGGTCGAGCGCATCTACCGCGAGGTCAAGGTCAATGCCATCGGCGGCGGAACCGAGGAGATCATGAAGGATCTCGCCTCGCGGCAGATGGGGCTGTGAGTTGCCGTCATTCCGGGGCGACGCGAAGCATCGAACTACGATGTGCAATTGTACATCGGAGAATCTGGAGATGAGTTACACAATGTCGAGATTCCGGGTTCGCGCTTTGCGCGCCCCGGAATGACAGGAAGGAACGTATGCTCTTCACCGCCGACCACGACGAACCCCGCCGCATCCTGCAAAAATTCATCGCTGCCGAGATCAATCCCTTCGTTGATGAATGGGAGAAGAACGACATCTTCCCGGCGCATGAACTGTTCAAGAAGCTCGGCGATCTCGGTTTCCTCGGCCTCAACAAGCCGGTCGAGTTCGGCGGGCAGGGACTGGATTATTCCTACGCTGTCATGATGGCCGAAGAGCTCGGCGCCATCACATGCGGCGGCGTGCCGATGGCGATCGGGGTGCAGACCGATATGGCGACACCCGCGCTGGCACGGTTCGGCTCCGATGAAGTGCGCCGCGAATTTCTCGAGCCCGCGATCGCGGGCGATGCGGTCGCCTGCGTCGGCGTTTCCGAGCCGGGCGCCGGCTCCGATGTCGCCTCGATCAAGACCCAGGCGCGTTCCGATGGCGACGATTACGTCATCAACGGCGGCAAGATGTGGATCACCAACGGCGTGCAGGCCGACTGGATCTGCCTGCTCGCCAATACCAGCGACGGCCAGGTTCATCGCAACAAGTCGCTGATCTGCGTGCCGATGAAGACCAGGGGTGTGCAGGTCGCGCGCAAGCTCGACAAGTTGGGCATGCGCTCGTCCGACACCGCGCAGATCTTCTTCGACAATGTCCGCGTCCCAAAGCGCAACCGGATCGGCGAGGAAGGCAAGGGTTTTACCTACCAGATGGTGCAGTTCCAGGAGGAGCGGCTGTGGGGCGCGGCGGCCTGCCTCAAGGCGCATGAATTCATCATAGCAGAGACGATCGAATATACCCGCAACCGAAAAGCGTTTGGAAAGTCGATCCTCGATAACCAGACCGTTCATTTCAAGCTCGCGGAGATGCAGACCGAGGTCGAGCTGTTGCGCGCGCTGGTCTACCGCGCCGCCGAGGCGCTGATTGCGGGCGAGGACGTGACGCGGCTTGCGACCATGGCCAAACTGAAGGCCGGCCGGCTGGGCCGCGAACTCACCGATGCCTGCCTGCAATTCTGGGGCGGCATGGGATTCATGAACGAGACGCCGGTCAGCCGGGCCTATCGCGACAGCCGTTTGACCTCGATCGGCGGCGGCGCCGACGAGGTGATGCTGACGGTGCTGAGCAAGATGATGGGCACGCTGCCGAAAGCCAATAAGAACGGACCAGAGTAACAAGAGGGAACGCCTGATGATCACGCTCTATCACTGCGACGGTGCGCGCTCGTTCCGCCCGCTCTGGATGCTGGAAGAGATGGGGCTGCCGTACGAGCTGAAGATGCTGCCATTCCCGCCGCGGGTGCTTGCCAAGGAATATCTCGCGATCAATCCGCTCGGCACCATTCCATTCATGATCGACGGCGAGACCAAAATGACGGAGTCGTCAGGCATCTGTTATTATCTCGGTACCAGATACGGCCCGACCCCGCTGGTAGTGGGGATGGATGATCCGGCCTATGGCGCTTTCCTGAACTGGATGTATTTCAGCGACGCCACGCTGACCTTTCCGCAAACGCTGGTGCTGAGATACAGCCAGCTCGAACCGGAAGAACGGCGGAACCCGCAGGTAGCCGGCGACTATGCCAAATGGTTCCTTGGCCGGCTGCGCGCGGTTGAGGCAGCGACCGCCAATGCCGAAAACCTGTGCGCTGGCCGCTTCACCGCTGCCGATATCGTCAACGGCTATGCACTGCGGCTGGCCGGCAATATCGGGCTCGCGAAGGATTTCGGGCCGAATGTCAGGGCATATTGGGCTCGGTTGCAGGAACGTGAGGGCTACCAGCGCGCAGTTGCGGCCGAACGCAAGGCGGGTGTCGAGCAAAACGTCGCGCCACGGATACGGGCTTAACGGTGTGTCATTCCGGGGCACGAAGCGAACCCGGAATCTCGAGATTCCGGGTTCGCTTCGCGCCCCGGAATGACAGTCCCCTTATGTCGGTGACAGGCGACGATTTTCCGCTATGGTTGACCCCATCGCAGCGGCCAGAGAGCCGCGCGAGGAGGACGAGCCATGGACGATACCGGCCACAAATCCGGCCATCTGATGCTGATCACCCCGGAGCGCGTGTTCTATGCCGGCCTGCTCGGCCGGCCCCGGCAACGCTGCTCGGGCGGGTTCAACATCTATGTCGCGGTTGAAGGAAGTCTCTGGCTCACCACCGCTGACGGCCGTGAAACCCATGGTGAAATGGTCGCGCTGTTGCCGAACGTCAGGCACACCATCGCCAGCGACTATCGCTCGGTGCTCAGCGTCGTGATCGAACCGGAGAGCGTTCGTCCCGGTGCGCTCGAAGTGCTGGCGCAGCGTCTCACGGGGCCGGAGGGCGCAATTTTCGCCAGCCGCATTCGCGCCGCCTATCGCGAGCTGCGCGAGCATCACGCGGGCAACGACTTCTCCAGCGCCGAATTCGATTCCCTCTGCCTCGGCGAAGTCCTGCCGCAGCGCGAACTCGATCCTCGCGTGGCGCGCGCGATTCTGCAGATCGGAAAATTCTCCGGCGAACCGGTGACGGCGGCGAGCTGCGCCGCGGAGGCGGGATTATCACCGTCGCGCTTCCTGCATCTGTTCAAGGAGGAGACCGGCATCTCCTTCCGCTCGTTCCGCGCCTGGAAGCGCGCGCGGCATCTGCTGCATTTCGCCAACCAGGACATCAACCTTGCGCATCTGGCGCAGGATATCGGCTATCCCGATTCCACGCATTTCAGCCATTCGATCCGCCGCTTCTATGGCCTGAAGCCGCGCGCGATCTTTTCCGGCTCGCGCGATCTGGCGATTTATAGCCACCGCCATGCGAGCGCCGGATAGCGGGTGGACGCAAGAAGCCGACTGATGCGGAACGCATGATCGCGCTGGATTTTCTCGCGATCCTTCGCGTCTCGCATTTGAAGGTTGATTCATGGGTGACAAGGCCGTCATTACCTGCGCGCTGAATGGCGTGCTGACCGATCCAAAGCAGCATAACGTACCGGTCACGCCGGAGCAGATGGCCCGCGAGGCCAGGGCTGCCTTCAACGCCGGCGCCAGCATCATGCATGTTCATCTGCGCCAGCAGGAGCCGAACAAGGGGCATCTGCCGTCCTGGGACGTGAGCGTCAGCAGGGAGATCCAGCAGGCGATTCGCGAGGCTTGTCCCGGCGTCATCATCAACCACACCACGGGTACCTCCGGCCCGAAATATCAGGGCGCGCTTGATTGCGTGCGCGAGACCCGGCCCGAGATCGCTGCCTGCAACGCCGGCTCGCTGAATTATCTCAAGGTGAAGGCCGACAACACCTGGGCCTGGCCGCCGATGATGTTCGATAACGCGGTCGAGAAGGTGCAGGACTATCTCGACGTCATGAAGGAAGCCGGCACGATCCCGGAGTTCGAATGTTTCGACGTCGGCATCGTGCGCTGCGTCGGCATGTACCGGCAGACCGGCATGTATTCCGGACCGCTCGAATATAACTTCGTGATGGGCGTCGCGTCGGGCATGCCGGCCGATCCGGAACTACTTCCGATCCTGTTGAAGCTGAAATTGCCGGAAGCGCATTGGCAGGTCACCGCGATCGGCCGCGCCGAAATCTGGCCGCTGCACCAGCGCTGCGCCAATCTCGGCGGCCATCTGCGTACCGGACTGGAGGATACTTTTTATCTTGGTGATGGCACCAAGGTGACCTCTAACGGGCAGTTGATTGAAGCCATCGCCGCCTGTGCGCGACGCGCGGGCCGCGAGATCGCGAGCCCCGCAGAAGCGCGGCAGATTTTCGGGACAAGGCATTGAGGTCGTCATTCCGGGGCGCGAAGCGAACCCGGAATCTCGAGATTCCGGGTCTGGTCCTTCGGACCATCCCGGAATGACGGAGTAAAATAGTTTATGGCCATTCTCGAAACCACCATCTCGCCTTCGAGCGCCGCCTTCAAGGCCAATCGCGACGGCATGCTGGCGCTGATCGCGCGGATGCGCTCGCTGGAGGATCGCACGCGCGCCGCATCGGCCGCGGCCAAGGATCGCTTCCACAAGCGCGGGCAATTGCTGCCGCGCGAGCGCGTGGCGCTGGTGCTCGATCCCGGCTCGCCCTTCATCGAACTATCGACGCTTGCCGGATACATGTTCGACGTGCCGGACGCCGAAAAGAGCGTACCCGGCGGTGGCGTGATCGCAGGCATCGGCTTTGTCTCCGGCATCCGCTGCATGGTCAGCGCCAATGATTCCGGCATCGATGCCGGCGCATTGCAGCCGTTCGGTCTCGACAAGACGCTGCGGGTGCAGGAACTGGCGCTGGAGAACGAGCTGCCTTATGTGCAACTCGTTGAAAGCGCCGGCGCCAATCTGCTGCGCTACCGCGTCGAGGACTTTATCCGCGGCGGCAACATTTTTCGCAACCTGGCGCGGCTGTCGGCGGCCGGACTGCCCGTCGTCACTGTGACGCATGGATCGTCGACCGCCGGCGGCGCCTATCAAACGGGATTATCCGACTACATCGTGATGGTCCGCGGCCGCACCCGCGCATTCCTCGCTGGCCCACCGCTGCTGAAGGCGGCGACGGGAGAGATCGCGACGGAGGAGGAACTCGGCGGCGCCGAGATGCATACCTCCATTTCCGGCCTTGGCGATTATCTGGCCGAGGACGACCGCGATGCACTGCGGATCGCGCGCGATATCATGGCCAATCTGGAATGGGATCGGCCGAAGCCGGCGGAAGCTTCCTTCAAGCCGCCGCGCTACGATGCGGAGGAGTTGCTCGGCATCATGCCGATGGATCACAAACGCCCGGTCGACATGCGCCAGGCTATCGCGCGTTTCGTCGACGATTCCGATTTTACCGAGTTCGGCGCCAATTACGGCCCGGCGACCGTGTGCGGCCACGCCCGCATCGAAGGGCAGGCGATCGGGATCATCACCAATAACGGCCCGCTCGACGTGCCCGGCGCCAACAAGGCGACGCATTTCATCCAGGCCTGCTGCCAGTCACGCACGCCGATCCTCTATATGAACAACACCACCGGCTACATGGTGGGCCGAGCCTATGAGGAAGCCGGCATGATCAAGCACGGCTCCAAGATGATCCAGGCGGTAACCTCGGCGACCGTACCGCAGATCACGATCTATTGCGGGGCATCGTTCGGCGCCGGCAATTACGGCATGTGCGGGCGCGGCTTCCATCCGCGTTTCTGCTTCTCCTGGCCGAACGCCAAGACCGCCGTGATGGGCGGCGAGCAGGCGGCCGAGACCATGGCGATCGTGACCGAGGCTGCGGCTGTCAGGCGCGGCAAGCCGATTGAGAAGGAAAAGCTGGAGGCGATGAAGGCGCAGATCACCGGCGTGTTCGACGGCCAGATGGACGTGTTCTCGACCAGCGCGCGCGTGCTCGATGACGGCGTGATCGACCCGCGCGATACCCGCAGCGTGCTTGCCGAAGTGCTGGCGATCTGCCGCGAAGCCGAGTCCCGCACGCCGCAGCGCATGCAATTCTCGGTCGCCCGGCCATGAGCGGGATGCCAATGAAGCGGACGCCGTTCTTCAAGGTTCTCGTCGCCAACCGCGGCGAGATCGCGCTGCGGATCATGCGCACGGCGCGCCGGCTAGGTTATGGCGTGGTCGCCGTCTATTCCGACGCCGATCGTGACGCGCTGCATGTCCGCGAGGCCGATCAGGCGGTGCGCATTGGTGAGGCGCTGCCGGCGCAGTCGTATTTGCGGGTCGATGCGATCATCGCTGCCGCCAAAGCCAGCGGCGCCGGCGCGGTGCATCCGGGCTACGGCTTCCTCGCTGAGAATGAGGATTTTGCCCAAGCCTGCCGCGATGCCGGGCTGGTGTTCATCGGTCCGTCGCCGGAGGCGATCCGGGCGATGGGCAACAAGGCCGGCGCCAAGGACATCATGCGAGAGGCCGGCGTGCCCATCGTTCCCGGCTATCAGGGTGCGGACCAGAGCGACGCCGTGATGCTGGCGGAAGCTGGGAAGATCGGCTTCCCCGTCATGATCAAGGCGGTCGCCGGCGGCGGTGGGCGCGGCATGCGGCTGGTCGAGGACGCCGCGGCGTTTCCGGATGCGCTGCGCAGCGCACGGTCCGAGGCGCAAGGCGCGTTCGGTGATCCCGCCGTCATTCTGGAGCGCGCCATCGTCGATCCCCGCCACATCGAGATCCAGGTGTTCGGTGATCGCTACGGCAACGCCATCCATCTCGGCGAACGCGACTGCTCGGTGCAGCGCCGGCATCAGAAGCTGATCGAGGAAGCGCCGTCTCCGAAGGTGACGCCGGAATTGCGGGCGCGGATGGGCGCGGTCGCGGTGGAGGCCGTCAAGTCGATCGGCTATGAGGGCGCGGGCACGCTGGAATTCCTGCTCGACGAGGGCGGCGAGTTCTATTTCATGGAAATGAACACGCGGTTGCAGGTCGAGCATCCCGTCACCGAGGCGATCACCGGGCTCGATCTGGTCGAACTGCAGTTGCGGATTGCCGCCGGCGAACGGCTCGGGCTCAGGCAGGAAGACGTCAAATTCTTCGGCCATGCTATCGAGGTGCGGCTGTGCTCGGAAGATGCGGACCATGACTTCATGCCGCAGTCGGGACGGATGGCGCTGTGGCAGATGCCGGACGGCGTCCGCGCCGAGCACGCGCTGCAATCCGGTTCCGAAATCCCGCCATTCTACGATTCGATGATCGCCAAGGTCATCAGCCACGGCGCCGATCGCAGCGAGGCGCGGGGCCGGCTGATCTGCGGCCTGGAGCAGACCGCCGCCTTCGGCGTCACCACCAATCAGGGATTCCTGATTTCCTGCCTCCGCCATCCCAGCTTCGCCAAGGGCGAGGCGACCACTTCCTTCATCGGCAATCACCGTGATGAACTGCTTGCGCCGCGCGCGAATGATAAAGCGGAGGCCGCACTGGCGGCGCTGTTGCTCTACGTCACCAATCCGCATGCGCCGCCCTGGCGAAGCGGGCGCAGTCTGGCGGCGACGTTTCCGCTGACGATGCGGATCGATCCCGGCCGTGGCGTGCTGGAGGTAGACATCGCGCGTGGCCGCGATGGTGGGTATATCGCAGCCGTTGACGGCAGCGAGTTT
Source organism: Bradyrhizobium sp. CCBAU 051011 (assembly GCF_009930815.1). Taxonomy (NCBI): domain Bacteria; kingdom Pseudomonadati; phylum Pseudomonadota; class Alphaproteobacteria; order Hyphomicrobiales; family Nitrobacteraceae; genus Bradyrhizobium; species Bradyrhizobium sp. CCBAU 051011. The sequence goes on along the minus strand of NZ_CP022222.1, from coordinate 1,826,646 downwards.
CGTTTCGAGATCGACGAACTCGGCCGCGATACGATCCGCTTCCGTACCGACGGTGTGATGGAATCGGCAAGGTTTCTGCGCGATGGCGATCGTCTGTACATCCTGCATCGCGGTGTCACGATCGCCGTGCGCGACCTGACGCTTGCAGCGCCGGAATCTGCCTCCGCCGCCGGTGGCGACGGCAAGGTGCGCGCGGCGATGAACGGGCGGGTGGCGGCAGTGCTGGTCAAGCCAGGCGAGCAGGTCGCCGCCGGCCAGCCTGTGATGACGCTGGAGGCGATGAAGATGGAGCACGTGCATACGGCGGGTGTTGCCGGCACGGTGTCAGCCATCGATGTCGCCGAGGGCGAGCAAGTGACGACGGGCAGGATCGTGGTCGAGATTTCGGCGGCGTAGGTGCGTAGGGTGGGCAAAGGAGCGTAGCGACGTGCCCACCATTCTTGCCGTGCGCGAAATGGTGGGCACGCTACGCTTTGCCCACCCTTCTGTAACGGGCCTCGATTAGTCAATCCCTTTGCGTTGTCCGCCCGCCGGGGTCTCGCTTCTGTACGGGGTCGGCGCAGGGCCGCCACCTGATGGGGTTGGAAGAGGATAGGTCGACCAATCTACGTTGTGCGTGCTCACGAGGGCGACCTGGTGGGCAACGGCCTGACCTGATCCATCGTCCCGGCGAAGGGACTTCGCTTCGAGAAGGCCTGGTGTTGTGACCCGCCCGAAAACTGTTGTGTCTCTCCTGTTAGGCTGCGGCAGCAGCGGCGTTAAAGGGTGTTCCGTCGGCGAGCATGCGATGCATGATCACCGCGAGCCGGCGCGCCAGCGCCACTTTGGCTTTGTTCGTGCCGGCGCGCCGTTTGATCCGCATGGCCCAGCTCTTCAATTGCGAACAGCCTTTGACCGGCTTGGTCAGCATGACGTTGGCGGCTTCGTAAAGCACCGTGCGCACCGAAGCATCACCGATCTTGCTGATCCGGCCGGTGTAGTCGGTCTCGCCGGATTGATGCTTCTTCGGGGTCAACCCGAAATGGGCTCCTGCCTGCTTCGACGATTTGAACCGGGCTGGATCGTCGATCGCGCTGGCATAGGTTAGCGCCACGATTGGGCCGACCGCCGGGACTGACGTCAGCAGCCGTGCTTGCATGTCGGATCGCACCATCCTGCGGATCTGCTTCTCGAAGGCTGCGAACTCGGCCCGCAGCACTGTTCGCACCGCTAGCAGCGCCTTGGCGATCGTTTGCAGGTGCGGGTGGCCCGCCACGAGCTCCTCGATCCGTCCCGCGAACGTCTGCCCGGTCGTCTTGCCAACCTTCAGGCCAAAACCGCGCAGGATCCCGCGCAGACTGTTCTCCACGTCGTGAAGCTTCGATTGCACCAGCTTGCGCGCCGTCAGCAGCGATCGGGTCTCTTGCGCACTCATCGATTTGCAATGCACTGGCCGGAACCAGCCCAGCCGCATCAGTTGCGCGATGCCGCGGGCATCGTTGCGATCCGACTTGACCGGCATCGCCTCGAACGCCTTCCGCACGTGCCGCGTCTCCAGCAGTTCCACGGCAAGGCCGGCTATCTTCATGGCCGCAAACAGCCATTGCGACAATGGTCCGGCCTCCAGCCCGATCCGCTCCAGGCCGAAGCCCAGCGAACCGAACCAGGCGATTAGGGCTTGCGGCTCGCTCGCCACCTTGGCCTCGCGCACGATCTTGCCATTGGCGTCGACAACGCACACGCTCGAGCATTCCAATGACACGTCGATTCCGGCATAATGCTCCATGGTCGTCTCTCCTTGATGCTTGGAGCGAGGCTCATCCCTCTGACTCCGTAACACCATCAATGTGAGGGACGACCGCCCGCCTTCCAGGCAGGTCGCGCGAAGCGCGCCACCCAACACCGCCGTAGCAAGCGCGGCTTGCCTGGAGGGTGGACCGGGGCCCGTTACCCCATCTACGAATCTCACTCCGGCCGTCCCGTCCCATCATTCAACCAGCACGCCACCTGATGCCCTTCGCCGGCTTCCACCAGCGCCGGGCGTTCCACCTTGCAGCGGTCCATCGCGTAGCGACAGCGGGTGTGGAAGGCGCAGCCGGAGGGTGGATTGATCGGGCTCGGGACGTCGCCGTCGACCATCGGCGCAAGGCGCTTTGCCTTGGGATCGGCGATCGGGACCGACGCGAGCAGCGCCTGCGTGTAGGGATGGCGCGGATTGGCGAACAATTCGGCCTTGTCGGCGATTTCGACAATGCGCCCGAGATACATCACGGCGACGCGGTGGCTGATATGGGCGACGACGGCGAGGTCGTGAGCGATGAACAGGTAGGAAAAATCGTTCTTGCGCTGCAGGTCGATCAACAGATTGATCACCTGCGCCTGGATCGAGACGTCGAGTGCGGACACCGGCTCGTCGCACACGATCAGGCTGGGCCCGAGCGACAGTGCCCGCGCGATGCAGATGCGCTGCCGTTGTCCGCCGGAGAACTGGTGCGGATAGTTCTTCATCTGGTCCGCCCGCAGGCCGACCTGCCCGAATAATTCTGCGACGCGTTCCTGTTGCGCGCGGCCGGTGGCCAGTCCGTGCACGCCGAGCGGTTCGCCGACGATATCGCCCGCGGTCATGCGTGGGTTGAGCGAGGCGAACGGGTCCTGGAACACGATCTGCATCGAGCGGCGATGCGGCCGCATCTCGGTCTTGCTGAGGCCGGTGATATCGGTGCCGTTCAGTTTGATGGCGCCGCTCGACGGCTCCACCAGCCGCAACACGCTGCGCGCGACCGTCGATTTGCCGCAACCGGATTCGCCGACGAGGCCGAGCGTCTCGCCCCTGCCGACGGAAAAACTGACGCCGTCAACCGCATGCACGGTGCCTACGCGCCGACGCAGCACACCGCCGCGCACCGCGTAATGCTTGACGAGGTCGGTCACCTCGAGGAGAGGACGTTGGTCGGTCATGGCGCACCCACCAACTCGGCCGCGCGCCAACACGCGGCGAAGTGGTCGCCATCGACTTCCTGCAGCGGCGGATATTCGGCGCGGCAGCGGTCAACGGCGAGGCTGCAGCGCGGGGCAAAGGCGCAGCCCGGCGGCAGGTTGGTCAGCGACGGCACCATACCGGGAATCTCGTTCAGCCGCGCGTCGGTCCTGGCGCCGAAGGAAATCACCGCCGGCATCGAGGCCATCAGGCCGCGCGTGTAGGGGTGTTTGGGATTCTCGAACAAATCCTCTACCGTCGCTTCCTCGACCTTCTTGCCGGCATACATCACGATGACGCGCTGCGCGGTCTGCGCCACCACGCCGAGGTCGTGCGTGATCAGGATCAGCCCGGTGCCGAGCGTCTTCTGCAGATCGACGATCAGTGCCAGGATCTGCGCCTGGATCGTCACGTCGAGCGCGGTGGTCGGCTCGTCCGCGATCAGCAGCGCCGGTCGGCATGCCAGCGCCATCGCGATCATCGCGCGCTGGCGCATGCCGCCGGAGAGCTGATGCGGGTATTCCTGCGCGCGCCGCTCCGGCTCGGGAATGCGGACGAGACGAAGCATCTCAACTGCCTTGGCCCAGGCAGCCTTCGACGTCATCTCCTGGTGCAGGCGCAGCACTTCGGTGATCTGGTCGCCGATCCGCATCACCGGATTGAGCGAGGTCATCGGCTCCTGAAAGATCATCGAGATCCGGTTACCGCGGATCTTGCGCATCTCGGCTTCATCAAGGCTGAGGAGATCGGTGCCCTCCAATGTGACTTTGCCGCCGACCACGCGGCCGGGCGGATCCGGCACCAGCCGCATCACCGAGAGCGCGGTCACGCTCTTGCCGCAACCGGATTCGCCGACGATCGCCAGCGTCTCGCCGCGGCGGACGTTGAACGAGACGTCGTCGACCGCCCGGAACAGGCCGGAACTGGTGAAGAACACCGTCTGCAGGTTCTTCACATCGAGAATGGTGTCGTCCTTACGCGCCTCGTTCATCAGCCGCGTTGCCTCGGGTCGAGGATGTCGCGCAGCGCATCGCCGAACAGATTGGTGCCGAACACGGCAAGGGAGATGGCTACCCCCGGGAAGATCACCAGCCACGGCGCGGTGCGAACATATTCGGCGGCCGATTCCGACAGCATGCGGCCCCAGGACGGATAGGGCTCGGGAATGCCGAGGCCGAGGAACGACAGCGAGGCTTCGGTGAGAATGGTGGAGCCGAGCTGCGCGGTCGCCAGCACGATCAACGGAGCCAGCGTGTTGGGCAGCACATGACGCAGCGCGATACGCGTTTCGCTCATGCCGATCGATTTGGCGGCTTCGACAAAAGGCAGTTCGCGCAGCGCCAGTGTATTGGCGCGGATCACGCGGGCGACCGTCGGGATCAGCGGGATCGCAATGGCGATAATCACGTTCGGCAGCGACGGCCCGAGCGCCGCCGTCATCACCAGCGCCAGCACCAGAAGCGGCAGAGCCTGCAAAATGTCGGTGACGCGCTGGAACAGCAGATCGACCCAGCCCGACAGGTAGCCCGATGCGAGGCCGACGATGACGCCGATCGAGGATCCCAGCGCGGTAGCGCCGATGCCGACGGCGAGCGAGATGCGCGCGCCGTGCACGATCCGGCTCCAGACGTCGCGGCCGAATGAATCGGTGCCCATCCAATGCACGGCGTCGGGCGGCGCCAGCCGGTGCGCGGAATCGACGCTGAGCGGGCTGAAGCGGCAGATCAGGTCGGCCGATATCGCCATCCAGACGAACAGCACCATGATGACGAGGCCGATTGTGCCGAGCATATAGCGCTGCGCCAGGAACAATAGCCGGCGCCAGCCATGCGTGGAATGCGCGCCGGCTCGCCTCAGTTCGTTGTCGAAATTGATCGTGGTCACGCGGCTAGTCCCCATACCGGATGCGCGGGTCGATCGCGGCGTAAAGCATGTCGACGGTGAAGTTTGCGACCACCACGACCACGGCGATCAGCATCACGAGGTTCTGGACGATCGGATAATCGCGCCAGCGCAGCGCCTCGACCAGGAAGCGGGCGACGCCGGGGATATTGAACACGGTTTCGGTGACGATCAGCCCGCCGATCAGGAACGCGGCCTCGATTCCGATCACGGTGATGACGGGCAAAATGGCGTTCTTCAGCGCGTGGCGATAATTGACGGATGTCTCGGAAGCGCCCTTGGCGCGCGCGGTGCGGATGTAATCCTGCCGCAAGATTTCCAGCATCGAAGAGCGCGTGATGCGCATGGTCAGTGCGGCGCTGCGAAAGCCGACCGCCATCGCCGGGACGGCGTAGATCGCGAATGCTTCCGTCCAGGTTTTCGGATTCGGATTGTAGATCGGCATGCTGCCGAACAGCGAGACCGACGCCATCAGGATCAACAGGCCAAGCCAGAACGAGGGCAACGACAGGCCGCTCAGGCTGACGACGCGGAGCGTATAATCAAGTTTTGAACCCTGATGGACGGCGCTCAACACGCCCAACGGAATGCCGATTGAAGCCGAGAACAACAGCGCCAGCGCCGCCAGCCGTGCGGTGATCGGAATGCGCGGCAGGATTTCCTGCAGCGCCGGTTTTTCCGACACATAGGAATAGCCGAGATCGCCGTGCAGCAACCCGCCGATCCAGTTCAGATATTGCTGGTAGATCGGCAGGTTGAGGCCGAGTTCCTTTTCCAGGTTGGCCTTGTCGGTCGGATCGACGAAGCCGGCGGCATCGAACAGGATGTCGACGATGTTGCCGGGAACGACGCGCAGCAGGACGAAGATGATGATCGAGATCCCGACCAGGGTCACGAGCATCAAGGCGAGGCGTCGCACGATGTAAGCAAACACCCGGCTACTCTCCCTGACCCATCGGCTGGAGCCCCTTCGGTTCTGAAGAATCAGAACCGGGCTCTCGCTTCTTGCTTTGATGCGTTTTTTTCACGTGAACCGGGATGCGCCCCGGATCACGTCCGGGGCAGGCTTTCGCTCGAAAACGCTATCGCGGCTGGACATTACTTGTCCATCCAGACGTCTTCGTAACGATAGCCGTTATAGGAGCTGTTCACCATCACGGTGATGCCCTTGACGTAGGGATTCCAGCACGTCCCGGTACGGCCGTGGAAGATGATCGGCCGCGCCACGTCCTCCTGCAACTTCTTGTCGATCTCCCAGACCAGCTTCTTCCGCTTCTCCTTGTCGGTCTCGGCCGACTGCTGGTCGAACAGCTTCTCGATCTCCTTGTTGCAGTAGTTGGTGTAGTTGCGCTCCGATCCGCAGGAATAGTTCTCGTAGAACGACTGGTCGGGATCGTCGACGGCGTTGCCGGTGAGGTTGAGGCCGAGCGAGTAATCCTTGCGTGCGACTTTCGGGAACCATTGCGCGGTGTCGACGACGTCAAGCTCGCCATCGATATAGATGTTCTTCATCTGGTCGATCAGGATGACGGCAGGGTCGCGGTAGATCGGAATGTTGCGGGTGGCGACCTTGACGGCGAGGCGCTTGTCCGGGCCGTAGCCGGCCTTCTGCATCAGCTTGCGCGCCTCTTCGCGGTTGGCGTTGATGTCGGGGCCGTAGCCGGGAATCGATTCCATCATGTCCTTCGGCATCGCCCACAGGCCGCCCGGCGCCGGCAACATGGTGCCGCCGATATCGGCCTGCCCCTCGAACATGATCTGGATGAACGCCTTGCGATCCAGCGCCAGCGCCAGCGCGCGCCTGATGTCGAGATTGTCGAATGGTGGGGAGGAGGAGTTGACGATGATGTTGGTGGAGACGTTGATCGGCTCGACCACGCAGACCGCGTTCGGCGCCTGCGCCTTGACCTCCTTCAGCAGCGGTATCGACACTTCGGTCGGGAAGGTCATGTCGAATTTGCCGGAAACGAATCCGAGAATCGCCGTCGAGCGGTTCGGGATGATGGTGAATTCCATGCCGTCGAGATGCGGCAGGCCCTTCTTGAAATAGTCGGGATTCTTGGTGAGCTTGATCGACTCGTTGGCCTTGAACTCGACGAACTTGAACGGGCCGGTGCCAACCGGCTTGGTGCGCATATCGGCGGGCGAGACGTGGCAGGGATACACCGGCGTGTAGCCGGACGCGAGCAGCGAAATCAGCGCCGGCTGCGGCCGCTTCAGTTCGAACGACGCCTCGAAATCACCGTTGACGGTCACCTCGTTGACCTGGTCGTACCAGGACTTTCGCGGGTTCTGCCGGAACTTCTGCTGCGATTTGCCCATCAGCATATCGAAGGTGCATTTGACGTCGGCCGACGTGAACGGCTTTCCGTCGTGCCATTTGACGCCCTGTTTCAGCTTGAAGGTCAGTTTCTTGTTGTCGCTGCTCCAGGCCCAGCTCTCGGCGAGATCGGGAACGATCGACTCCACGCTGTTCTGCGCCACGTCCTGCTTGAACATGACGAGGTTGTTGAAGACCGGCATGAAGGGAACGTTGATCGAATAGGTCGCGCCTTCATGGATCGAGGCGCTGCCCGGGCTGTCGCGGTGATAGACCCGGAGGATGCCGCCCTGTTTCGGCTCCGCCGAGGCAAGGTCGTAAGCCGGCAGCAATAACACCGCCGCGGCGGCAAGCGCATGAACGCTCCGCATGATTCCCTCCACATCATTCGGTCTCGACTGGCCGATTGCATGGGACGATAGCATGACGATCCGTCCGGGCAACCGGGCAAGTCCGTGCTGAAGTTGGTAATTCGACGTAATCGAAATCCGTGTGGCGGAACGCGTGCGCCGCCCGGCCCATTTTCTGCGAAACCGGCAAGTTCGTTGCGGTGCAGCCGCTCGCGGCTCGCGCCAAAATGCCTCACCCGATGATGCACCGCACCCACCGGGCATTGCGACGTCGTGTTCGGCTTCACCATCTCACATCGTCGCAACTTCAGACGATCCGCGAGGTCTTGTTGCCCCAATAGCGGTCGCGCAACAGCCTCTTGTAGAGCTTGCCGGTCGGAAGCCGCGGCAATTCCGCCTCGAAGTCGATCGAGCGCGGCACCTTCTGGCGCGACAGCGACTGCCTGCAGAAGGCGATCAACTCGTCGGCCAGTTCCTGCCCCGGCGAAATGCCCGGCATCGGCTGCACCACGGCCTTCACCTCCTCGCCGAGATCCGGATTGGGCACGCCGAACACCGCGGCATCGGCGATCTTGGGATGGGTGATCAGAAGGTTCTCGCATTCCTGCGGATAGATATTCACGCCGCCGGAGATGATCATGAAGGTCGCGCGGTCGGTCAGATAGAGATAGCCGTCATCATCGACATAACCGACGTCGCCGACCGTGCTCATGCTGCCGTCGGCCGAGCGGGCCTCCTGGGTCCTGGCCGGATCGTTGAAATATTCGAAGGGCGTGGCGGTCTTGAACCACACCGTGCCTGGTGTGCCGACCGGGCACTCATTCATGTTCTCGTCGAGAATATGCAGCTCGCCGAGCAGCACCTTGCCGACGGTACCGCGATGGGCCAGCCATTGCTCGCTGTCGCAGGAGGTGAAGCCGAGACCCTCGGTGGCGCCGTAATATTCATGGATGATCGGTCCCCACCATTTGATGATGTCGTCCTTCACCGCCGCAGGGCAAGGCGCCGCGGCATGGATCGCGATTTCAAGGGATGAGAGGTCGTAGCGCGTCCGCACCTCCTCCGGCAGTTTCAGCATGCGCGAGAACATCGTCGGCACGAGCTGGGTATGCGTGACGCCCCATTTCGGAACCAGTTCGAGATAATGTTCGGGATCGAACCGTTCCATGATGATGGCGGTGCCGCCCATCTTGATCGTGAGGTTGACGGCGGCCTGCGGCGCTGAGTGGTAGAGCGGCGCGGGCGACAGATAGATCATGCCCTCGCGGTACTGCCAGATCTTCACCAGGAAATCGAACAGCGGCAATTGCTGATCGGCCGGCAGTTCCGGCAGCGGACGTAGAATCCCCTTCGGGCGGCCGGTGGTGCCGGAGGAATAAAGCATCGCGGTGCCGATACACTCGTCGGCGATCGGTGTGTGCGGCATATCTGCCGTTACTTCTTGCAGGCCGACAATGCGATCGCTTTCGCCCGCGCCATCGGCGACGATGCAGAGTTCGACCTGGGAGCATTCCTTCAACGCCTCGCGCGCCACATCGAGTTTTTCCTTCGACGTGATAAGGATGCGCGATTGGCTGTTGGTCAGGATGTAGGTGAGCTCGCCCGCCGTCAGGTAGGAATTTACGCAGGTATAATAGAGGCCCGAGCGCTCGCCGGCGCCGCAGGCTTCGAGATAGCGGCTGTTGTTCTCCATGAAGATCGAATAGTGATCGAGCCGCTTCAGACCACACTTGCGAAACAGATGCGCTAGCCGGTTGGAGCGGGCATCCAGTTCGCGATAGGTGACGGTTTCGCCCGAAGACGCCATGATGAAGGCGGGCTGAAGCGGACGAAGATGAACGTGCTTGCCGGTGTACATGTTGGGCTTTGGTCTCCTTACGCGGCCATGTCCAGGATCTCGCGCACCTGCGCCGGTCCCTCGATCTTGCGCGGGTTGCGCGGCACCCAGGGCGTCGCCATCGCGGCCTGCGCGATACGGTCGAAATGCTCGGAGCCGACTTTGACCTCGCGCAGGCTGCGCGGCATGCCGAGGCTGCGAATGAAGCGGTCGAGCACGCCGCCGGCGTCCTCGTTCGGGTGCCCCATGGCGCCAGCGACCAGCGCCTGGCGCTCGGCATTGACCGTCTTGTTCCAGCGCATCACCGCCGGCAGCATCACGCAGGAAGTGTAGCCGTGCGGTACGCCGAACTCGGCGCCGAGGACGTAGCCGATGCCGTGGCTGGCGCCCATCGGCACGCCGGAGGCCAGCGGTCCGGTCGAAAGCCAGGTGCCGATCTGGCAATCCATTCGTGCATCGAGGTCTTTGGCATCGGCCTTTACCCGCGGCAGCGCCTGCGCCAGCATCGACAGGCCCTTCAGCGCCTGCGCGTCGCCGTAAGGATGCGCCTCGCGCGAACAGATACCTTCGACGCAATGGTCGACGGCGCGGATGCCGGTCGAGAGCCACAGCCATTCCGGCGTGTGCAGGCTGAGCCAGGGATCGAGGATCACCGCGCGCGGCATGATCAGCGGATGACGCAGCCCTTCCTTGACCCTCGTCTTCTCATTGGTGACGCCGGCGGTAGCGGAGAACTCGCCGCCGGCAATCGTCGTCGGCACGCTGATCTGGCGCACGGTCGGCGCTGCCAGTTGCGGCGAACCGCCGCGCCCCGCCTTGATCCGGTCGATGTCTTCAGGCTTGCGGACATCGTTGGCGAGGCAAAGCTGCACTGCCTTGGCGCCGTCGGTGATGGAGCCGCCGCCGATGGTGACGATGAGATCGGCATTCGCGGCGCGGGCTTGTTCGGTGGCGGCAATGACGGCCGAGCGGGGCGTATGCGGCGGCATCGCGTCGAAGGTACCGGCGCAGCGTGGTCCCAGCGCGCGGCGGATGTTCTCGATTTCATCGGTTTGGCGGTTGAGGGTGCCGCTGACCATCAGAAAGGTGCGTGTAGCGCCGAGCCGGTTCAACTGCTCGACGAGCGCCTCGGACGCCGGCCGCCCGAACACGACCTCGTCCATCGCGCCGAACACGACACGCCCTCGGTGCACCCTTGTCCTCCCCGGACATTTTCTGGCCCTTGTCGCGGGCCTTGCCACAAGGTTAGCGGAGGAAATTCGCGGCGTCATGCCCGAAGATGATGCTCGGGAAGGTCTCGTAGGATGGGTGGAGCGCAGCGATACCCATCGACACCGGTACCCATGGCAATGAATATCGCGAAGCGAAAATCATCCTATGATTGAGCATCCCCGCCATTCCGGAGCCCGCGTCCTCGGAATGACGAGAGGGCGGCAGGGCGGCAAGACGCCTTCGTGTGGCGTCACGTTTTCGTCATCAGGCGGCGATTAGCTGGGCCCTCGTCGCGGCGGATCCCGCCCTCATCGCAGTGCGGAAAGCCTGAAATACGCGTGGCGCAGGCGTTGGCTATGCGGGTGCATAACGATTGTGCTTGATCCGGCCGGGTTCTTGACGAGACTGGGAACTGATCACATCTGTGGCCTCCGCCCTTCAAGGTTCCATGGCAGCCGCTTCCATCGATCAGGATGTTGTGAGTGCAGGAGAGATGGGATTGAGCACGACCGAGCAATTGGAAAGTCCGGCTGCACCGGCAAACATTGATATTCCCGCACTTCGTCGCCTCGGTTGGCTGGCCCCGCTGCTCGCGCTGGCGCTGTCCGCCTGCGGCGACAAGGCGGCGCAACAGCCGGCGGCGGCGCCGCCAACGGTCACCGTGTCGCAACCGGTGAAACGCACGGTTACGGATTGGGATGAATTCACCGGACGGTTCGAGGCGGTTCAGGAAGTCCAGGTTCGCGCCCGCGTCGGCGGTTTCGTGACCAGTGTCGAATTCCGCGACGGTAGCATCGTGCGCGCGGGCGATCTGCTTTATGTGATCGACGCCCGTCCGTTCGAGGCGGTCGCCGAGCAGGCCGACGGCCAATTGTCCGACGCGCGGGCGAGGGCCGAGCTTGCCAGGCGCGAACTCGATCGCGCATTGACGTTGAACCAGACCCAGGCCGTGTCGGATTCCATCGTCGACCAGCGCCGCCAAACTCTGCAGGCGGCGCGCGCGGCGGAAATGCAGGCCGAAGGATTGCTCAAGGCCGCCAAGCTCAACATCGAATTCACCCATGTGATGGCGCCGATCACCGGCCGCGTCAGCCGACATCTCGTCACGCCCGGCAACCTCGTGCAGGGCAGCGATGGCGGATCCACGCTGCTGACCTCGATCGTCTCGCTTGATCCGATCTACATCTATTTCGACGTCGATGAAGCGACTTACCAGAGGAACAGCCGGCTCTGGTTCGAAGGCAAACGGCCGAGCTCGCGTGATACGCCGAACCCGGTCCAGGTAACGCTCACGGGCGAGACCAAGCCATCGCACGACGGCAAGATGGATTTCCTCGACAACCGCCTTGATGTCTCGACCGGGACGCTGCGCAGCCGCGCTGTCATCCCCAACAAGGATCTTTCGATCCTCCCCGGCCAGTTCGGCCGCGTTCGGATCATCGGCAGTGCGCCTTATGAGGCGTTGTTGCTGCCTGATACCGCGATTGCGACCGACCAGTCGCGCAAGATCGTTTTTGTCGTCAAGGACGACAATACGGTCGAGGCGAAGCCGGTGACGCTTGGGCCGCTGGATGAAGGCCTGCGCGTGATCCGCGAAGGGATAAAAGCTGAAGACCGCGTCATCGTCGACGGCCTGCAGCGGGCGCGCGTGGGTGCGAAAGTCACCCCGCAGACCGCCGAGGTCAAGCCGGCCGGTGGCAAGACATGAATCTTGGCCGGCTTTCCATCAACCAGCCCATTCTTGCGATGGTGCTGTCGATCGTGCTGATGATCGTTGGCGCGATCGCCTACACCACGCTGCCGGTCGCGGAATATCCGCAAGTGGTTCCGCCGACGGTGACGGTTACCACGCAATATCCCGGCGCCTCGGCGCAAACCGTGTCTGACACCGTCGCCGCCCCGATCGAGCAGGAAATCAACGGCGTCGAGGACATGCTGTATCTCTACAGCCAGGCGACCTCGAACGGACAGTTGACGATAACAGTTACGTTCAAGCTCGGGACCGATCTCGACAAGGCGCAGGTGCTGGTGCAGAACCGCGTCGCGATTGCGCAGCCGCGGCTGCCCGAAGAAGTGCAGCGCGGCGGCGTCGTCACCCGCAAGAACAGCCCCGACATCCTGATGGTCGTGTTCATGCTGTCGCCGGACGACACGTTCGACCAGCTCTACATCAGTAACTACGCGCTGCTGCGAGTCCGCGACCAGCTGGACCGGCTCGACGGCGTCGGCGACATCCAGATCTTCGGCGCGCGCGACTATTCGATGCGGCTGTGGCTCGATCCCGACAAGGTCTCCACGCTGGGTCTGACAGCGGGCGAAATAGTTGCGGCGATCCGGTCGCAGAACGTGCAGATCGCGGGCGGCCAGATCGCCGAACCGCCGATTGCCGACCGCGCCTTTTCGCCGAATCTTACCTTCACCGGCCGATTGAAGGATCCCAAACAGTTCGAGGAGATCGTGGTCAAGGCCGGTGCCGACGGGCGTATCGTGCGGCTGCGCGATGTCGCGCGGATCGAGCTCGGTGCGCTCGCCTATGCGACCAACAGCTTCATGCTGCGGAAATCCGCCGTCGCCATGCTGGTGACCCAGCGGCCGGGCTCCAACGCGCTGGCAACCGCCAAGGGCATTTCGGACACGATGGAAAAGCTGAAAGCCAGCTTTCCACAGGGGCTCGACTACAATATCGGTTACAACCCGACCGAATTCATTGCGCAGTCCGTCAGCGAGCTGATCAAGACGATCTACGAAGCGATGGCGCTGGTCGTGCTCGTGGTGGTCGTGTTCCTACAGGGCTGGCGACCGGCCATCATTCCTATCATCGCGATTCCGGTATCGCTGGTCGGCACCTTTGCGGTGATGGCTGCGCTGGGCTTCTCGATCAACAATTTGACCCTGTTCGGTTTGGTGCTTGCGGTCGGCATCGTGGTCGATGACGCGATCGTGGTAGTCGAAAACGTCGAGCGCCATCTCGAGCACGGCATGAGCCGCCGCGATGCGGCGCTCCGTACCATGGAAGAGGTCGGCAGCGCGCTGGTTTCGATCGCGCTGGTGCTGTGCGCGGTGTTCGTGCCGACGGCGTTTCTCGGCGGCATATCAGGGCAATTCTTCCAGCAATTCGCCGTCACCATTGCGGTGGCGACCGCGATTTCATGTTTCTGTTCGTTGACGCTGTCGCCCGCGTTGGCCTCGCAGATCCTGAAGCCGCATGCGGACAAGCGGCCGCCGGCGCGCTGGAATTTCATCGCCCGCGGCTGGAACGCGTTTGCCGGCGCGTTCAATCGCGGCTTCGACCGGCTCTCGCATGGCTACGCCCGCGCCGCCGATTTCGTGATCCGGCATTCGGTGGTGATGCTATTGGTCTATGTGGCGCTGATCGGCGGCGCCGGATGGTTGCTCGTCACCACACCGCAGGGTTTCATTCCGCCGCAGGATCGCGGCTACGTCATCGTCTCCGTGCAGCTTCCGGGCGCGGCCTCTTTGGCGCGGACGACCGAGGTCGTCAGGGAGATCGAGAAAAGAGCGCTCGATACGCCCGGCATCATCCGGGTCGCGGCGTTTGCGGGCTTCTCGGGCGCAACCCGCACGCAAGCGAGCAACGCCGCGGCGCTATTCCCCGTGTTCGAAGATCCGGAGGTTCGCCACAAGAAGGGACTGTCCGCCGACGCAATTGCCGGTGAGCTGCGCAAGCGGCTTGCGAGCATCCAGGGCGCGTTCATCGTCGTCATTCCGCCGCCGGCGGTGCCCGGCATCGGTACCGGCGGCGGCTTCGCCATGCGTATCCAGGATCGCCAGGTGCGCGGCCCTGAACTGCTGGCGGCTGCGACCGACGAACTGGTCGGCGCTGCCCGCAAGGCACAGGGGCTGACCCAGGTGTTCTCGCCGTTTACCGCCAACACGCCGCAATTGTTCGTCGATATCGACCGCGTGAAGGCGCAGAAGCTCGGCGTGCCAATCGCGAACATCAATGAGGCGATCCAGACCTATTTCGGATCGACTTATGTCAACGACTTCAACCTGTTCGGGCGCACCTATCGCGTCACGGCACAGGCCGATCTGCCGTTCCGGAAAGAGAGCGCCGATCTCTCACGCCTGCGCACCCGCAACGCTGCCGGCGACATGGTGATGCTCGGCAGCCTCGTGGACTTCAAGGATATCTCCGGCCCCGACCGCGTCGCACGCTACAATCTCTATCCAGCTTCCGAGCTGCAGGGCGACACGCTGCCGGGCACCAGCTCGGCGACTGCCATCGACACCATGAAGAAGCTTGCCGAGCAGACGCTGCCGACCGGCTTCGGCTTTGAATGGACAGATTTGTCCTATCAGCAGGTGACCGGCGGCCAAGCTGGCCTCCTCGTGTTTCCGATCTGCGTGCTGTTCGTCTATCTGGTGCTGGCGGCGCAATATGGCAGCTGGAGCCTGCCGTTCGCGGTCATCCTGATCGTGCCGATGTGCCTGCTTGCCGCTACCATTGGCGTGCGGATCATGGGACAGGACGTCAACATCCTGACCCAGATCGGATTCGTGGTGTTGGTGGGGTTGGCGGCCAAGAATGCTATTCTGATCGTCGAGTTCGCGCGCGATATCGAGCTCGAGGGCAAGGCGCGGTTGGAGGCTGTCATCGAAGCCTGCCGGCTGCGCTTGCGGCCGATCCTGATGACGTCGTTCGCCTTCATCCTCGGCGTGCTGCCGCTGGTGATCTCGTCGGGCTCCGGCTCCGAGATGCGTCAGGCGGTGGGCGTCGCGGTTTTCTTCGGCATGCTCGGCGTGACGCTGTTCGGCCTGATCTTCACGCCGATCTTCTACGTCATCGTGCGCAATCTCGCGGACGGGAAGGGCAAGAAGCCGGTTGCGGTGTGAATTCACCGTCGTCATTTTCGGGCTCGCGTTCCGTGCGCCCCGGAATGACGGGCAGGTTTTGACGTGCCCCACTTCAAAGTTCCCGCTACTTTTGGTCTATCCGAAATGGATGGGCACTTGCGGGGTTATTGAATAATGTCGCCAGGTTCCCCTGACCAAAAATTCCGGGAGAAAAAAATGAAGTCGGGATTGTTGGCCGCCGTTGCGCTGGGTGGTCTCTTGCTCGCCGCGCCGGCATCGGCGCAGGGCGTCAAGATCGGTATTCTTAATGACCAATCCGGCGTCTACGCCGATTATGGCGGCAAGTGGTCGTTCGAGGCCGCCAAGATGGCGATCGAGGATTTTGGCGGCGAGGTGCTCGGGCACAAGATCGAAATCATCTCCGCCGATCACCAGAACAAAGCGGATCTCGCCACCGCGATCGCGCGGCGCTGGTATGAGGTCGAAGGCGTCGACATGATCACGGAGCTGACGACCTCCTCGGTCGCGCTCGCGATTCACGAGCTTTCCAAGCAGATGAAGAAGATCGACATCGTCGTGGGCGCAGCGACCTCGCGCCTCACCGGCGATGCCTGCCAGCCCTACGGCTTTCACTGGGCCTACGATACCCACGCGCTCGCCTATGGCACCGGCGGCGCGCTTGTGGAATCCGGCGGCGATAGCTGGTTCTTCATGACCGCCGACTACGCCTTCGGCCATGCGCTGGAAAAAGACACCGGCGATTTCGTCAAGGCGAAGGGCGGCAAGGTGCTGGGCGCGGTCCGCATTCCCCTGAACTCGTCGGATTTCTCCTCGTTCCTTCTGCAGGCGCAGAGCTCGAAGGCCAAGATCATCGGCCTCGCTAATGCCGGCCTCGACACGACAAATTCGATCAAGCAGGCCGCCGAATTCGGCATCGTCAAGAGCGGCCAGAAGCTGGCCGGCCTGTTGCTGACGCTGGCCGAAGTGCACGGCCTCGGACTCAACGCTGCGCAAGGTCTGGTGCTGACGGAAGGCTATTACTGGGACCGCGATCCCAAGAGCCGCAACCTCGCCGAACGCTTCTTCAAGCGCACCGGCCGGATGCCGAACATGATCCAGGCCGGCACCTATTCGGCGACGCTGCAATATCTGAAGGCGGTGAAGGCCGCCGGCACCAAGGACACCGAGGCGGTCGCCAAAAAGCTGAAAGAGCTTCCGGTGGACGACGACTTCGCGCAAGGCGGCAAGGTGCTCGAAAACGGCCGCATGGTGCACGACCTCTATCTGTTCGAGGTCAAGAAGCCGTCGGAGTCGAAGAAGCCGTGGGATTACTACAAGCAGCTCGCCGTCGTGCCCGGCGACAAGGCGTTTCCCGCGGCCAAGGATTCGGGCTGCCCGCTGGTGAAGTAAAAGCCGTAGGGTGGGCAAAGCGAAGCGTGCCCACCATCTCGCAGCTCGTTCGCTGATGGATGGTGGGCACGTCGCTTCGCTCCTCTGCCCACCCTACAAGGCTTGCTGAACAATCCGCCACACGATGGTGCCGAGCGCGCCCACCCACAGCGCAATCGTCGCCAGCGCCTGGATTGCAAAACCCAGGCTGCGGTCCTTGACCGCCCTGGCGTAGCCGAGCACGTAGAGAATGCGGCCGATCACCCACACCAACCCGATCGCGGCGGCAATGCCGTCGCTGACATAGATCGCGAACAGCCACAGCGACGGCAGGAAGATCGGCAGCCATTCCAGCGTATTCATCTGCGCGCGAAACACGCGCTCGAAATCCGGATTGCCCGAAATTGCCGGCAGCTTGACGCCGAACGTGCCGCGCGCCCGCGACACCAGAACTGACGAGTAGAAATAGACCAGGATCGCCAGCAAGGTGACGAGCGCGGTGAGATGATACATCACCAAGTTTCCCCCTGTTTCGTGCGCGGGCTTAATAGCCCGTCATTTCCAGATAGCCCACTCCCGTGTGGCTGCCTTCAAAGCGAATCGGGCCTTCCCAATAGGGAAAGCTCGTGCCCATCCAGCTCCTGGGATTGAGCGGCCGGCATTCGATCGCCAGTGCCATTTTTGCGACCGCAATGCGCCAGGCAGTCGGGATCTTTCGTCCTTCGATCTTGGTGACGGTCAGCGGCGTCATGACGATGTCGTCGGAGCCCAGGGTCTCGACCGTGTTGTCGGGCGCGATCCACTTGCCGGAGCCGTAATGCTGGCCGTCGTTCTGGCGCATCCGGTACAGCATCAATTTGTCGCCCGAATTGAAATGCAGCGAGAGCCAGTCCCATCCGCTCTGGTCCGCGGCCAGCGGCTGACTGCTCCATTCGCGATCGAGCCAGGCCATGCCGGTAACGTCGATGGGCTTGTCGTCAATGGTGAGAATGCCCGCCGCCGTATAATGCGGCTGGCTGTAATAATAAGACGCCTGTTCGCGCAGTGATTTGCGGCTGTAGCCGCCGTCGCCCTGCAGCGTCAGCGGCCGCTCCGCATCGAGGCGCAGCGCGTAGCTGAAATCGGCGCCCGATGCTTTCAGCGCACACGGTGCGATATTGTCGTCGTTGACGGAATCGAGGGCGCGCATCTCCCAGGCGTCGATCCAGGCGTGAAACGGCGCCGCCTCGACGCCAGCCTGGCCGACGCCGCCGCGCGCAAACGTCTGGCTGAAGCGATGGGTATCGTCGCGCGTGACGGCGGCATGGCCCATCCAGATCTGCTGGTTGGCCCAGCCTTCCTGCGGGTCGCCTGCTGCGATCGCCTGGCGAAATAGCGTCCACTGTGCGCCGTAGGCCGTTCCGCGCGCATCCGTGAGATTGGCCGTCACATACCACCACTCGATGCGGAATTGTGGATGCGGTCCGTGGTCGGCGGGAAATGCGAATGTCCTGTCGGGGACAACAGGCGCAAATCCATCCGCGCTTTCGCTCAAACCCGCAAAGCCCTGTGCGAACGCGCTGCCGCCCAGCCCGGCAAGGAGCGCGCCGCCGATGAAGCCGCGGCGGGTGATCGGGCCGCTACCGTTCATTGGCAAAAATCCTGATCAGGCTCGCGGGCTGCATGCGCGCCAGCCTGATGACGGGAAGCGCGGAAGCCGCAAGCGCCGCCACCATCGCAACGCCGGTGAGCCACAACAGTTGCATCGGAAAGACATGGAATGGCAACCGCCAGCCGAAAGCCTTGACGTTGACGATCGCGAGCAGGCACCACGCGACCAGCAGACCCAAAGGAAGCGCGAAGAGTGTGGTGATCAGCGCCACCGACATCGTCTTCAGGAGCTCGATCGCCGCGAGCCGCCGACGGGTGACGCCGATGGCCCATAATGGCGCCAGTTGCGGCAGGCGGGAATTGGCCAGCGTCAGCAGGCTCGTCAATAGCGCAACGCCGGCCACGCCGAGCGTGAAGGCGTTCAGCGCCGCCGTCACCGCAAACGTGCGGTTGAAGATTCGTGTCGATTCCGCCTTCATCGTTGCCTGATCGGCAACGTTGCGGTTGTCGAGGGCGAATTTTTCCTGCAGCGCCGAGATCAGCGCCGGGATTTTCGCCGGTGTAACCCGCAATCCCATCCGCGTCAGCGGGATCTCCGGAAAGCGCCGCGTCAGCGCAGCGAAGTTTACCGCGATCTGGCCCTTGGGATTGCCGTAGTCGGCATAGATGCCGACCACGTTGAGCGTCCAGTTGCCGCCTGACGCGGGCACCTCGATGCGGTCGCCGACGGAAAGATGAAGCCGCCGCGCCAGTTGTTCGCTGACGAGCGCGGCGTCGCCGGGGCGAAGCTTGATCCAGGCATTGTCTGCCGATTGTAAGAGCGGCCAGTTGTCGCGATAGGTGGCGTGATCGGGCAGACCCAGCACTTCGAGCGGCGCGCCGGCCAATTGCGTATCGGCGCGGCCGCCGGGCAGCACCGCCTCGACCTCGGGACGCTCGCGCAGCCACGCCCTGATCTCGTGCGCCTGCTCGTCGTTGGCGGCGTTGACATAGACATCCGCCGCCAGCCGCCCGTCGAGCCAAACCAGGAAGGTGCGGGAAAAGCTCTCGACCATGGTGGAGACGCCGACATTGACTGACAGCGCCAGCAAAAGCGCCATCAAGGCGAGCGACAAGCCGGACAGTTGCTGGCGGCTATCAGCCCAGAACCAGATGCCGAGCGGGGCCCGCGCGTAGCGCTGGCCAAGCGACAGGACAATCTCCAGAAGCATCGGCAGGATCAGCGCGGCGCCGAGCATCAGTGCGGCGAGCACGGCAAAGCCCGCAATCAGGGAATCGCCAAACCACAAAAAGCAGCCAGCCGCTGCAAACGCCGCGAGCGCCAGCGCGCTCTGATAAGTCAGCCAGCGCCGCTGCGCCTGTTGCCAGGCGAAAGGCTGGGCGGTGGCGAGTAGCGGCAGTCGCAGCGCCTTGGTCAGGCTGGCGGCGGCCGCAGCGAGCGCGCCGAGAATACTGATGGCGACGCCCGCGATCCACCATTGCGGCTTGAGCGTCAGGTGTCCCGGAATCTGCGCGCCGTAGAGCCCGCGCAGCGATGCGGCGACATCGGGCAGCAGCGCCCCGGCGATGAAGTAGCCGCAAACGAGGCCGATCAGCCCCGCAGCCAGCGCCAGCGACACCAGTTCGATCACCAGCACGACGTTCATCATCCGCGCGGAGACGCCGCAGGCGCGCAGGGTGCGCAAGGTCGGAAGGCGCTGCTCGAAGGCGAGACCGATCGCCGAATTGACGATGAACAGGCCGACAAAGAACGACAGCAATCCGAAAGCAGTCAGGTTCAGGTGGAAACTGTCGGTGAGGCGCTCGAGGTCGGTCTCGGCATCGGGCTTAACCAGGCGAAGCTTGTCGCCGGCAACGCTTTCGAGCGGCGCGTGCCTGCTTGTCGTCTTGCCGATCAGAAGGCGCGAAAGTTGGTCCGGCATTTTCAGGATGCTCTGCGCGATGCCGATGTCGATGACCAGCACGCCGGGCACCAGGTTCGGCTGCACGCGAAGCGGCGGCAGTGATGCGCCGCCATTGGCTTGTGGGCGCGCGCCCTCGGCGAGCTTGAGATCGGCAAGCGTTTCCGGCGCGACCAGCATTTCGCCCGGCGGTGTCATGAAGGATTGCAGGCCGGCCTTGCCGATTGTCGGCGCGTTCCCGACTTCGCCGGGTAGCGTCACCGGCTCGATGCCCAACAGACGGAACGACCGTCCCTCGATCTGGATGCGGCCCTCCAGCACCGGCGAAACCGGCCAGCCGGCGCGGCGCAGATCGACGAAGAGTTGTTGCGGAAGCGCTGCGCCGCTGCGGGCGACCAGCATGGCGGTGCGCGTGCCGCCGAACATGGCGGCGGCACGGTCATAGGAGGTGCGTGCCTGCTGGTTGAGCGCCTGCACGCCGCTCCACAGCGCGGTCGCCGAGATCAACCCGATCAGCAGGGTCGCGAGTTGCATCGGATGCCGCCGCCAATGGCTCAGCAGCACGGCCAGCGTCCACAGCGCGCGTTTCACGCGATCACTCCGGCATGGAGATTGACCTGCCGGTCGAGCGTTGCGGCGAGCCGTGCGCTGTGCGTCACCATCAGAAACCCGCAGCCGCTGCGCGTCACCAGATCGCGCGCCAGTGCCAGCACTTCGTCCGCGGTGTCCTCGTCGAGATTGCCGGTCGGCTCGTCCGCGAGCAGTAGCAGCGGCTTTGTTG
This sequence comes from Bradyrhizobium sp. CCBAU 051011, assembly GCF_009930815.1. Taxonomy (NCBI): domain Bacteria; kingdom Pseudomonadati; phylum Pseudomonadota; class Alphaproteobacteria; order Hyphomicrobiales; family Nitrobacteraceae; genus Bradyrhizobium; species Bradyrhizobium sp. CCBAU 051011. Next base: position 1,805,590 of record NZ_CP022222.1, on the reverse strand, counting down.
CCAGCGCGCGGCCGATCGCGACACGCTGCTGCTGGCCGCCGGACAATTGTTCGGGATAGCGTTTCAGGAAACGGCCGAGCCCGAGCCGCTCGACCAGTTCGTGGTGCCAGGCCGCATCATGACGGCCGGCGATGCGCGACTGGAAAACCAGGTTGTCTTCCACCGTGAGACTCGGAATCAGGTTGTATTGCTGAAACACCAGGCCGAGCCGGTCGCGGCGCAATTCCGCCCGGCCGGCATCGCTGAGCTCGGAAACCGACGCATCGGCCAGCCTGATCTCGCCGCCATCGGCGGCATCGAGGCCGGCGATCAAGTGCAGGAGCGTGCTCTTGCCGCTGCCGGATTCCCCTGTCAGCGCTACGCTCTCGCCGGCAGCGACCATAAGGTTCACCCCGCGCAACACCGCGACCTCTTCGCCGGCGGCGCGGTAGCTCTTGGTCAGGCCGGTCACGTGAAGAACATGACCGGTCACGTTGGGCACGATGGGACTGCCGTTGGTCATGCGCGAAGATGGACCGATTTGACCATGTAAGCTCCCCCTGACGTGATGGCATTGCAACATATCAGCGCTGTTGCACCGGATCACGGCCTCAATCGCGCTACCGCGTGATCGTGATCCAGTTGTGGCCTGCGCCTGCCCTTTCAGCTAGCAGTTTGCGGCGCGGGCGCCTTGTGTGAAAATCCGGGTTGCCTTGCGCGGGAACCCCCTTGTAGCATTGGAACCGGCCAATCCCACAGAGCCAGCAAAGACAAAACGGGGAAACCTGCCATGACCGCGCAAGCGACGCCCAAGGGCGCCTGGAAGATCACCTTCCTGCTGTTTCTGTTCATGCTGGTGAACTTCGCCGACAAGATCGTGGTTGGCCTGGCTGGCGCGCCGATCATGGACGAGTTGAAACTGTCGCCGGAGCAATTCGGTTTCCTTGGCTCCTCGTTCTTCTTCCTGTTTTCAATCTCGGCCATCGTCGTCGGTTTCATCGTCAACCGCGTCGACACCCGCTGGGTGCTGCTTGTGATGGCCATCATCTGGTCGATATCGCAATTTCCCATGGTCGGCACCGTCGGGTTCACGACGCTCGTTATCTGCCGCATCATCCTTGGCGCCGGCGAGGGTCCGGCATTCGCTGTGGCGGCGCATGCGATCTACAAATGGTTTCCCGACGAGAAGCGGACGCTACCAACCGCCATCCTCTCGCAGGGCTCGGCGTTCGGTGTGATTCTCGCGGTGCCCGCGCTGAACTGGATCATCGTCAATCATAGCTGGCACTATGCGTTCGGCGCGCTTGGCGTGGTCGGCTTGCTGTGGGTGGCGGCGTGGCTGGTGATGGGCAAGGAAGGACCGCTGGTTCAGACCGTTACGACGGCATCAGCCGATCCGCGCGTTCCCTATATGCAGCTTCTGACGTCGCGGACCTTCATCGGCTGCGTCGCTGCCACCTTCGGCGCCTATTGGGCGCTGTCGCTCGGCTTGACCTGGTTCACGCCATTCATCGTCAAGGGGCTCGGCTTCTCGCAAAAGGATGCGGGCTGGATTTCGGTTTTGCCCTGGGTATTCGGCGCGGTCATCGTGCTGCTGACGGGCTGGATCTCGCAAGTAATGTTGACGCGCGGTTACACCACGCGCGGCGCCCGTGGCGTGCTCGGTTCGGTACCCTTGATCATTGGCGGGCTGATCCTTGCGGTGCTGCCATACGTCAACGGTGCCGGATGGCAGATCGCCTTTCTCGTGATCGGTTCCGGGCTCTGTGGCTCGATTTATGTGGTCTGCCCGCCGATGCTCGGCGAATTCACGCCGGTGCAGCAGCGCGGCGCCGTCATCGCGATCTATGGCGCGATCTATACGCTGGCCGGGATGATCGCTCCGTTCGTGATGGGCGCGGTGATCCAGAACGCGGCGGTGCCGCTCGACGGCTACATGACCGGCTTCACCATCAATGCCGTGATCATGGCGGCATCGGGCCTGCTTGGCCTGCTGTTGCTCTGGCCGAACACGGAACGCGCAAGGCTGATGGCGCAGGCCGCCGCGCAGCCGAAATTCGCGTGAGGTTCGTAGCCCGGATGGAGCGAAGCGAAATCCGGGGCAAGCCCATCCGCCTGTGAGAATCCCGGGTTGCGCTTCGCTTCACCCGGGCTACGGCTTACTGCCGGCAGGGACGACACCGCGTATGAGGCGATGCCCCAGCTAACTCGCCGCCGCGTCGAACTGCGGTTTTGAACCCTGCGCACCGCGCACCAGTTTGCCCGGGCGGGCGCCGGTGGCCTTGCCGCCGCGCTGTGTCACCACGCCGGAGACGATGGTGGCATCATAACCGTCGACCTGCTGCATCAGGCGGCGGCCGCCGACGGGGAGGTCGTAATGCACCTTCGGCGGATGCAGATGCAGGCGGTCGTAGTCGATCACGTTGACGTCGGCCTTGAAGCCGGGCGCGATCACGCCGCGATCGTAGAGGCCGACCGAGAGCGCGGTCTTGCGCGACTGCGCGGCGACTACGAACGGAATCGACAGCTTTTCGCCGCGGCTGCGGTCGCGCGTCCAGTGCGTCAAAAGATAGGTCGGGAAACTGGCGTCGCAGATGATGCCGCAATGCGCACCACCGTCGGAAAGGCCGGGCACGGCGCTGGGTTCGCGAAGCATCTCATGCACGGCATCGAGATTGCCGTCGGCATAATTGAGGAACGGCACATAGAGCATGCCGCGGCCCTCGTCCGTCAGCATCGCCTCATAGGCGAGTTCTTCCGGCTGTCGGCCCTGACGGCGGGCCTGCGGGCCGAGCGCATTTTCCGGCGGCTGCTCGTAATCAGGGGGATCACCCAGCAGGTACATCTTGTCGTAGTTCGGCCGGAAGAACAGCGGGTCGTCGGTTGCCGTCGCCGTCTCGTTCAGGATGGCCGCGCGCACCTCGGGCCGGCGCAAATGCGTGAGCCGCTCCGCCAGCGGAAGGTTGGCGATGGCGCGGTAGCTCGGATGGGTCTGGAACGGATTGCGCGACAATTCCAGCCCAAGCAGCAACCCGACGGGCCGCGCGGCAATCTGGGTCGTGATCGAGAGGCCGCGGGCGGCGGCTTCGTTAATGGTGTCCATCGTCTGCCGCCAGCGCCGCGGCGCCTTGTCGGCCTGGGCGACGGAGAATGAGATCGGGCACCTGGTGTTTTCAGCGACCCGCAGCATCATCGGCAGGTCTTCGTGTACGGTGCTCTGGTCGAGCACGAATTGCAGCACGCTGCGGCCGACGCCATGCATCGCGCCGGCGATCGCGGTCAATTCATCTTCGCCCGCTTTCAGCGTCGGCGTGTAGTCGCCCGTCGAGGTGCGGTGGTTGAGAGTGCGCGATGTCGAGAATCCCAATGCGCCTGATCGCACGGCGTCCCCGGCGAGCGCCGCCATCGCCCTGTTGTCCTCCGGCGTTGCGGGATCGCGGCGCGCGCCGCGCTCGCCCATCACATAGACGCGCAGCGCCGCGTGCGGCAGTTGCGCGCCGATGTCCATGTCGAAGTTTCGTTTGGACAGCCAGTCCATGTAGTCCGGGAAGCTCTCCCACGCCCAGGGAATGCCGGCGCTCAGTACCGGCTCGGGGATATCCTCGACGCCTTCCATCAGTTGGATCAGCCTGACATGGTCAGCCGGACGACACGGCGCAAAACCGACGCCGCAATTGCCCATGATCGCCGTGGTGACGCCGTTCTGTGACGAGGGCGTGATGTCCTGGCTCCAGGTGACCTGTCCGTCATAATGGGTGTGGACGTCGACAAAGCCCGGCGTGACCAGTCTGCCCCTGGCGTCGATCTCTTCCTTGCCCTTCGCGGCAACCTTGCCGACTTCGGCGATGCGGCCACCTGCAATCGCAACGTCCGCTTCGAACAATTCACCACCCTTGCCATCGGCAATGGTGCCGCCGCGGATCACGAGGTCGGGGGTCGAGGTCATGGCTTCCATCCCGGTGCTGTTCTTGTTGCTGCATCATCCGGCGTCACAAGGCACAGTCAACCGCCGGGGATGGGGTTCAGGAATGCATCGGAAGCGTTTTCGCGCGAAGCATGCCCTCGGAATTGATCCGGGGATGGGTACCGGTTCGCGTGAAGAAAACGCGTAAAATAGAGACCGCGTTATGCCTTGACGGGTTCCGCCGGCTTGCGGTCGGTCACCAGCGCCAGCAGGACCGTCAGCACCATGAAGGCGACGGACGCGCCGAAAACCCAATGCGGCAGGTGCTGGTCCATGATCCAGCCGAACAAAAGCGGCGAAAGAATACCACTGAAATTGAAGCCGGTAGAGACAATGCCGAAGGCGCGGCCTGCGGCCCCCGCGGGAGCAGCGTTACGAACCAGCATGTCGCGCGAGGGTGCGATGACGCCGCCGAGGAATCCGGCCAGCCCCATCGCGGCGGTCAGCACGACCGGCGGCAGGTTGGTCGCCGCAATAATCGTGATGATGATGGCGTTGATCGCAAAGCAGGCGGCAGCGACATTGCCGTGACGCTTGGTGCGGTCGGCGAGATAGCCGCCGGCCAGCACGCCGGCTGCGCTGGCGCCGAGAAAGGCGGTAAGCGCGATATTGGCGGCGTGGAATGTCACGCCATAGCCGCTCATCAGCGCGACCACGCCGAAATTGCTGATGCCGGCGTTGGAAAGGCCGAGCAGCATGAAGAAGATCGTCAGCACGATGAGCGCCGGCGTCACGATGCTCTGCTGCTGCGGCGCCGCTGCGCCGTCGACCTTGCGATCGGCAGAACTCGCATCGGGAATTTTCACGGCAATCAACAGCAGCGCCACCACTGGCCCAACCGCGCCGGCCACGATCAGCGCGCCGAGTCCGCCGACGGCGGCCACCAGCGCAGCCATGATCGCGGGCGCCACCGCGCCGCCAAGGAAGCCGGCAAAGGTATGGACCGAAAACGCGCGGCCCATCCGCCGTGTATCCATATGTGTCGACAGGATCGCATAGTCGCAGGGGTGATAGACGCTGTTGGCGAGGCCGAGCAGGGCGGCGCAGGCGATCAGCGAGGCGTAGCTCAGATGCAGGCCGAGCATGATCAGCGCCAGGCCGCCGACGGTGAGACCGATCAGCAAAACCTTTCGCGCGCCGATATGGTCGGCGAGATAGCCGATCGGAGCCTGCGTCAGGCCGGAGACGACGCCGAACACGGTCAGCGCAAAACCCAGCTCGATATAGCCGACGCCAAGCTGTTCTTTCAGGAACGGAAACAGCATCGGCAGCACGAACAGATGGAAATGGCTGACCCAATGGGCGACCGAGATCGCCGCGAGCGTGCGCAGCGATGTGTCCGCCTTGGCCTGTTGCGGTGCGGCCAGAATATCGACCATGTCAGCTCAAAATCCTGTGTGACTTGCGGCCCGGCTGGGCGGGCTGAAAATATAGGCAGGCCGTTATTTGTCCATGAATGCAGCTGCATGGCTGCCCCGGCGGAGGGCAGGGGCGTGCGAATGGCTCAGGAAATCGGAAGACAAAGGCGGCTTGGCGCGGCAATGATCCGATATGCCTGATCCCGCTAAGCCGCTCCGGGTGCTCGTCTCCGAAGGTTCCAGTACCTCGTCCCGGGAGGCGGTGACTATTCTGGGGCTGTCGGGCCATCACGTCGAGGTCTGCGATCCCTCGCCCTGGTGTCTTTCGCGGTTTTCTCGCTTCGTTCGGAAATTTCACCGCTGTCCCGGGCTGCGGAATGACCCGGCCGGTTATCTGGCCCTTATCGAACAGCTTCTGGCCGATGGAAAATTCGATGTTCTGCTGCCGACGCATGAGCAGGGATTTTTATTTGCGCGGGTCGCGCACCGCATCGCGGGCCGCGCCGGGATCGCGCTGCCGGATTTTGAGAACTATCGGCAAGCGCATAGCAAGGCCGGATTCAGCCGCGTGCTCGATCGGCTGGAGGTGCCGCAGCCGCTGACGCGGATCGTCACATCGGCTCAGGCTGTCCGTGACGCGATCCGCTTTCCGGCCGTCGTGAAAACTTCCGTCGGCACCGCGAGCCGCGGCATCTGGTTCGTGCACAGCGCGGACGATTTCGAAGGCGCGCTGCGCGATCTTGCGGCCAGCGATGCATTCACCAGCGAAGTGCTGATGCAAGACCTCATCGCAGGCACCACCGAGAAGGCGCAGTCGGTGTTCTGCCGCGGCCAACTGATCGGCTTTCATGCCTATCGGCAGGTGGCCGCGGGTATCGGCGGCGGCGAGGCCATCAAGCAGAGCGTGAGCCGGCCGGTGGTGCGGACCTATCTCGAGAAGATCGGACAGGCGCTCGACTGGCATGGCGCGCTATCCGTTGATTATCTCATGCGCGGCGATAACGATCCGCCCTTGCTGATCGATTGCAATCCACGGCTGGTCGAGCCGATGAATGCGTATCGATCCGGTGTCGATTTGGTCGGGCTCCTGCTTCGGATCTCGCTCGGCGAAACGCCGGAAGCATTGCCCGCAAGTAGCAACGGCGTGCTTACGCATCTGGCGATACAGGCGTTGCTCGGATGTGGGGCGCGCGGCGGCACGCGGCGCGACATTGTCAGGGAGTGCCGGTATCTCGTTGCGAGGAGAGGGCCTTATGCCGGCAGCAGCGAAGAACTCATGCCAGTGCAGTTAGACTGGCTCAGTGCCGTGCCGCTGGCGATGACGGCGGCATTGCTGCTGGCCTCGCCGAAGCTCGCGGTCAAACTTGCGCGGGGCGGGTTTAGCGCGCATATGCTTGATCTCCGAAGTATCCGGGCGATCGAGGGGGAGGAGCTTGACTAGACACAGCCCGTCATCGCCCGGCTTGACCGGTATTCCGCGGCGCCGACGTTGTACGGAAAGTCTCGGCGTACTGGATCGCCCGCCTTCGCAGGCGATGACACCTTGGTATGCTGCGCTCACAACGGCTCGTCGTCATTACCCGTGCGGTCGCGCTTCGGCGTTGCGATGTCGCCGTCCTCATAATCCTCGTCCTCGGCCGGAATGCGTTCCGGCTTCTTCGGCTTGTCGTCCGCTTTTTTCGGAGGTTCGTTCTTCCTGCCCGTTCCGTCCATGTGATGCCTCCTGCCGGATCAATCGGCGTTTGCGCTGCGCGCCGACTCAGGGTAACGGCATGACCTCAATCTGCCGCGTTTGGCCGGCATCCTAGCGCCGATCAGACAATTCTTCCCGCCCTTTTTGCGGCTGCAGCCCGAAGGGCCTTACATGGAGCCAGTATGAAGAAGCCCCGCATTGCGCTGGATGAACCGCAGCCGCGCAAGACCATCCGTGCCGACAAGGCGCCAACCTCCGGTTACTCGCTGGTGGTCGATGGTCACTTCAAGTCGCATCACGATACGGTTGAGGCGGCGGAGGAAGCGGGCATGGCGTTGAAGAACCGCTTCCAGATGCTGCAGGTGCAGGTCTACGATGCCGAGAACAAGACGCGATCGCTGATCGATTGGCCGGGGCCGGCGTAACGCACCGGACTTTTGCGCGGCTCGCTCAGATTCGCCGTCCGCCGCTTTGCTGGTTCGCCAGCCAGTCGGAAAGGGCCGGGGCCTTCTCCGCCGGCTTCCGTGCCTTGGCGGCGCGCGCCTTCTTCGTCGCGGGCGCGCGCGGCGGCTCGGCAGCTTCGCGCGCCAGCCGCAATGCCCTCAACCTCGCCATGTTATCGAGCGTGGCTTTCGTGGCGGCTTCCCGCTCGGCCATCGCGGACTTGGCGGCCTCGGCCGCCTTTGCCGCCCGGTCGTCGCGGCCTTGATCGTCATTCGTCATTTCAAGTCTGTCTCAATCTACTATGTTGTTTTTGACCCCAGGCCCACCCGAATCTGTTTAGGAATCGGCGGCAGCTTCGACATTCGTTGCTGTCACGCCATTCGAGTTGCCACAGAAATCGTCGAGAGGTTTTGCGGCTTCATTTATCACGGGATCTGATCACAGAAAGCGTTATTTTTGGTCGAAAAGATGTCGCTTTCTTTCCAAATCAATCATGCCCGTGCAGTTCCGCTCGCCAGGGTCGCGCGAGAACTCGGCGGTGGCGCCGAATGTGCCGAGGCTCCATTGCGTATCGGGATTGGATATTTCCCGCTGCAGAAGTTCGGTGGCCGCGGTGCTCATTGCAATCAGCGGAATGGACGCGGTTCGGGCATGAAAAAGTATTCTCCCCGGCAATATGTCGAGGAGAATACCTTCTCGTCAGGTCAGGAAAAGCCGGCCCGGCTTCGGCCGAACCGGCGGCTCGGGTCAGAACGTCGCGCCGGCCTTCACCATGAAGGTGCGGCCGGGGAGCGGGTAGGCCGAGAAGCGGCCGGGCGTAAACGAGCTTGCGATCGCGTAGTCATAGTAGAGTGCGTTGAACAGATTGTTCACGCCCACCGACCAGAAGAAGCGATCGTACTGTCCGCTAAGCTTCAGATCGGCGGTAGCACTGGCCGGAATGGGCCGCTGGGTGTTGGCTTGGTCGTTGTCCATGAAGCGCTCGCTCCAGGCACGTACGGTGGCGTCGAACACCAGGTAGTTCTGCCAGATATTCCAAGTCACGCCGCCCATGGCTGTATAGCGGGATACCAGCGGGACGTCGTCGCCTGCGAACGGCCCCTCGCGAAAGACAGCGCGCGTATAGGCCATGCCGCCGCGGAGCGTCACCGTATCGCTGACACGCAGCGAGGCGCTGGTCTCGGAGCCGTAGCGGCGGGTCGGATCGAGGTTCACGTTGAAGAACAGCGCCGGGATGAAGTGGATCTCGTTCTCGAGGTCCATGCTGTAGATGCTCGATTGCATCTGGAAGCCACCGCTCTTGATGCGGAATCCGCCCTCGATGTCGTGCGAGGTCTGGGTCTTCAACTGGAAAGTCCCTGGAACGAAGAAGGGACCGCTGGAGACGCGCTCGTCGACGGTCGGGGTTCGGAATGCGCGCGCGGCGCGGCCGAATACCGAGAACACGCTGTTGAAGCGATGCTCGAGGCCAACATGCAGCGCGTACTGTGTTTCGTTGCTGTCCAATGGAGAGGCCGCGGGGCTGCAATTGAAGAACATGGCGCAACCGGGTGCATTGGGATCAAACCGATCCCGGGCACTCAGGCTGGTATTTTGAACCCTGGCGCCATAGGAGAAATCGGTCGTCGGCAATAGGCCGACCGTGTGCTGCCAGTAGCCGGCCAGCGTCTGCTGCGACAGGTCGTAGATGTGGGTCGGCGCAAGGCCTTTGAACGCTCCGCGGTCCTGATTGAATGTCGCGTCGTAATAATCGATGCCGGTCAGGATCTGCGAGGGAATTCCGAAGATCGAGTTCTTGATGCTCAATCGCGGCGTGATCGACCAGGTCAGCAAGGATGCGTCGTTATAGGTGGAGGAGAAGCTCGGAAGTGGCGAGGCAAACGGTACAGCGCCGAAGAAACCGCTTTGCGTGTCCTTCTTCCGAACGCCGCCGTCGACAATCAGGTCGACGCCATTCATGATTGTCTTGGTAAAGCCGGTGGTGGCGCTGGCGCCCTGCTGGTTGCCGTAATCGAACGGCGTATTGGTGCCTCTGCGATCGGTGACGAGTTGATCTAGTCCGATGGAGGGATCGACGGTGCGTCCGCCCGGGAAACCGAGCTTCTGGTCGTCGCCGGTCACCGTAAGGAAGGCCTTGAGGTCCGGTGTGGAATAATTGAGATTGCCGACCCCGTTGCGCTGGTCGAGGGCGTTGTTGACCCGGTAACCGTCGGACTTGATGGCGTTGCCATAGAAGGACGTCGACCAAGGTCCGTAATTGGTAGCGGCCGAGACATTCGCAAGCCGTTGGTTGAACGAGCCGGCGCCGGCCTCGGCGCGCATGGCAACAGGAGGGCCGCCGACGCCGTCCTTCAGGACGATGTTGACGACGCCGCCGACCGCGTTGTCGCCGTAGAGCACCGCGCCGCTGTTGCCGCGGGTGATTTCAATGCGCTCAATCGAATTGAGTGGAATGGTCGAAAAATCGACGCCGGCCATGTCGATGTCGTTGAGCCTTCGGCCGTTGATGAGCACCAGCGTATTTGAGGTCGCGAAAGCGCCGAATCCGCGGAGGTCGACGCTGGTCTTGGCGCCGTTGACGCCGCCATACAGGCTCGTCAGTTGCACGCCGGGCGTTTGCGCGATGATTTCCTGCAACGTTTGTGCGGGCGAATGCGCGATCTCTTCGGCGGTAATAACGGTCGACGCCGTGCCGACAATACCTGAAAACTGCCGGCCGCCGCTGCCGCCCGCGCCTTGCGAAGCACTTTGCGATGAGGCGCCCGAACCGGTCCCGGCTGCGGGCCGTGTGCCGGTCGGGGGCGCTGCCGCCGGCACGACGCGGCGCGAGGTCGATCCTTCATCATAGGTCGGTTTGGCGCGGGTCCGATTCAGGTCCGTGGGCGAGGTTATCTCGATCGGCGGCAATTGCTCAGGCGGCGTCTGTGCCGCTGCGCCGGAAATGCCGAGCGACACGATCGGTATGAGGAAGCTGGAAGCAAGCCAGACGCGGCGGCGCGTAGCGGCTCTGTTGGTGGAAGACATGGTTCAGACCTCGGTATGACGTCAGTGGCACGTCACAGCGAACCAAGTCTCACCGTATGCTAACCGAGCTTAGGTGAAGCTAATGTCTGTACTCCCCGACCGACATCTTCGCGTGTGACCACGGCTGACGGCAGGTCTCCTGGCTCGCGGGTCGTTACCCCATCGTCGCCTTCCCAGGACCGAGAGCCCAGTGGCGTGTGACGAAGGATTCGCCGCTTACAGTTGCGGGGGCAGCCGCGGAATTGGGGGATTTTCCCCGCACCGCATTCCCTTTTGATCCCCAAAACGGGAACCGTCGGGAACTATGGTAGAAGTCTGTCAAAGTCTGAGTCAATCCGCCCCAGCGCGCCGAGCGATCCCTACTGGACGAGTGCGCTATTTTTGCCGCATGAGCACGCGTGCCCGACCGTCTGTACCGGAGCGGGCAAAACTGCTTTAGGACGATCGATGAGTGTTGAGGCCGTAACCCTGACCAACGAGATTGCCACGCGCCGGCGGATCGGCGCGGTGGCGGCGCTTTCCGTCCTCGTTGTGTTCCTGATGCTGATCTCGCTTGGCATCGGGCCGGTGCGGCTGTCGCCGCTTTCAGTGGTGCAAGCGCTGTTGGGCGCCGGCAGCGACGTATCGCAGGTGATCGTGCGGGAGATCCGCCTGCCGCGCACGCTGCTGGCGCTCGCGATCGGCGCTATTCTTGGCCTGTCGGGCGCTTCGCTGCAAGGCTTGCTCCGCAATCCACTGGCCTCGCCCTCGTTGTTCGGCGCGCCGCAATCGGCCGCCTTCGGCGCCGTGCTGGTGATTGCGCTGGGGCTGGCCGATGTGCGCTCCTACGCGCTGCCGGTTGCGGCGATCGCTGCGGCCTTCGGTTCGGTGTTTGTGCTGCTCACCATCGCCGGCCGCAATGCCGGGCTGCTGATCCTCATCCTCTCGGGGCTCGCGATATCGAGTTTCGCGGGTGCTGCCACCGCGCTGGTGATGAACCTCTCCAGCAATCCCTTCGTGGTGCTGGAGATCGCGTTCTGGCTGTTGGGCTCGCTGGAGGACCGCAGTTTTCAGCATGTGATGCTGGCGTTTCCCTTCATCATTGCCGGCGCGATCATGCTGTTCAGCCAGCGCCATGCCTTTCGCGCGCTCAGTCTCGGCGAGGAAACCGCGCAAAGCCTCGGCGTCGATGTCGGCCGCCTCCGGCTGTTCGTGATCTCGGGCGTCGCACTCGGCGTCGGCGGTGCGGTCGCGGTTACCGGCACCATCGGTTTCATCGGCCTGGTCGCGCCCCATCTGATGCGGCCCGTGATCGGTCACGATCCGGGGCGGCTGTTGATCCCGAGCGCGCTTGCTGGCTCGGCGCTGCTGCTCGCGGCCGATATCGCGGTGCGCATCATTCCCTCGACCTCGGATATCAAGGTCGGCGTGCTGACCTCGATTATCGGCGTACCGTTCTTTCTCTATCTGATCATGCGCGAACGCCGCGCGCTCAGCGGAGGCGTTGCATGAGCGAGACATCATTGCTGAGCGCAAGGGAGTTAGGCGTGCGGCTCGCCGGCCGCGTCGTGCTGACTGACGTTTCGCTCGCGCTTGACGCGGGACATCTGGTTGCCCTGGTCGGGCCGAACGGCGCCGGCAAGACCACGCTGTTGCGCTCGTTGGCCGGGCTGATCCCGTCCGAAGGCGAGATCGCGATCGGCGGTCAAACACTGGCCACGCTTCCGCTGCGCGAGCGCGCAAAACGCTTTGGCTACCTGCCGCAGGGGCATGTCGTGCACTGGCCGCTGCCGGCGCGCGATATCGTAGCACTCGGCCGCTATCCGCATGGCGCGACCGATCCGGCACGGCTGTCGCCGAAGGACGCGGAGGCCGTGCTGCGTGCGATGCAGGCGGTCGACGTGCTCGAATTCAGCGATCGCCGCGTCACCGAACTCTCGGGCGGCGAGCGCAGCCGCGTCGCGCTGGCCCGCGCGCTGGCGGTGGAGGCGCCGGTCATCCTGGCCGACGAGCCTACCGCCTCGCTCGACCCGCGGCACCAGATCGACGTGATGCAGAATTTGCGCGCGACCGCCGACAAGGGCGTGCTGGTCATCGTGGTAACGCACGATCTTGGGCTCGCCGCGCGATTTGCCGACCATGTGCTGGTGCTGCGCGAAGGCCGGCTGGTGTCGCAGGGCGCCCCGGCAGAGGCGCTGTCCGAACAGGTGATGGCGGATGTGTTCCGGATCTCGGCCTATCGCGCGGAGTATCAGCGCGAGGCGGTGATCGTGCCCTGGGCGGATGTCTGATGCGGCGGCCGGCACTTTTAGCGGTGGCGATGGCGCTTGGGTTGCCGGGTACAGCGCCTGCCGCCAATCTGCCGCGCCTGGTGTCGATGAATGTCTGCACCGATCAATTGGTGCTGATGCTCGCGGACCCCCACCAGATCCTGGGATTGAGCCGGTTCTCTCGCGACGGCTGGCAATCGCAGGCGGGCGACCTCAGCCGCTATCCGGTGCTATCGGGCGGAGCCGAGGACGTGCTGCTGATAAAGCCCGACATCGTCGTCGCCAGCGCGTTTGACAAGCGCTCGACACGGGAGTTGTTGAAGGCGAAAGGGCTTCGTCTTGCCGAACTCGCCGTGCCGCGAACCCTCGATGAAGCGAGGCAGCAGATCCGCGAGGCCGGCGACATCACCGGGCATCCCGATCGCGCGGCGGCGGAAATCGCGCGGCTTGACGCTGCGCTTGCGCGCGCCCGTCAGGCTGTTTCGGAGCGGCATTATCGCGTGCTGCCGCTGTCGCGACGAGGCTGGGTGGCGGGCAGCGACAGTTTTGTCGGTTCGCTGCTGGCCGAAACCGGGCTGCGCAGCGCGGCCGGCGATCTTGGTTTTGCCTTCGGCGGCTTTGCTTCGCTGGAGGCGATCGTGAATTTGCGGCCCGATTTCCTTGTGGTTTCGCAGGCCGGCGATGTCGCGCGCGATGACGGTCAGGCCTTCCTGCTGCATCCGGCGTTGGAGCGCTTCTATCCGCCCGCAAAGCGTATCGTGATCCCGGAGCGCATGACCGAGTGCGGCGGCGTGTTGTTGGCGGATGCGCTCGACGCTCTGACGGCGGAATTGAAGCGGGTAGGAAAGTAAATTTGTAGCCCGGATGGAGCGAAGCGCAATCCGGGAATCTTTTCGCGGCGTCCCGGATTTCGCTTCGCTCCATCCGGGCTACGATAAAACCTCACCCCATCACTACCGGCCCGCCGATCTTCTTCCATGCGTCGATGCCGCCTTCGATATGCGCGGTGTTAACAAGGCCCGCATTCTTCGCGGCGGCCACCGCCATCGCCGAGCGCTCGCCGAAGGCGCAGAAGAACACCACGCGGCGGCCGGTGGCGGCGGCGACTTCGCGGAGCATGCCGCCGGGCTTGAGGCTCTCGGAGATACCAGGGTAGGGCGCATGCAGCGCGCCCGCGATCGTACCGTGCTTGGCGCGTTCGCTCGCTTCGCGCAGATCGACCAAGAGGATATCGGGCCGACCGAGACTGTTGATGGCGTCGCCAGCAGAGAGCGCCAGCCCCTGCTTGGCAAGCTCCTCCTGATGCAGGCCGACATGCATGTTGGCGGGCACCGCGACGTCCATCATCTTCGGGTTCGGCAGCTTCAGGTTGGCCATCAACTCGATATATTCGTCGACATTGCGGACCTGCAGCCGCGGATTGTAGCGCTTCTCCTCGCCGATGGTGGAAACCGTATCGCCCTTGTAGTCATGGGCGGGGAACACCAGCGTCTCCTCGGGCAGTTTCAGCAGACGATTGAAGATCGATTCATACTGCGCACGGGAAGAGCCGTTCTGGAAATCGGTGCGGCCGGTGCCGCGGATCAAGAGCGTGTCGCCGGTGAAGACGCGATCGCCCATCAGGTAACTATAGGAATCGTCGGTATGCCCGGGCGTGTACATGACATCGAGGCACAGCCCCTCGATCGTCACCTTGTCGCCGTCGGAAACCCGCATCGAGACCACGTCGGCCTTGCTCTGCTCGCCCATGATGGTGATGCACTGGGTGCGGTCGCGCAGTTCGCCAAGGCCCGTGACGTGATCGGCATGCAGATGGGTATCGACCGCCTTCACCAGCCGCAGGTCGAGTTCGCGCAGGAGCTGGCAGTAGCGGTCCGCTTTTTCCAGCACGGGATCGAGGATCAGCGCTTCGCCGCCGGCGCGGCTCGCCAGCAGGTAGCTGTAGGTGCCGGAAACGCTGTCGAATAGTTGGCGAAAGATCATGGTTGCTGCCGCGCTCTCAATCCGAGCCTCGGGCAGGATATTATTCTAATTTGACGGCCTTCTCAAACAACTTTCATCTATAAGAAGCGACCTTGTCGAAGAAGTTTTACGCCTTGGGGCTCGCCCCTGTCATTGCGAGCGAAGCGAAGCAATCCATGCCGCAGCGCAGGGATAGATGGATTGCTTCGCTTCGCTCGCAATGACAGTGAGGCAGCATCGATCTGCTCGCTCGCAGTGACGACGCGCGTCACGGCCTCACCAGCGTATATCCGTTCTCCGTCAAAAACAGAATCTGCGCCACGCCGACCTGCACCGGCGTTGCCGCGGCAATGAATTCAGGCCGCTTGCCGTTCTCGCGTTCGAGCGTATCGACGGTGTTGAGGCAGATATCGAAGCGCGCGCCTTGCGCGACCAGGCTCTCGACCATCTTGCGATTGGGATTTTCCGGGCGCAGCAGGTCGATGCCGGGACCGAACGCGACGATCTCGATCGCGACCTTGTCGGGGTCGTAGTGCTTCATGAGATTGCTGGCGACGCTGAGCACGAGTCCCTGCTTGCGCGCGTCGTTATCGGAGAGCTGCAGCACGATCTTGTGTTCGGCAAACGGCTTGTCCTGCAGCGGCGTCTGCTGGGCGCGGGCGTCAGGTGCGGCGGCTGCGATCAGAAGCGCCGCGGCCGTCGCGCGAAGCATGGTTGAAAAGGCGGTCATGCCTGTCCGGCAATGCCCGGATTGCCGTCAACGCCTTTCAGCGTGACGCCCGGCGCGGCCCGGTTCGGCGGCTTGCCCGATCTCAGATGCCTGGCGACCACATCCCAGATCGGCGCGCCGGTCTGCTCGTTGACCGAAGCCCAGCCCGCGACCTTGTAGCGCTTGCCGGCCTCCAGCGTACGGCCGTTGTCGAGCTTCACATCGGAAATCCGCTTGCCCACCGTCTCGTTCGGGCTGCAGGTGTAATGCAGCCCGCCGACGCGCACCATGTCGCCGCCCTGCTGGTAATAGGGATCGGTGTTGAAGAGATTGTCGCAGATGTCCTCCAGCACGTCCCTGATCTGGCCGCCGGTCATGGTCTGGACGTAGGTCTCGGGATAGGTGACGGCGGTCTGCGCCATCACGTCTTCCATCGTCAGCGGCTGGCCCGCCAGCGCGGTGGTCCCCCAGCGAAACCCCGGCGACAGCGCGATCTCGGCATTCAATTCACCGAGCAGCGCGTCGCAGATCAGTTGATCCATGCTGCCGCTGAAATTGCCGCGGCGATAGAGCAGGCGGTCGGCGGATGCCATCTTTTCGTCCAGCGCCGCCGCATGTGGCGCGCGAATCTTGTCGATCAGCGCCTGCATCGCCGGATCGGGCTTCAGCAATTCCGAAAACACCGGCAGCAGCCGGTAGCGCACATCCTTGATCTTGCCCTTGCCGAGGTCGAGATCGAGTACCGCCAGGAACTTGCCGTTCGAGCCGGCATTGGTGACGAGCGTGGTGCCGCCCGCGTTGGTCACGGCAATCGGCTGCGGCACGGCGTCATGGGTATGGCCGCCGAGAATGACGTCGATGCCGGTGACGCGGCTGGCGAGCTTGAGATCGACATCCATGCCGTTATGCGAGAGCAGAATAACGGCATCGACCTTGTCGTTGCTGCGATGCATGTCGACGAGCTTTTGCAGCTCTTCGTCGCGGATGCCGAATTTCCAGTCCGGCGTAAAGCGCTTGGGGTGGGCGATCGGCACGTAGGGGAACGCCTGTCCGATCACGGCGACGCGATAGGAGCCGATCTCTTTGATCACGGATGGCTTGAACACGCGACCCGACGCCGGATCGAACGCCTTGGCATCGTTGAAGGCGGCTTCCTCGGTGAGGAAGACATTCTGCGCCAGGAATTCGCCCTTGAAGCGCTCGAGATTGGCGCGCAGCACCTTTTCGCCATAGGTGAATTCCCAATGGCCGGTCATCGCCTCGATGCCGAGCAGGTTGGCGGCATCCACCATGTCGGCGCCCTGCAGCGTATTGGCAAGGCCGGTGCCCTGCCAGAGATCGCCGCCATCGAGCAGCAGGGAGCGCCCGGACGAGACCTCGCCGCGCAGCCGGTCGATCAGCGTCTTCAGATGAGCAAAACCGCCGAGCTTGCCGAACCGCCCGGCGGCCTTTTCGAACTCGACGCAGGTGAAGGCGTAGGCGTCGGCACTGTCGGGCCGGATGCCGAAGCGGTCGAGAAAGGCGCGTCCGACCAGATGCGGCGGGTTGCCGTGCATCGGGCCGACGCCGAGATTGACGCTCGGTTCGCGGAAAAATACCGGCCGGAGCTGTGCGTGCACGTCGGTGATGTGGAGGATGCGGGCGTTGCCGAAGCGTTCGAGATCGTAGACGCCCGCATTGTCGGCGCCGCGTGCCAGCCGTGGCAGGCTGCCCGACAGGGTGGCGGCGCCCGCGAGCGTCAGGAAATCGCGGCGGCGGATGGTCATGCGGGTCTCCGCGCGTCGTAACGGCGTCTCCTTGTAGGGCATGATCTTGGCAGAAAACCGGTTTCCACTTTTCCGGATCATGCTCTAGCGAATTTCCATGTCTCTCCAGCGGGTCTTCTCGCTGGTGGCCTGGAAGATCGAAGCCTTGGCCAGGGCCTCGGCTTCCTTGGCCGACGCGGTGGCCTTGTCGAAATCGCCAGCATCGGCCGCCTTCTTCGCCGCCGCCAGCGTGTTCGCCGTGGTGGTCCATTGATTGCGGAGCTTGCCGGCTTCCTTGTTGGCGGCTTCAGCCGCAGCATAAGCCGCCTTGAAATCGTCCTCCGAGCCTGCGGCGCGCGCACTCGTCACGCCCGCCGCGACCAGCGCCAAGACCAGGATCGGGACAAATGCGGATTTCGGCATCGAGTTCCTCATGGCCGCGCTCCCGGCCCCGATATCGGTAGCCCGTTGCTGACATAGGACAGGTAGTATTCGACGTTGCGATATTCGTCGTCCTGCGGGCTGAGCGGCACGCCGCGGATCTGGCTGTTGCAGGTGGTGAAGCGCCGGCTGGTGGTGCCCATGCCGCTCCATTCCGAGCGGTAGATCGGCATCGCATTGACGATGCCGAGCGCGGGCGCCAGGATTTCGGCGCGGATGCGCTCGCCCGGGCTTTGCACATGGCAGGTAGCGCAGGAGAAGTTGAGCTGGCCGCGGCGCGTGTAGAAATATTCCTTGCCGGCCTCGTAGGCTGCGAGCGCCCGCGGATCGTCCGGGATCTTGATGTCCATCGGCTTGCCGCGCGAGGTGAAGGCCATGTAGGCGGTCAGCGCCGCCATTTCGTCCCTGACATAGGAATAGGGCGTTTCGCCGTTGGCTTCGCGGCAGCGGTTCAGCGCCAGCTCAAGCGTGATGACCTTGCCTTCCTTCTCGTCGAAGTAAGGGTAGTTCTGGCGGACGCCGATGCCGCCATTCGCGAAGCAATCGGCATAGGTCTTGCCGTTCTTGAACGGCTTTGAGAACATTTCCTTGCCCATTTCGAGCGAGAACTCGTAAGGCGGAAACTGCTCCTTCTCCTGCCATTGCTTGTACAGGTCCTCGTTCATCGAGTAGGGACCATTGACGAAGTCTTCCAGCTTCACCTTGGGGAATTTGTCGGTGAAGAATTTCCTGAACGCATTGGCGTCGGCGACGGGATCGACCTTGTCGGCGGCATCAGAGGGCAGCGTGCTGGCAAGCGTCAACAGCGCAAGCGAAAGCGCGGCGGAAGCCAGATAGATCGCGGATCGCAACTTCATTGGATCTTCGCCGTGGTGGTGTCGGTCGCGCCCTTGTTGTCGACCCAGCGTATCTTCAGCTCGTCGCCCTTCTTGCCGCCCTTGAAGGTGAATTTGACGTAGGGATCCTTCGAAATGCCGCCGCCCCAATCGGCTGCGAACACGTTCTTGCCGTCATGTTCGAAGGTTAGTTGCTGGATGAAATGCGGCGGAATGATTTCGCCCTTGGAATCCTTGACGAAGCCGGAATCCATCGGGTGCTGGATCAGCGCCTGCACCTCGGTGGTCTCGCCGCTCGAAGTAGCGCGCACGCGAATGGTCGATGCCATTTATGCTCTCCTGATTCACATTTTGCGCATGATCTTGTCGAAAAACCGGTAACCACTTTTCCGGATCATGCGCTGTGCCCGTTAGCCGCCGCAGCCGCCGACGGTGACTTTGACTTCCTTACTGGCGCTGTAGAGCTTGCCGCCGGCTTCGACGAGCACCGTCACATTGCTGGTCTTGGCCATCTTGATGCGGTTGGCGACGTTCGGCATGGTGCCTGCCGGAATGTTGTATTTTGCGATCAGCACGTTTGGATTTTCGCTGACGAGGAACGCGATCGAGGTCACGTTGCCAAGCGTCGTAGAGACCGAGATCGGCACCACGGAACCGTTTTCGGCGATTTCGGGTGCGTCCAGCTTCACCTTGTCCGAGGGCTCGGCGGTCTTGCCATAGAGCGTCTTGATGACATCGGCATCGCTCTTCTGCTTGAACGCGTCTTCCGGATATTTATCGTTGGCGGCTGCGAATGCCTTCGTGACATCAAGGGATGCGATGCCAAGGCCGATCAGCGTCAACACGCCGGCGCCTTTCAGGATCAGCCGGCGCGTCGCTGAAAAATCATTTTCCATGGTGTTCATTCAAACTCTCCTAAAGCATTGCGCCGCGTTCAAAGCGTCTGCAGGAAATCCACCACCGCGTTGATTTCCTTTTCGGTCAAAATCCGGTTTCGTCCGAACGGCGGCATCACGGTCAGCGGATTGCGCTGGGTTTCGTCATGGAGAATGGCGACGAGATCCTCGCGCTTGGGATACTTGCTCTTGATGTCGACCAGCTCGGGCCCGATCGTACCGGGAAGGTCGCCGCCCTTGATGACATGACAGGTCAGGCAATTGCCCTTGCTGCGGTCGAAGGCGAGCTTGCGGCCTTCGTCCACCGCGGACTGCGCCTGCGCGGAGCTTGCGGATGCGAAAGCGCCGATCGCCAGTGCCAGCGCGAACGCAGGAAGCCGTAACGCAGGCAGCCTTGCGGGTTTCGTCGGGGAATGATCGGTCACAGGCGTTTCCGTAATCTCTATTTTGGTTGCATCGTGTCGAGCGGCCCGGTCGTGCGCGGCGTCAGATTCCTGCCTTCGGCCGTCGAGAATATCCTGACATCGGCGGCATTCACACAGGCGTTCATGCAAGGCGCTGCCGTCGTATCGGGGCGCGGGTCGGTCCAGATGAAATTGTCGCGATTGCGCATTTTGACTTTCGGCAAGCTGTTGCGATCGGCAACGAAATCATGGGGAACGAGATCGTTCAGGCTCAGAATATAGGCGGTCAAAGCATAAACGTCATCCGCTGACAATGTGTGCGGCGCGGGCATCGGCATGGCGCGGTTAATATAGTCCCATAGGGTCGGGGCAAACGGCCAGTAGCTGCCCACCGTCGGCTCCGGGCGCTCGTTCCGGAGCGACCCGACGCCGCCGACCAGCTTCGGAAAGCGGCCTTCGCCTTCGCCGAAGGTTCCATGACAGGCGGCGCATTGCTCGGCGTAGACCTCGGCGCCCCGGTCGACCGTGCCCTTGCCGGGAGGCAGGCCTGTTCCGTCCTCGCCGCGCGCGTCGATGTCCCAACCATCGATCTGCGCCGGCGTCGCCACGCTGCCGTAACCGAAATGGCCGGGCTCTGCCGCGCCCGCGACATTGCCGGCGGCCGCAAGCACGGTGGCGGCGATCAGCAGGCCAATCTTACGCGAGCTGTACATTGAACACGCTTCCGTCCGGTTTGACCTGCCATGTCTGGATCGAATTATTGTGGTAGATCGAGTTCGAGCCGCGCTGCGCGCGCAGTTGTGCAATCGTCGGCTGCACGTAACCGGTCTCGTCGATGACGCGGGATGCGACCAGTGCAGGACGGCCGTCCCAGCGCCACGGCAGCGTGAATTTCGTCAGCGCCTTCGACAATATCGGTTCATGCAGCCGCGCGGTCTGCCAGTTGACGCCGCCATCCGTGGAGACGTCGACGCGCTTGACCTTGCCGTTGCCGGTCCAGGCCAGTCCCCTGATTTCATAGAGGCCGGGCCCATCGAGCGGTTTTTCCGGGCAGGGAAAGGTGACAACCGATTTCGCGTCCATCAGCCAGGTGAACCCGCGCGAGGTGCCGTCCGGCATCAGGTCGGTATATTTCGAAGTTTCTTCGCGGCTGTGCCATGGCTTTTCGCCGAGCTTGACCCGGCGCAGCCACTTGATGTTGACGTTGCCTTCCCAGCCCGGCACCACCAGCCGCAGCGGATAGCCCTGTTCGGGCCGCAACGCCTCGCCGTTCTGCGCATACACCACGAGGCAATCGTCGAGACATTTGTCGAGCGGCAGGCTGCGGTTCATATGCGCGCCGTCGGCGCCTTCGACCATCGCCCACTTCGCCTCCTTCTTGATGCCGACCTCTTCCAGCAGCGTCGACAGCTTCACGCCGGTCCATTCGGCGCAACTGACCATGCCGTGGCTGAACTGCAGCGAATTCATCTGCGCGGCGCGCCAGTTCATGCCGCCATTGGCCGGGCATTCAATGAAATGGACGCGCGTGGTTTGCGGGAAGCGCAGGATATCCTTCATCGTGAGAAGCAGCGGGCGCTCCACGAGACCGTGGATCATGAGCTTGTGCTGTGCCGGATCGATGCTGGGCCATCCCGCGTGGTGGCGCTCGAAGAAGAGCCCGTTCGGCGTGATGATGCCGTGCAGCTCCTGCAACGGCGAAAAGCTCACCGACGATTCCGTGCCGGCCGTGAGCCAAGGCACGTTGCGCCGGATCACGGAGGCTTCGGTATCGGCAGGCCGGCCGTAGGGCCGATCAACCACGCCCGCGCCGATCGATTGCGACCATGGGGCGTCGGCGGGCGGAGATTCCTGCGCGGGGTTGGCGGTGGCACGTTTGCCGCCAAGGGCGAGGCTGCCGGTCAGGACCGCGCCGAGGCCGAGGAAGCTGCGGCGGCCCATCGTTGTATCCGGGGCGGCGGGATCAAGGAGAACAGCTTTGCTGCGTAACGGGTCTGGCCGCACGTTTTCTTCCCCTGGCGGCCACATCGCCGCATCATTTCTTGCTTTTTGGAACAAGTATCCACACTTGCTAATTTAGTCAATGCTAAAGAAAGGCCGAGGCGCTATTGTGATATCTGTGCTTCGCGGGCACGGAAAACGATACCGGATTTGCAGTGATGAGAGCAGCCGCCACGGCCGCCCAAGAGACTGAACAAGCGACCGAGCAAGAGACCGCCTTCGCACCCGGCGCCGACGACGCGGCGGCGCTGAAAAAGCTGGCGAAGCAGGCCGGCGAGGCCGCGCAGCTCCTGAAAATGCTGGCCAACGAGAAGCGTTTGCTGATCCTCTGCTTTCTTGCCGTGCGTGGCGAGATGACGGTCGGAGAACTCGTCGGCGTCGTGAAACTGAGCCAGTCCGCGCTCTCGCAGCATCTGGCGAAACTGCGCGCCGACGGCCTGGTGGAATTCCGCCGCACCTCGCAGACGCTGCATTATCGGGTCGCCGACCAGCGCGCATTGCGTGTGCTCGGGGTGTTGAAAGAGATTTTCTGCGGCGATCTAAAGTGATGCTGCGCCACTTTTTTGCAGGACCGAATTGAGATGGCTGAGTTTGTGGTTGAGTTCGGCAAGGATGGCCGGCCGGTCGAAGCCGACGGCAGGCTCGATGCAGCAGCGTTCCACCGCAACCATGCACCGATCTGGGCGGTGCTGCAGAAATTCCTCGCCGGCAAATCCGGCGACGTGCTGGAGGCCGGCAGCGGCACCGGCCAGCATGTGGTGCATTTCGCAACACACACGCCCGACATCATTTGGTGGCCGAGCGATCTCAACGAACGGCACCTGAAGAGCATCGAAGCATGGCGCGCGCATACCGCCTTGCCGAACATCCGCCCGCCGCTGCGGGTCGATCTCTCCGATCCCGCCTGGTGTCCGCAAATGCATGATGGCAGCGGGCCGGGAGAATTGCTGGCGGTGTTCTGCGCCAACGTGATTCACATCGCGCCCTGGCGCGTGGCCGAAGGCCTGTTCACGGGCGCGGCGCGCTATCTGCGGAGCGACGGACGGCTGTTTCTCTATGGTCCGTTCAAGCGCGACGGCAAGCACACCGCGATGAGCAACGCCGTGTTCGACACCAGCCTGCGCCAGCAGGATGCCGAGTGGGGCGTGCGCGATATCGCCGAAGTGGAGAAGCTCGCCGCTGGCGTGGGTCTCGTCCTGGTCGAAACCGTGCAGATGCCCGCCAACAATATGATCCTGGCTTTCCAGCGATCGGACCTGTCGGCGTAGTCGCCTTTCGGCGCGTCAATTGTAGGCGAGGCACCAGCCCGGCCCGCGAAGCCAGCAGCGTTCATCGGGAATGTCCTGGTCGCGGTACAGCCGCGTCACCTTCTGCAAGCCGCCGCGGGCAAAGGCTTCGGCCAGTGCTCGTTCGGACGCCTCGTCGCGGCCGCCGGCGCAGGGAAAGATCGCAACGGGCGAGATCCAGTATGCATGATAGTCCGTTGCCCTTCGCTCAATTCGGAACACCGCGCCGGCGCTCGCCATGCGCTCCGGCGCAATGCCGCCAAATCCCTGATCCGACGTCATCGGCATAATCAGGCGACCTCCATCGGCAAGGCTATCGAGCCAGCGTGGAGCCGGCCGCGTGCAGCCGGCATTGACGTAGATGACGTCGGCGGCGTCGAACGGCACCTGCGTGCCGTCGCCCTCGATCACGGCAACATTCGCATAGGGCGTCAGGCTGGCTCTGGCGCGCGTGGCGAGGGGCCCGTCATACTCGATTCCCGTTACCCGCCCGGACGGTCCGACGAGATGCGCGAGGATGGCGGTGTAATAGCCCGTGCCCGTTCCAACATGCACCACATGCTCGCCTGCGGCCGGTGCGGCCTGATGAATGAGATGGGCGTGCAACGACGGTTGCCCGTTGTTGACATGGCGCTCGGGCACGAGCGCGACCAGATCGTCGGTATAGAGATAGACGGCGTCGGCATCGGGCGTCGACACATAGTCGCGTAGCCAGCGTCGCACCAGCCACGGACCCGGGCCGAGAAAATCCTCGCGGGGAATAGTGGCAAACGCCTGTGCGAGGCGCGCATCCTCGACGCCCGCGGCGGCAAGTACCTGCTTGGCGTATGCGGCACGCACGATCCGGAGTTCGGCTTGCGCATCCATTTTGTCCTCCATCCTGGCTTTATGTTATCGTGTTGTGTGATTTGACACACCAAAGTGTGTGTTAAATAGCATAACAACCGTGGGGAGGCCAGATTGAAGAAGCGGCTTTATCCGGCAGTGCTGGAGCGCGGTCCGCGCGGTGCACTCGGGGCGTGGTTTCCCGATTTTCCGGGCTGCGTCGCCGGCGGGCGATCGCAGGAAGAGGCGATCGAGAGAGCGGAGGGTGCGCTGGCGCGGGCGGTGGACGGAATGGCAGAGCAGGGCAGGCCGTTGCCCGAGCCGACGCCGATCGAGCAGATCGCCCTGCCCAAGGGCGCCGACGTCGTCGCCTATTTCATTGTCGGGGTTGACCCGCCCGATCCGTCCGAGCGGGTGAATGTCTATTTGCCGAAAAGCCTGATTACGCGGATCGACAAGCGCGCCACGGAGCTTGGCATGAGCCGTTCCAGCTTCTTCGGTTTTGCCGCCACGATCGCGCTCGACTGGACTCCGGGCTTCCCGCACGCCGGCGTCGTCGATCCTCGCTCAAAGGTCCACAAAACAGGTGCGGTGCGAGCCGAAAAGAGATCAGGCAAGAAGCGGCCGTGAGAGCCGTTTTCGTGTGGCGGAATCGGAGCGTAACACGCGTAGCACGTTGTAGGGTGGGCAAAGCGAAGCGTGCCCACCATTCCGAGCAGAGTGTGATGGTGGGCACGGCGCAAGCGCCTTTGCGCACCCTACACCCCGGCGCAAGTCAGCTACACGGTGCCATCTGTCCAGCCGATCTTCTCTCTGAGAAACGCGTATCCAAGCGCGATGAAGCCGGCGCGTTCGCGATTGTCCTTGCCGTAGCCGTGACCGCCGGCTGCCGGTTCGTAGAAATAGGCTTCGTATCCCATGGCTTGCAGCTTGGCCGCCATCTTGCGGGCGTGGCCGGGATGCACGCGATCGTCGCGGCGCGTGGTGGCGATCAGGATTGGCGGATAGTTCTGCCCCGGTGTTGCAGTGTGATAGGCGGAATAGGTTTTCAGCCACTCCCACTCCGCGGGTTTGTCAGGATCGCCGTACTCCGCGATCCAGCTCGCGCCCGCGAGCAGCTTGGTGTAGCGGCGCATGTCGACCAGCGGGATCGTGCAGAACAGCGCGCCGAACCTTTCGGGGTAGCGCACCAGCATGTTGGTGATCAGGATGCCGCCGTTCGATCCGCCCTCGGCGGCAATTCTGTTGGCGCGCGTCACGCCGCGTTTGACGAGGTCTGCTGCAACGGCCGCGAAATCATCATGCGCCAGCCGCTTTCCGGCGTAGCGGCCGGCATCATGCCAGCGCGTACCGAACTCGCCGCCGCCGCGGATATTGGCCTGAACCGTGGTGCCGCCGCGCTCCAGCCAGAGCTTGCCAAGCGCGGAGCTGTAATAGGGTCTTACCGCGTGGCCGAAGCCGCCATAGGCGCTCATATAGACCGGGGCATCGCCGGTCTCGGCGGCGGGACCGGTCTGCACATAAGGGATGCGCTCGCCGTCTACCGAAATCGCTTCATGGCTGGTGACGATGAGTCCGTCGGCGGAAAAGGTCTTCGGCGCCTGCTTCAATAGCGCTGGCGCGGCGACGCCTTCGATCAGCATCAGCGAAGGCGGCGTCAGCGGATCCTGCACATTGGCGAGCAGGTCGCCGTTGCTTTCAGCTTCGTGACGGTCGAGGCGCCAGACATCGACCACGCCGATTTCGGGAAGGCCCTTCAATCGCGCGTGCGTCCAGCCGTTTGCCGATGGCGTGCAGATTTCAAACACCGGCTGCAACTCGTCGAGAACAGACAATACGAGCTTGCCGGCGGTCCAGAAAAATCCCTGTAATGCCCGCCGCGGCCCTGGCTCGAACACGATGGTGAAGTGGCGGTCGCCAGCCAGAAAGGCTGACAGCGAGATGCCGAGCACGCTGTCCGGCGCATAGGTCTTGCCTGCGACCGTCCAGGCTCCTCGCAGTTTCACGGCCAGCCAGTCCTGATGCGCTTCCAGCCAGACGTCGGTCGGCAGATCGAGTTTTGACCGCGGGCCGGCCTCGGTGCCGAGCCAGATATTCTGATGGAAGAAATCGATCCGATCGATGAACCACACCCGCGGCGTCGGCCCGGTGTCGTCAACGCCACAATACGCACCCATCCGATCTGCCGGCACGTCGAACAGCACCGGTGCTTGTTCCACAGGTTCGCCGCGGCGCCATAGTCGGACCGTTCTCGCATAACCGGACGTCGTCGCCATGCCCTCGCCAAGGGCGCTCGAAAGCAAGAGGGTGTCGCCGTCGACCCATTGGACGCCGCTTTTGGCTTCCGGCAGGGTGAAGCCGCCTGCAACGAAAGTTTTGCTATCTAGATCGAATTCCCGCAGCGTCACCGCGTCGCTGCCGCCCCGAGAAAGGGCGACGATCACGCGCGGATCGTTGCCCGGCCGCGGCTCTGTCCAGTTGAGCAGCCAATCCTTGTCCTCCTCGGCGGCGAGGCGGTCGATGTCCAGCAGCGTTTCCCAGTCCGGCTCCGTCTTGCGAAAGTCTGCAAGCGTCGTGCGTCGCCAGACACCGCGTGGATTCTTGGCATCCTTCCAGAGATTGTAGACGAGCCCGCCGCGGCGCGTGACATAGGGAATGTTGTCTGATCGGTCATAGATCGCAGCAAGCGCGTCGCGATCGGCCACGAATTGCCGGCCGCCGAAGGTTTCCAGAGTCAGCCGGCTTTGCCGGTCAACGAAATCGAGCGCGCGCTGGCCTTCGATGTCCTCGAGCCAGAGATAGGGATCATCGTCGGGCGCGGCGACGGTCGGCCTGTCGTCGATTGGCATGGTTTGTACTCCAGAAATGCCGGCTGCGTGTATTGCACCAGGCACGATCGGGGCGGCCTTGATGTAATCTGTTCTCCGTGCACTGTCCAATGTGCGCGCTTCGCATAGCGCGCGCCCGTTTGCGCCGGTTGATCGCGTCCCTTCACATCTTCATAGTGCCGCGCAAATCAATGAGGCTCCCTGCCCGGGAGCGCCGGGCGGGAAGGCCGATGCTGGATACGACTGCTGCCGAAGAGATCGCCAATGACGCACGCGCGCGCGCCAACGTGCTGCGGCTCGCCGCGGCGCAGGCGCTGACCGGCGCAAATTCGGCGGTCATCTTCGCCACCGGCTCGATCGTCGGCGCGACGCTGGCGCCGTCCATTTCGCTCGCCACCGTGCCGCTCTCGATGTATGTGCTCGGCCTCGCCGCCGGTACGCTGCCGACAGGTGCGATCTCGCGCGCCTATGGTCGCCGTGTCGCGTTCATCATCGGCACCTTCTGCGGCGTTCTGACCGGCGCGCTCGGCGCGGCCGCGATCCTGCACGGGTCGTTCTGGCTGTTCTGCTTCGCGACTTTTCTCGGCGGGCTCTATGGCGCGGTGGCGCAGTCCTATCGCTTTGCCGCCGCCGACGGCGCCAGCGTTGCGTTCCGTCCCAAAGCCTTGTCCTGGGTGATGGCGGGCGGCGTATTCGCGGGTGTGCTTGGCCCGCAGCTTGTGCAGTGGACCATGGATATCTGGCCGCCTTATCTGTTTGCCTTCAGCTTCGTGATGCAGGCGTTTGTCGCGCTGGTGGCGATGGCGGTGCTGTCCGGTGTCGATGCACCGAAGCCGGCGCCATCGGATATGCATGGCGGAAGGCCGCTATTCGAGATCGCGCGGCAGCCGCGCTTCATCGCCGCTGCCCTGTGCGGGGTGATTGCCTATCCCATGATGAACCTCGTGATGACCTCGGCGCCGCTCGCCATGAAGATGTGCGGGCTCACCGTTAGCGATTCAAATTTCGGCATTCAGTGGCACATCGTGGCGATGTACGGGCCGAGCTTCTTCACGGGCTCGCTGATCGCGCGCTTCGGCGCGCCGGCCATCGTGGCGGTCGGCCTGCTGCTGGAAGCGGCTGCGGCGGGCATCGGCCTTGCCGGCATCACCGCGATGCATTTCTGGGCGACGTTGATCGTGCTCGGCATCGGCTGGAACTTTGCCTTTATCGGCGCGTCGGCGCTGGTGCTGGAAACGCATCGGCCGCAGGAACGCAACAAGGTGCAGGCTTTCAACGATTTCCTGGTGTTCGGGATGATGGCGCTGGGGTCGTTCTCGTCCGGCCAGTTGCTGGCGCATTACGGCTGGTCCATGGTCAACATGGTGGTGTTCCCGCCGGTGCTGCTCGGCCTTGCCGTCCTGGCTCTTGCGTCATTTGCCAAGCGGCGGGCTAAATTGCGGCCGGTGGACGGAATTCCCGGTCCGGGTATCTAGTTCTCACTCAATTACCGGAGGCCTTCCATGCCGACGCGCGCCCGTCTTGATGAGTTCATTGCAGCCGTCGTCTCCGGCGATCATGCCGGGGCGATCGAGCGCTTCTACACCGAGGACGCCAGCATGCAGGAGAACGAGGCGCCGCCGCGGGTCGGCCGCGACGTCCTGGTGGCGCACGAGCGCGCGGTGCTGGAGCGGGTCAAGAGCGTGACCTCGACCTGCGTGACCTCGATCGTCGAGGGCGATCGTGTCGCAATCCACTGGGTGTTCGAGTTCGTGTTCCAGTCCGGCAAGACCGGGCGGTTCGACGAGGTCGCGCTGCAGGAATGGCGCGGCGACAAGGTCTGGCGCGAGCGGTTCTTCTACGATCCGTCGAAGCCGGCCGCCTAGTTGCCATCTGCTGACAGTTCGGCGTTCGTCGAATCGATGGCCCTTCTGACTCTGCTAGTACTTATCGTCATGCCCGGGCTTGTCCCGGGCATCCACGTCTTTATTTGCTGATGGACATCAAGACGTGGATGGCCGGGACAAGCCCGGCCATGACGGAGCGAGACAGCACAAGAAGAACCATTTTGGACGCGCTTAACTACACCTCTCGCGATGAAGCCTCGATCCGCTACGACGGCTGGCGCATCGTCGTCGTCTGCTTCCTGCTGGCGACGTTCGGCTGGGGGCTCGGCTTCTACGGCCAGAGCGTCTATGTCGCGGAATTGCAGCGGCTGCACGGCTGGCCGGCGTCGCTGATCTCGTCCGGCACCACGTTCTTCTATCTGTTCGGCGCAGCGCTGGTCGCCTTTGTCAGCGAGGCCATCAAGGCGTTCGGTCCGCGCAATTGCCTGATCGCGGGGACGTTCGCAATGGCTGCGGCGGCGATATCGATCGGTCAGGTCAGGGAACCCTGGCAGCTTTTCCTTGCGAACGGCGTGCTGGCGTTCGGCTGGGCGGGGACAAGCCTTGCCATCATCACCACTACGCTCGGGCTGTGGTTCGACGACAAGCGCGGCATGGCGATCAGCCTGGCGCTGAACGGCGCGAGTTTTGGCGGCATCGTCGGCGTGCCGCTGCTGGTAACCGCGATCGGCTATTTCGGCTTTTCCGGCGCGATGACCTTCTCGGCCGCGGTGATGGTCGCGCTGATGGTGCCGGTGATCCTGCTGCTGGTCGGACGGCCGCCGCTCCATCTGAGTGCGGGCGCGGTCGATGCCGCGGACGCGCCGTCGCCGACGCAAATCCGCGCGCGGGCGTTTCGCGATATCGGTTTCCTCTCGGTCTCGATCGCGTTTGCGCTGGTGCTGTTCGCGCAGGTCGGCTTCATCGTGCACCTGATCGCTTTTCTGGATTCGGTGATCGGGCGGCAGCAGGCAGCGATTGCGATGGCGCTGTTGACCGCGATGGCGGTGGTCGGCCGCGTGCTGTTTTCCTTCGTGATCGACCGGATGAACCAGCGGCTGGCGTCCTCGCTCTCCTTTGTCAGCCAGGCGGTCGCGCTGGTCATCGTCATCAACGTCCATAATGATTATGCGTTGATCGCCGCCTGCGCGCTATTCGGCTTCTCGGTCGGCAATCTGATCACGCTGCCGGCACTGATCGTGCAACGCGAGTTCGACCCGCGCTCGTTCGGCGTGCTGATCAGTCTGATCACGGCGATCAACCAGATCACCTACGCGTTCGGGCCAGGCGTGGTGGGGTTGCTGCGCGATCTGTCGGGAAGTTATACGCTGCCGTTTTATGCCTGCATCGGCGTCGAGTTGGTGGCCGCGGTGCTGATTATGGTGCGTGGTAAAACCCCGTCATTGCGAGCGTAGCGAAGCAATCCATGCTTCCGTCGCGGGAAGTATGGATTGCTTCGTCGCTTCGCTCCCTTGCGCAAACGCTTCGCGTTTGTCGCAGGCAATGACGGTGGAGGCTACGCCTCCCGCTGCCGCAGCAGATCCTCCAGATCCAGCCGCTTCGTAAACATCGCGAGCGATCCATCGGCCGCGCGCGGCCATTCTTCCTTCGGCCGGTCGCGATAGAGCTCGACGCCGTTTTGATCGGGATCGCGCAAATAGAGCGCCTCGCTGACGCCGTGGTCGCTGGCGCCATCGAGTTCGATGCCGGCCTCAATCACGCGATAGAGCGCATCCGCCAGCGCCGGGCGCGAGGGATAGAGAATAGCAGTGTGAAACAGCCCCGTGGTGCCCGGCGGAGGTGGGTGACCGCCTTTGCTTTCCCAGGTGTTGAGCCCGATATGATGGTGGTAGCCGCCGGCCGAAATGAACGCAGCGCCTGAATCCATCCGTTGCATCACCTCAAAGCCGAGCACGCCGCAATAGAACCCCAGCGCGCGTTCGAGATCGGCGACCTTGAGATGGACGTGCCCGATCCGGGTGCCGGCGATGATGGGTGGATTCTGGGGCATGTTGTCTCTCTTGCGATTCTTAAACCTCGCCCCGCTTGCGGGGAGAGGCGTAGGCCGCCTCTGGCGGCCGTCCAATTAAGAACGCCGAAGCAGGGCCTCGGCTATACTTTACGCGAAGCGGAAAGTCCGGGTGAGGGGGAACAGGTATATCGGGAAGTCACAATTCGCGGAGGCAGCCCCTCACCCCGACCCTCCAAGAGCGAGCTTCGCTCGTCTCGACCCCGTGAAGAACGGGGAGAGGGAGAGATCACGCAAGATCAGATACTTCGCCCTCCGGCAGTCCGAACTCAAACGTGTTCAGCGTCATGGACACCATCGTGTAGTAACCACACAGCCCGATCACTTCGACGATCCCGCGCTCGGTGAGCACTTTTACGGCTTCGTCATACAGCGCCTGCGACACGCCTTTGCCTTCATGCAGCGACTTGGCGAGGTCGTAGATCATTTTGCCCTTGGGGTCGTCGAACGTTGGCGTGCGGCGGTCGCGGATGTCCTCGATGATCTTCGGATCCATGCCGCCCTTCAGCGCCAGCCGCTTATGCGCAAACCATTCGTAATGCGACGTCCAGTGTCGCGCGGTAACGAGGATCGCGATCTCGGACAATTTTGCGGGAAACATCGTGTTGAAACGAAGCTGCTCGCCGAGCCGCGTGGCATGTCGCGCCATCTGCGGGCTGTTGAGCCAGGCCATCATCGGCGCCGGCGGGGCGCCGCGCTTGCCTGATATCGCCTCGTCGTAGGTTTCTTTCTGGTCGGCATTCATTTCGCCAGGCGAAAGCAACTTCAACCGCATGCCCGTTTCCTCTTGTTTTTCAAGCGTTACGGCTCTGCGAATACACCTGATCGGGCATTGTGACCACCGTCGGCGCTGCATGGGCTGACGTCAGACATATATTGAATTCCGCGATGTGACGGCTAAGGTCACCTCCAACATCCCACATGGAAACGCCTGATATGTCCGATCTGGAAACATTCCGCCGTGAAACCCGCACCTGGCTGGAGGCCAATTGCCCGCCGGAAATGCGCCGTCCGATGACTTCGGAGAACGACACCTATTGGGGCGGGCGCAACGCAAAATTCTCGTCGGAGCCGCAGCGCGTCTGGTTCGAGCGGATGCGCGACAAGGGCTGGACGGTGCCGGACTGGCCGAAGGAATATGGCGGCGGCGGGCTCGATCGCGCCGAGCACAAGGTGCTGCGAGAGGAGATGGCGGCGATGGGCGCGCGGGCGCCGCTGTCGAGCTTTGGCATCTGGATGCTTGGGCCGGCGCTGTTGAAGTACGGCAACGAGGCGCAGAAGAAAGAGCATTTGCCAAAAATCGCCGCCGGTCTGATCCGCTGGTGCCAGGGCTATTCCGAGCCGAACGCCGGATCGGACCTCGCCTCACTGCAGACCCGCGCCGAGAGCGATGGCGACGACTACATCATCAACGGCCAGAAGATCTGGACGTCGTATGCCAACTACGCCGACTGGATCTTCTGCCTGGTGCGCACCGATCCCACGGCGAAGAAGCACGACGGCATCAGTTTTATCCTGTTCGACATGGCCTCGAAGGGCGTGTCGACCAAGCCAATTCTCCTGATCTCCGGTTATTCGCCGTTCTGCGAAACCTTCTTCGACAATGTGCGCGTGCCGAAGTCGCATGTGGTAGGCACCGTCAACCGTGGCTGGGATGTCGCGAAATACCTGCTGCAGCACGAGCGCGCGATGATCTCAGGCACGGGAGAGCGCGGCGTTGGCCGTCCGCTCGGACAAGTTGCCGCCGATTCCGTCGGTAGCGATGATTCCGGCCGGCTCGATGATGCGATGCTGCGCGGTCAGATCGCTGCGTTCGACATCGACGAGGCGGCATTCGCCGCCGTGGCCGAGCGCGCGATCGATCTGGCGAAAGCCGGGCAGTCGCATCCGGCGTTTTCCTCGGCGATGAAATATTACGGCACCGAGCTCAACAAGCGTCGCCACGAAATCCTGATGTCGGCCGGCGGCATCGACGCGCTGGAATGGGAAAGCGACCGCTCCCGAGGCGGCGCCCGCCCGCGCGCATGGCTGCGCACCAAGGCCAATTCGATCGAAGGCGGCACATCGGAGGTGATGCTCGGCATCGTCGCCAAGCGCATCCTCGATCTGCCGGGGGCGTGAGCATTCTCCGTCGTTCCGGGGCGACGCGAAGCGTCGAACCCGGAACCTCGAGATTCCGGGTTCGCGTCTGCGACGCGCCCCGGAATGACGCCCCAACAATCACGCGTTACTTTTGAAACCGGAATTCTCCCCATGCCACTCGTCCTCACCGAAGAACAATCCATGCTGCGCGATAGCGCGCGTGGCCTTATCAGCGACAAGGCGCCGGTGTCGCATCTGCGCCAGTTGCGCGACAGCAAGGACGCCACGGGATTCTCCCGCGACCTCTGGAAGGCGTTCGCCGAGATGGGTTTTTCCGGATTACTGGTGCCGGAAAATTTTGGCGGCAGCGGGCTCGGCTATGTCGAGGCCGGCGTGGTGATGGAGGAAATCGGCCGCACCTTGATGCCGTCGCCGTTCCTGTCGACCGCGGTGCTCGCCGTATCAGCGCTACATGGCGGTAGCGAGGCGCAGCAATCGGCGCATCTGCCTGACATCGCCGACGGCTCGCTCCTGGCCGCGCTCGCGATCGATGAAGGAACAAAGCATCGCCCGCTGCAGACCAAGCTGCAGGCGGTCCGCTCGGGCAATGGCTTCAAGCTGAACGGCACCAAGGCACTGGTGATCGACGGCCATACCGCCGATCTCCTGATCGTCGCGGGCCGAACCGGCGGCGCGCCCGGTGAGCGCAATGGGTTGACGCTGTTCCTGGTCGACCCCAAGGCCAAGGGTATCGCGATCGAACGCACCGTGATGGTCGATGCGCATAACGCCGCCAGAATCGAGTTCAGCAATGTCGAGGTCGACGCCGATCAGGTGCTCGGCGAGGTCGATCAGGGCTATCAGCTACTCGAAGGCGTGCTCAACATCGGCCGCGGCGCGGTCGCTTCCGAAATGGTGGGCCTAAGCGAAGAGGTATTCGGCCGCACCGTCACCTATCTGAAGGAGCGCAAGCAGTTCGGCAAATTGATCGGCGAATTCCAGGCGCTGCAGCACCGCGCCGCCCAGCTCTATATCGACATCGAGATAACCCGCGCGGCCGTGCTGAAGGCGCTGCAGACGCTCGACGGCGATTTCGATCATGCCGGTGCGGCGGTCGCAGTCGCCAAGGCGCGCGCGGGGACGACCGCGACGCTCGCGGTGCAAGAGGGGGTGCAGATGCACGGCGGCATGGGCATGACCGACCAGTTCGACATCGGCTTCTTCATGAAGCGCGCGCGGGTCTGCCAGGAATTGTTCGGCGACAGCAACTACCACGCCGACCAGTTGGCGCGGATGAAGAGTTACTGATTGTTATTTCGGGGTGAGCGAAGCGCCTCACACGCGCATGTCATCACCCGCCTTGTGCGCAATTGCGCACTGGGGCGGGTGATCCAGTACGTCGCGGCCTCTCGTTTGATCATTAACGTCTCTGGAATACTGGATCGCCCGGTCAAGCCGGGCGACCCAGACTATTTCCGCGTCATTGCGAGCGAAGCGAAGCAATCCATAGCACCGCTGGAGAATGGATTGCTTCGTCGCTACGCTCCTCGCAATGACGGCGGAGAGACTTTACCTGATCGGGGGCGCGTATTGGATGCCGCCGTTGCTCCATAGCGAATTCAGGCCGCGCGGGATCTTCAGCTTCGATCCTTCGCCGACATTGCGCTCGTAGACCTCGCCGTAATTGCCGACATGGCGGATGATGCGGGCGGCCCAGTCCTTAGGGAGGCCGAGATCTTCGCCATAGGCGCCTTCGGTGCCGACCAGCCGCATCACGTCGGGCTTCTTCGACTTCAGCGCCTCGTCGATGTTCTTCGAGGTGATGCCGAGCTCCTCGGCATTGATCATCGCATACAGCGTCCACTTCACGATCATCATCCAGTCGTCGTCGCGTTGGCGCACCACGGGGGCGAGCGGCTCCTTGGAGATGACGTCGGGCAGGATGACGTGGTCGCTCGGCTGGATCAGGTTCAGGCGGAGCGCGTAGAGCTGAGAGACGTCGGCGGTGAAGGTGTCGCACTTGCCACCCTCATAGGCCTTGAGAACGTCTTCCAGCTTGGGAAACTTCATTTCCGTATATTTCATGTTGTTGGCGCGGAAATGGTCGGCGACGTTGAGCACCGTCGTCGTCCCTTCCTGCACGCAGACCTTGCTGTTGTTGAGGTCCAGCGCGGAATCGATGTTGCGCGAGCGCGGCAGCATGAAGCCCTGGCCGTCATAATAGGCGACCGCCGGGAAATAGAGCGCGTAGTTGCTCTCGCGCGACATGCTCCAGGTCGTGTTGCGCGCGAGGATGTCGACCTTGCGGCTCTGCAACTCCTTGAAGCGCTCGCTGGCGTCGAGCGGCATGAATTTCGCCTTCTTGGGATCGTCGAAGATTGCCGCGGCCACCGCGCGGCAGAAATCGACGTCGAAGCCGGTCCAGTCGCCCTTGTCGTCGGGGATCGAGAAGCCGGGCAGGCCCTTGTTGACGCCGCACAGCACTTCGCCGCGCTTGATCGTCCGCTTCAGCGTCTTGGTGTCGTAACGCTCATACGTGATTGCAGCGGCCGCGACCGCGATTGCGACCGCCAGCCCGATGAGCAGGCCGCCTCGAAATGTCCGTAGCATTGTTCAACTCGCCAATTTTCAGGGAGGAAATAGATCGTCTGGAGAGACAGCGGAGGAATTAAAGCTCGGGCTTCTGCCGGATAATCACCTTGGTGCCGACCGGCACACGCTCATAGAGATCGGTGACGTCGGCGTTGACGAGCCGGAAGCAGCCCGAAGACACGGCGGTGCCGATCGTGTCGGGCCGGTTGGTGCCGTGAATGCGGTAAACGGTGGTGCCGAGATACATCGCGCGCGCACCGAGGGGATTGCCGGGCCCGCCCGCCATGAAGCGCGGCAGATAGGGCTGGCGCGCGATCATCTCCGGCGGCGGCGTCCAGTCCGGCCACTCCGCCTTGCGCGTGATGTTCACGAGGCCCTGCCACTGGAATCCCTCGCGGCCGACGCCGATGCCGTAGCGCAGCGCACGGCCGTTGCCCTGGATCAGATAGAGATGCCGCTCGGCCGTGACCACGATGATGGTGCCCGGCGCTTCGTTGGTGCGGTAGAACACTGCGGTCTTCCTGAACTGCGGGTCCAGTTCGACGTTCTCATCCGGAACAAACCCCGGCTGGTCGCCGACATCGGGCTGGCGCAATTGTGCCTGGCTCTGCGAGGCCGAGAGGATCAGACCGCTAGTAGCGATCAGCATCCAGATCAGGTGCCGAAATTTTGTCATCGCGCAGAATTCTCCTAACGGCCGCGTTGGCCAAATCATCGAAACCATCAAATCTCAGGGCTAGCTTGATGGCAAGTTTAGAGCGAATGCAACGGACATCCCACTGAAATATCTTGAATTTCCGTAGGTCGCCATATTCATGGGACCTCGGGCCGCCTTATTTCGGCGCGATCCACAGCCGCAGGCAAAACGAGATCAGCGTCACGGTGCCGACGCCGCCAAGCCAGAGCGCGGCGAACCAGAGCAGACGATGCGAGAGAGGACGCTGGCTTGGCTTGATCTGGGTCAATGGTAGCCGCTCTCGGGTTTGACCTTGCCGCGGAATACCCAATAGGCCCAGGCGGTATAGCCGAGGATCAGTGGTATCAGCCCGGCGACGCCGAACAGCATGAAGATCTGGCTGTTCGCGGGCGCCGCCGCCTGCCAGATCGTGATGCTCTGCGGCACGATGTAGGGATACATGCTGATGCCAAGCCCGGCATAGGACAGCGTGAACAACGCCAGCGTCAGGAAGAACGGCTGGTAGTCATATTTGTTGGCGAGACTGCGCAGCAGCAACACGGTGACTGCGGCCACCGCGATCGGCACCGGCGCGGTAAAGAGGATATTAGGCCAGGCGAACCAGCGGTGCGTGTACTGCACATGGAGGAACGGCGTTGCGATGCTGACTGCACCGATGGCCCCCAACATCGCCAGCAGGAATATCCAGCTCAGATGATAGGCGCGGTCGCGCAATTCGCCTTCGGTCTTCATCACCAGCCATGTCGCGCCGAGCAGCGCATAGCCGATCACCAGCGACACGCCGGTCAGAATGCTGAACGGCGTCAGCCAGTCCCACCAGCCGCCGGCGTAGTGCCGTCCCTCGACATGCACGCCCTGCAGGATAGCGCCGAGCGCGATGCCTTGCGCCAGCGTCGCCAGGATCGATCCGCCGAAAAACGCGATGTCCCACTTGTTGCGTTCCTTGGTCGTGCGCCAGCGGAATTCGAAGGCGACGCCGCGGAACACGAGGCCGAGCAGCATCACGATCATCGGCGTATAGAGCGCCGGCATCAGCACGGCATAGGCGAGCGGAAACGCCGCCATCAGGCCGCCGCCGCCGAGCACCAGCCAGGTTTCGTTGCCGTCCCACACCGGGGCGACACTGTTCATGATGACGTCGCGATCCCGTTTCTCGGGGAATAGCGGAAACAGGATGCCGAGGCCGAGATCGAAGCCGTCCATCACGACATAGACGAACACGGCAAAGGCGATGATGAAGGCCCAGACGATGGCGAGGTCGATCGGAATCATTGGGCGGCTCCCTCGGCAACGGCGCCCGCGGCGGGCGTGATGCCGGCGGTGCGGGTCGGGGCCTCGGACGACGGCCCCTGTTCGCCCGGATGCGGCGGGGCCGCCATCAGGCGGAACAGGTAGATCATGCCGGCTGTGAACACGACGAAATAGACGATGATGAAGGCGATCAGCGAGGAGGCGACCGCGGGCGCCGCCAGCGGCGAGGCGGAGTCAACCGTCCGCAACAGTCCGTAAACCGTGAACGGCTGGCGTCCGACTTCGGTGGTGATCCAGCCCGCGAGCACGGCGATGAAGCCCGCGGGAGCCATCGCGACCGCAAACATGTGCAGTAGCCGGGAATCGTAGAGCTTGCCTTGCACGCGCATCAACAAGCTGAACAGGCCGAGTGCCAGCATGAGCAATCCCATGCCGACCATGATCCGGAACGACCAGAACGTGATCGCCACCGGCGGCCAGTTTTCGCGCGGCACGGTGTCGAGGCCGGCCATCGGCGCGTCAGGCGAGTGCTTGAGGATCAGCGAGCCCAGCTTCGGTACTTCGATTGCATAGTCGACCCTGCCGGCCGTCTGGTTGGGCAGGCCGAACAGGATCAAGGGCGCGCCGTCCTTGTGGCTGTGGAAATGGCCTTCCATCGCCATGATCTTCACCGGCTGATGCTCCAGCGTGTTGAGGCCGTGCTGGTCGCCGGCGAGGATCTGGATCGGCGCAACCAACGTGGCCATCCACATCGCCATCGAAAACATCACGCGCGGGCCGGCGAGGTGGCGGTCGCGCAACAGGTGCCAGGCGCCGACCGCGCCGACCACCAGCGCCGTGGTCAGATACGCCGCCAGCACCATGTGCACGAGACGGTAGGGGAATGACGGGTTGAAGATCACCTTCAGCCAGTCGGCGGCAACGAACTGTCCTGCCTCATTGACGGCATGTCCGGTCGGCGTCTGCATCCAGGAATTGGCGGATAGAATCCAGAACGCCGAAATCAGCGTGCCGATCGCGACCATCAGCGTCGCCATAAAATGCAGTTTGGGACCGACGCGTTTCAACCCGAACAGCATCACGCCGAGGAAGCCGGCTTCGAGGAAGAATGCCGTCAAAACCTCATAGGCCATCAGCGGCCCGATCACCGGTCCGACCTTGTCGGAAAATGCCGACCAGTTGGTGCCGAACTGGTAGGACATCACGATGCCCGACACCACGCCCATGCCGAAGGCGACCGCAAAGATCTTCAGCCAGTAATTGAACAGGTTGATGAAGACTTCGCGCCCGGTCCAAAGCCACAGCGCTTCGAGCACAGCGAGATAACTGGCAAGCCCGATCGAGAAGGCCGGGAATATGATGTGGAACGACATCGTGAAAGCAAACTGCGCCCGGGCCAACACGACCGCATCCCAGCCTTCGAACATCGGCACCACCTGTCGCAGTTTCGTCGGGCCGCGACATTTTCAAAAACGGAACTACAGTTTTCGAAAATTGCGTCCGACCACGCGTCTACCTTACCACGCCCGATGCGACGATCATACTATACCGGCGTGTATGCCTGCGTGCCGCGTAGAACAGGTCTGCAAGCCTATCGTCCATCCGATGAATTCAGTCCCAGTCTTCGGACGATCTCGGCCTGCACCGCACGGGTCTGGTCCTTGCCGACCAGCACTGGACTGCGGATCTTTCTCCCGGTGCGGAGCCGGATCGCGATGACGTAGTGGCTGCCCCTTCGGCCGCCGCTTTCGACATCGATGCGCTCGACATCGTCACCGCCGACCGTGTCCGCCTCTGTCGTACCCCTTAAGGACAGCCGTTCAAACCTGATGGCGCCGTTGTGGACAATCCAGAATGCACTGGTCCGATAGAGATATCTGATCAGCACGAAGGCCATGATCGCGCCGAGAGACCAGACGGCGATTCCAAGGGCGGACAGTTTGCCGCTCCAGAGCGCATAGATGAATGGAAGGCTCAGCGAGCAGGCGAGCAGCACGAGAAGAGCCCTGTATGCCCGGACGCGTTTGGAACTGATCGGCTTACCTAGTCGTATCCTGGGATTGGCGGCGTCGAACGGGTTCTCGGCTAGTTCGGGAGCAGGCAACTGAAGCAGCCAGGCAATCTGCAAAGTGGTTTTTTGCACCTGGGTGATATCAGGCAGCGGAGGTGAGGCGAGCGTATCTCCCGCTTCGGTCTCGAATACGAGGCTGAACTCCACTGATTTGCCGATGCTCTTTCGGAGGCGCATCCCCGATATTTCGTCATCCCTGATCAATCTTCGGTGCAACTTCCCGAATGGACGCTGTTCGCCGATCAGGATTGCGCCTGGTGTAATGATCCAGACGACGTTGCGATCAAGCAGGGCCGCGCCCAGCAGGAGGCTTCCGAACAGCAATGCAAACAGAGCGGCGATGCCAAGCCAATGGTCGTTTGCGAGGTGAGCAAGGCCGGGCAAGGCGATCAAGCACAAAACCACGGCAATGCCTGCGAGAACCAGCCGCTCATTGAGCGACGTGCCCTTGCGTAGCCTGACCTCATTCTCGTTTGCCGCATCCATCGCCGGCGGCAAGCACCACGACCGGCGTGGTCACGTCAAGCGGCAAAACGTGCGGATCAAATAGATTGTGCCGGCCATTCACGATCGACTTTTGCGGTCAGACGTGCGTCTTTTTCGTGTCACACTCACGAGGTCGGGGTCACCAAATACAGAGCGACCCGGCTGGGGGGCATCCCGACCGGGTCGTTGGAGGTTACTTGGGAGGTTTAGAGCTTGGAAGGCTAGAACTTGGGACGTGAGAAATTCAGCGGGGGGTCTCGCTGTCGTAGGAGATCACGCAGACCTCCTTGGGACTCTTGGTGCCGCAATCCACCACCTGTTCGCGCACGAACGTCGAACCGCTGTCGCGCTGGACGCGGGGCGTAACGTTCTGAGCCGAAAGCGTGGCCAGGGTTGCGACGGCGCCGAGCGGGACGATGAAAAAGCGGAAGGACGGCTTCAGCATGTTCGCTCTCCTGTTCGGCGTTGGCGTTGCATTGATGACCGGTATAGGGGGTGAGTTTTTCCGGGTGATGTCGTGTTTTGTTTCATTTGTTTCGTCGGAGGTAATCTTTGTCCGTCGAAACCAACTCGTTTTCTCGTTCCCGATGCTGATCTAACTAATTGAAATGGCGGTGTTTTATGCCGCGAGGCTGTCGACGCCGGCGCCCTTAAGCAACTCGGCCAATTGTTTGCGGGCATAGAACATCCGGGTCTTCACCGTGCTCTGGGGAATGCCGATGATCGCGCCGGCCTCTTCCACCGACTTCTCGTGGTAATAGACCAGGTTGATGATCTCGCGATGCGCAGGCGACAGCTTGGCGACGCAGGCGCGCAGGATCGCGCTGGTGTTGCTGCGGTCGAGCGAGGCTTCCGGCGTATCGGCCTCATCGGCGATCTCGAGCACGTCTTCCTGCTCGATGTCCTCATGCTTGCGCTGGCGCAGTGCGGTCAGCGCCTTGAAGCGGGCGATGGACAGCAGCCAGGTCGAAACCTGCGAGCGACCCTCGAACTGGGCGGCGGTCCGCCACACGTCGAGAAACACCTGGCTGACCAGGTCTTCCGCCATGGTGGTGTCGCGCACCATGCGCAGCACGAAGCGGTAAACCCGGACGTTATGACGGGAGTAAAGCACATGCATCGACGTGCGGTCGCCCTTGGCAATACTCTGCAACAGCATCTCGTCGGATGTCGCGCGGGCGGCGGCAATCGACTTCTTGGCTGCGGCGTTGATGGCGATGACGTTCGACATGACAGGCTCCCAATTCCCCACGCCCTGCGGCGTTCGTTGGGAGGATTGTTAATGAGGCTCGGTTTCGGGATGTCTGCTCCACAAGGGGAAAATGGTTTCGTGCCGGAGAGAATTGTTTCGTCGCGGGGCCAGCCACGAAACATTCGGGCCAAAAACGCCAATATCTTCAATGTGCGGAAAATTGGAGGATTTCAGATGCGGATTTGTTCCACGGCAATCGGTGGGCTTCTACCTCGCCCCGCTTGCGGGGAGAGGTCGGATTGCCTCGGCGATGCGAAGCATCGTCCGGTGCAATCCGGGTGAGGGGGTACAGGTCCATCAACGGGCCGCAGCACTCCCGGAGAGAAGCCCCTTGTATCTGCACGGCCAAGATTTGTGCGATGGAAGCGACTTAGCGTCTTGGCCGGTGGCCACCGGCCAAGACGCGTGGCGATGTCGCCCGTTCCCCCTCCGGCTACAACCGTGGGTGAGCTTTGGGATCTTCGCCATGTCACGCACGACCGAACAGTCGCTTGAGCTCCGATCGCATGGACAAGGCAGGTTACCGTGAAGAACACAATTTGTGGAGTGGACGTTTCGAAAGCCAAGCTCGATGTCTGCATCGAGCCCGGGCATCGGCTTGCGA
This sequence comes from Bradyrhizobium sp. CCBAU 051011, assembly GCF_009930815.1. NCBI lineage: Bacteria > Pseudomonadati > Pseudomonadota > Alphaproteobacteria > Hyphomicrobiales > Nitrobacteraceae > Bradyrhizobium > Bradyrhizobium sp. CCBAU 051011. Next base: position 1,764,017 of record NZ_CP022222.1, on the reverse strand, counting down.
GCTTCAATAACGATACGGCAGGCATTGCGGAACTGGCCGCGTTCTGCCGTGAACATGCCGTCACGCTGGTGGTGATGGAGGCCAGTGGCGGGTACGAGCGACGGGCATTCGTCGAGCTGTGGGAAAAAGGCATCAGCTGCGCGCTGACCAATCCACGCAACGTCCGCCGCTACGCCGAGGCGATGGGCATTCTGGAAAAGACCGACCGGATCGATTCCTCCGTCATTGCCCGCTTCGCCCATGCCAAGAACCTGGCTCCGACCCCCTTGCCAAGCCAAGCCCAGCAGCGCCTGAAGGCGCTTGTGGCAAGGCTCCGGCAGGTCACCGACGATCTCACCGTGCAGAAGCAGCGTCGCGCAAGCCTGCTCGATAACCCCGAGATGCTGGCCAGCCTCGACGAAGTGATCGCCCTGCTCAAGCGCCAATCCCGCTCGCTCGAGGGGGAAATCGCCTCCATGATCGATGACGATCCGCTGTGGGCAAAGCTCGCCGAGACCTGGCGCGAGATGAAGGGCGTCGCCGGGCGGACCGTTGCGCGCCTTCATGCCGAACTACCGGAAATTGGCACGCTCTCCAACAAAGCCATTGCCAAGCTTGCCGGCCTTGCCCCGATCGCCAATGACAGCGGTAAGCGAAAGGGCAAGCGACCCACCCGCGGTGGTCGCGCCGGCGTCCGCTCGATCCTCTTCCTCGTCGCGGCCATCGCCGCCCGCTACGACAAAAGCCTTGCCGAGTTCCGCGACAGGCTGCTCAAGGCCGGCAAGGAGAAAATGGTCGTTCGCATTGCCCTTGCCCGCAAGCTCCTCGTCAGGCTCAACGCAAAAGCTCGCGACGCGCGAACCGCGTATGCCAATGCAACTTGACAAACCAGATAGTCGCTCACCCCAACCCTCTAAGAGCAAGCTTCGCTTGTCTCGACCCCGCAAGAGCGGGGCGAGGGAGCGCAGAGCGCTAACCCTTCTCTCCCGTCGGCGAGAACAGATAGCCGCCACCACGAATCGTGCGGATCACGGCGGGCTTGGTCGGATCGATCTCGATCTTGCGGCGGATGCGCATGATGCGCAGGTCGACAGCGCGGTCGAATGCTTCGGCGTCGCGCGCATTGGCCAATTCCAAAAGCCGCTCGCGCGACAGCACGCGCTTCGGGTTCGCCGCGAACACTTTCAACAGGCCGAATTCGGACGCCGTCAGCGGATGCTCGTTGCCTTCGTCGTCGCGCAGCGCCTGCGCTTCGAGGTCGAGCCATTTGGTGCCGAACCGCACCAATTGCTCTTTCTCCGCCTTTGCCGGAGCAGCCTCGGGCGCGGCAGCCGTCTTCGCCGGCGTGCTGCGGCGAAGCACCGAGCGGATGCGCGCCATCAGTTCGCGCAGCTCGCAGGGCTTTGCAATGTAGTCGTCGGCGCCGAGTTCGAGGCCGACGACGCGGTCGATCGGGCTTGCGGTCGCCGTCAGCATGATGACGGGGACGTTGATGCGGCTCTTGAGGTCGCGGATGATCGAGAGCCCGTCTTCCTCGGGCATGTTGAGGTCGAGCACCACGAGATCGGGTGTGTTGGACTCGATCTCCTTGCGCAGGCTCTTGCCGCCGTCGCACAGCGTGACGCCAAATCCGTGCATCTTGAGGTAATCGCCGACCATCTCGCGGGCCGGTGCCTCGTCGTCGACGATGAAGATGTGCGGGCTCTGGGTCATGTCGTCTCTGTCGCGGGCAGTGTAACCGTAAACGTCGATCCCTGTCCGGGGCCGGCGCTTTCCGCGGTCACATGGCCGCCATGCATGTCGATGATACGTTTGACGATCGACAGGCCGAGGCCGGTCGAACTTTCCCCGGCCGTCGGCTTGGCCGATAAACGCTGAAAACGCCCAAATAGCCGGCCGAGATCCTCCGGCGAAAGGCCGGCACCCTGGTCGGCGATCCGGATCACCGTGTCGCCGCTCTCATGGGTGACGGTCACCATGATCTTGCCGCCGATCGGCGAATATTTGATGGCGTTGCTGACGAGGTTGTCGATCGCCTCGCGGATCCGGTCGGTATCGCACATGGTGACGATGTTAGGCGGCGCCGACACCGTGATGGCCTGCTGCTTGTTGACGGCCGAAGGCAGGTTAGATTCGGTGACCTCGGACACGAGGGCGGCGATATCGACCGGTTCGCGGCGGATGGTGATGTCGAAGGCGTCCGCCATCGCATCCGAAATCAGGTGGTCGACCATCGTGGTCAGGCGCTTGGTGGCGTCCCTGATGTGCTCGACCTGCGCGGTGACGTTCTCCTTGGGCGAGCCGGCGCCGATCAGCTCGGTCAGCATCTCGGTGCGGCCGAGGATCACGCCGAGCGGATTCTTCAGATCATGCGCGACGGTGCCGAGAATTTCGTTCTTGAAGCCGTTGGCGCGCTGCAGCCGCAGCCACTGCGCCGAGAGCCTGCGGTTGGCCTGCATCAGCGCGCGGGTGCGCTGGGCGACGCGGTCTTCGAGCTGGGTATTGGCCTCATGCAGTTGCCGGTAGAGGATCACGTTGTCGAACGCGATCGACAGCCGGCTGGAGAAAATCTCGACCAGCGCGCGGTCGGTGTCGGACAATTGGCGCTCGGCCTGCAGCAGCACCACCACCTCGCGGCCAGAGCCGGTGCGCAAATAAAGCACGCTGCGGTGGTCGGCGAATTCGTTCTTGCGGCGCTGGAAGGCGGCTTCCACCATCTGCCGCAAATCCGGGTCGAGTGCCTTGGAGCTGGTGGTGCCGATGAAGCGGCTATAGCAGCCCGAGCCGGCCAGCACCGAGAATTCGCTCCCCGCAACGCCGTCGTCGCGCAGCACCAGGATGCCGGCGCAATCGACATTGAGCAGCGAGGCGAGCTGCGTCAGCACGCCTTCGGCCAGCCGCTGCATCGATTTGAAGTCGTAGAGCGTCGAGGCGGCATCGATGATGATTTCAAGCCCGCGGCGCGTCTGCACCATGCGTTCGAGCTGCTGGTAGCTGCGCAGCGCCGCGGTCAGCGAGGTGAACAGCTTGTCGGCCGTCAGCTCGGTCTTGGCCTTGTAGTCGTTGATGTCGTACTGGACGATGACGCGGCGCTCGGGCGCCTGTCCCGGCTGGCCGGTGCGCAGGATGATGCGCACGGTTTCGTTCTTGATCTCGTTGCGGATGTATTCCACGAGCTCGAGCCCCGCGACGTCGGTCTCCATGATGACATCGAGCAGCACGGCGGCGACGTCGGGATTGTCACGCATCAAGGTGCGGCCTTCGGCCGCGGAATAGGCGGAGAGGATTTCCAGCGTCGCGCCGTTGAGGCTGTAGTCGCTCAGCGCAAAGCGGGTGCCCTCATGCACGGCGGCATCGTCGTCGATGACGGCGATCTTCCATTTGCGGGCGGACGAGTCCTCCGGAGCGGCCCCGGTATCGTCGATCAGGTGGAGGACATCGTCCTGTTCGGCCATTGCGAAGTTCCGTCGGCTGCTGTCTGGTCTGTACTCGTGGATCCGCCCTTGGCGACTTTAGGCATGATAATGCGGAATGTGGTGCCTTGTCCCAGCCTTGACTCCAGCATCATCCGGCCGCCGAGCTGTTGAGTGACAAGATTATAGACGATATGCAAGCCCAGTCCGGTGCCGCCTTCGTTGCGGCGCGTCGTAAAGAAGGGGTCGAATGCCTGCCTTTGCACGTCCGGCGTCATTCCGGCCCCGTTGTCGGCAAAGATGATCTCGACATCGTCGCTGCCGCGCGCCCGCGCCGAGATCGAGATCGCGCCGGAGCGGCCGTCGGCAAAGGCATGGTTGGCGGCGTTGAGGAAAAGATTGGTTAATATCTGGCCGTAGGAACCGGGATAGCCGTCGATGACGAGCCCTTCCGGCACGTCGACCGACAGCGTGATCGCGGCCTTCTTCAATACCGGCCGCAGGCTCGCGACGATCTGGTCGGTGGCCTCGCTCAGGTTGAATTGCCGTCGCTCGGCATGCGAGCGGTCCACCGCCACCTGCTTGAACGACTGGATCAGCTCGGCGGCGCGGTGCAGGTTCGCCACCAATTGCCCTGCGGCATCGCGCGAGCTCTTGACGAAGTCGTCAAGCTTGGAACGCCGCAGCGGCCCGCTGCGCAATTCGGCCTCGAACGTATCAGCCCGCCGCGCAAAGCTCGACGCCACCGTCAGGCTGATGCCGATCGGGTTGTTCACTTCGTGGGCGACGCCGGCCACCAGCCCACCGAGCGCCGCCAGCCGTTCGGCGTCGATCAGGTTCTGCTGTGCGGTGTTGAGCTCGAGCAGTGCGCTCTCGGCTCTCTCCTTCGAGGCGCGCAGCTCGTCCTCGGTCTTGCGCTTGGCGATGGCGTTTTCGCGGAAGACGTCGACCGCCCGCGCCATCGCGCCGACCTCGTCCTTGGCGGTGGTGCCCTGCACGCGGCGATCGTAATTACCTGACGTGATCGCATGCATCGCCGCCAGGATCTGCTGCAGCGGCAGGCGGATCGAGAGCGCGATCAGCACGCCGGCGGACAGGATGATGCCGAGGAACATCACCGCGATCGACAGCACCCGGCGCGAGATGGCCGACAACGTCTTGTCGAATGTCTCCTGCGCCTTTTGCTCGCGCTGGCGCATCTTGACCGACAACTCGTCGATGACGGCGATGGCGTCGGCCTGGCTGGCGTCGATGGTATTGCGCAACAGCTCGGTCCTGACAGCGAGTTGCTCGGTCAGTTTGGCCATGCCCTCGCGCAATGCCACCGTCCGGGCCTGCAGCCGCGTCAGCGCCATGCGCTGCAGATCGTTGTCGGCGAGGTCGGCCATCGCGGGGATGGTCTTCTCGATCGTCTCGGTATTCCTGCGGGCGTCTTCGGCGGTGGCCGAGCCCGGCGACAGGTAATAGGCGTTGGCGGCGACCAATAGCGCCGTAAATGCTTCGCGCGATTTTCCAAGCGACGGCCAGATCTGCGCGTCGCGATGCCCAGTGGCACCCTCGATGATCGAATAGAGCCCGGCCATTTCCCTGGCCGGTCCCAGCACCTGCTGCTCATAGGTCTTGGTGATGGTGGCCTGTACGGCGCGCAATTCGCCGAAGCCATTGAGGAAGCGGTCGGTGACCTGTTCGAGCCGCTCGACCGATCCCGAAAGAATCCGGTCGTTCGATGCGCGCGTGGTGAGCGTGCCGAGCACAGCCTCGCGCAGCAGCAGGATCTCGGCGAACAGCTCGGGGCTCGGCTGGTTGATGTAGCGATGGATCAGGTTCTGCAGCCGGCTGGTTTCGCTCTCCAGATGCGCCAGGATCTTGTCGGACTCCCGCACCTGCCGGACATCGTCCCAGGCCGAACCCAGGACGTTGGCGCCGTTCCAGATCAGGACCGCAAGCACCACGACGACGGCGGAGTTCAAGGCTGCGATCGACAGAATGCGCCAGCGGATCGGCACCGCGCGTAGCCACTGGACCACGTGAAACCGGCCGCGCGCGGCGAAGCTCGCCGGCCGTTCCGATGTTCGCGGCTGTTGCGGTGCGCCGATCAAATTCGCTCCATGTTGCGAAGGGGCCCGACCAATAGCGGCGCCATCGTCCCGATCAATGCAACGTTGGTACGGTTCAGATCGGGTGCGCCGGTGCGGGTCCGCTCGAGGGTTCCGTTTTCCGCGCCGGACAGACGAGACTGGAACCCGTCGATACGACATACCTCGCCCCAGGGACCGGCGATGCCGGACTCGCGCGCAAGCGCGCCCGTTGAGACCGCCGTAAGCAACAGCGCGACAACAAGCACGAAGACCCGCGAAAGGTTGGCGCGGCGGTACACGGGCGACAAATCCCCTTAGAGAAGGAGTCTGCAGCGGGGAAAAAAGGTTCAACGTAATTTTAGCAGAATTTGTCGATGGTTGGCTATTGGTGGCGCGGCCGGCTGAGGCTAGCCTGGGGTTATCCTGAGAATTTGGTTACAATCTTGAATTGTGCGTTGCGGTGAGGTCGGCGGATTGAATCCGCCGTCGCAGGGAACTATGAGGACGGCGAACAGGCACGTCGCTGGCGCGGCAGAGCGGGGTAATCACCGGTGAAACTGGTCCTGAGATTCTTGCAATTCGCAGCGCTCGCCGCCTTGGCGCTGGCGTCTCCGGCCCAGGCCGCCACCGAGATCATGTGGTGGCACGCGATGTCGGGGGAACTCGGCAAGCAACTGGAAAAGCTCGCGGCCGATTTCAATGCGTCACAGTCCGATTACCGGATCGTGCCGACCTACAAGGGCAACTACACCGAGACGGTGACGGCGGCCATCTTCGCCTTCCGCTCGCGAAGCCAGCCCGCCATCGTCCAGGTCAACGAGATCGCCACCGCCACCATGATGGCGGCCAAGGGCGCGATCTATCCGGTGTTCGAACTGATGCGCGACCAGTCGGAGCCGTTCTCGCCGGAGGCGTATCTGCCTGTAGTGACCGGCTATTATTCGGACGTCGCGGGCAACATGCTCTCGTTTCCGTTCAACGTCTCGACGCCGATCCTTTACTACAACAAGGATCAGTTCCGCGCCGCGGGCCTCGATCCCGAGGTGGCGCCGAAGACCTGGGCCGAGGTCGGCGCAGCGGCGAAGCGCCTGCGCGCGGCGGGCGCGGCGTGCGGGCTCACCACATCCTGGCCCTCCTGGGTCCATGTCGAGAATTTTTCCGCATTCCACAATCTGCCGCTGGCCAGCAAGGGCAATGGCTTTGGCGGTCTCGATGCCGAATTGACCTTCAACAATTCGGACGTGGTGCGGCACATCGCGCAATTGGCGGAATGGCAGGCGACGAAGGCTTTCGACTATAGCGGCCGCGGGCAATCGGCCGAGCCGCGCTTCCAGAAGGGCGAATGCGCCATCTTCATCGGCTCGTCCGGAACGCGCGCGGACATCAAGGCCAATTCCAAATTCGAGGTCGGCTACGGCATGATTCCGCACCGGCCCGAAATCGCCGGCGCCCCGCAAAACTCCATCATCGGCGGCGCCACGCTATGGGTGCTGCGCGACCGGCCGCGCGCCGAATATGCCGGCGTCGCGCGCTTCTTCGCCTATCTTTCGAAGCCCGAGGTGCAGGCCGCCTGGCACCAGCACACCGGCTATCTGCCGATCACCCGCGCCGCCTTCGACCTCACCCGCGCGCAAGGCTTCTACGATCGCGACCCCGGTGCGGCGATCGGAATCGAGCAGATGACCTTGAAATCGCCGACCGAGAACTCGAAAGGGATCCGGCTTGGCTCCTTTGTGCTGATCCGCAGCGTGATCGACGAAGAACTCGAGCAGGTTTTCAGCGGCAAGCAGTCCGCGCAGGCGGCGCTCGATCTCGCCGTTGAGCGCGGCAACCGCCTGCTGCGCCAGTTCGAACGCGCAAACCCGGAGCAGTAGTTGTCACGTAGCCCGGGTGAAGCGCAGCGCAACCCGGGATTCATCTTGCGGCCGCTGCCCGGGCCCCGGATTTCGCTTGCGCTCCATCCGGGCTACACGCTGCGCTCGCAATGACGTCAGACAAAGTTCAGCATCACCATGACTGCATCCCTGCCGGCATTCCCCGACTACGAACCGTTCCGCACCTGGCGCGCCGATCCGGCGCAATGGCTGCCGATCGCGCGCGATATCGCCCGCAGCAATGGCTTGGCGTGCGCCGCGCCGCATGTGTTCTCCACCGGCACCAATCTCGTCCTTGCCCTCGACGAAAACCTCATCCTGAAGATCTTCCCGCCGTTTCTTCGCGCCCAGTTCGTCTCGGAACAGGGCGCGCTGGCGCAGCTTCAGGGGCGGCTTCGTATCGCAATCCCCGAAATCGTCGTCGAAGGGGAGCGCGACGGCTGGCCATATCTCGTCATCACGCGGCTAACCGGCGCGTTGGGCGCGGATGTCTGGCCCTCGCTGCCGGAAGCGGACAAGGAGCGCGTGCTGGCTGAGATCGGCGAGACCATCGCCGAGGTGCAGCGCGCCCCTGTCGGACCGCTTGCGCAGATCGAGCCTGGCTGGGACGCTTTCATGCGCCGGCAGATCGAAGGATGCCGCGCCCGGCACGCGCGGCTCGGATTGCCGCAGAAATTTCTGGATGGCCTCGACGACCTGCTTGGCGATGCAGCCACATTGACCGCGCTGAACGGGCCGCCGGTGATCCTGACCGGCGAATACATCCCGGAGAACTTTTTATTGAGCCGCGGCGGTTCGGGTTGGCAACTCGCGGGACTGTTCGATTTCGGCGACGTGATGACGGGGAGGGCCGAATACGACCTGCTAGGTCCAAGCGCCTTCATGACCGCAGGCGTGCCGCGACGAGTGCAGAGCCTGTTCGCCGGCTTCGGATATTCGGCCGCGGATGTCACGCCCGATCTGAAGCGGCGATTGATGGCGCTGATGCTGCTGCACCGGGCCAGCGATCCGGTCAGGCACTTCTGCATCGAGGGTTGGCAGCAGAAGGCCGCCAATCTCAGGGAATTGCAGGATCTGCTCTGGCCGATCTGACCGTCGCCCAGCAATGGAGCGCTCAAAATTCTTGCATACTTTATGAGCAAATCTGCCGCTTTGTATGCAATTCGACGGGATGTCGCACCTCGGTGTGGCGCCCATTTCTTTTTGAATTTCAAGCCGCATCAATCGGTTAGGGCGGGAGAAAGCTTTCTTTAACGGTTGGCACAAACCTTGCGATTCCATCTCCAGGCCGTTTTCCCTCAGGCGTTTGGAGCATCACCCATGAAGCGTCGCGATTTCCTCAAATCCGTGTCGGGGCTGGCGGCTGCCGGCGCGCTCACGCCGGCGCCGGCGATCTGGTCTTCCGCCAAGGCGCAAGCGCGGTCGGAAACGCTGCTGATCGTCTCGGAAAGCGGCCCCAACAATCTCGACATTCATGGCGTGGGCACCAACGTGCCCGGCTACGAGGTGTCGTGGAATTGCTACGACCGCCTGATCAGCCACGAGATGAAAAGCGGTCCCGGCGGCGTGCCGTATTACGACCGCGACAAGTTCAAGCCCGAACTCGCCGAGGACATGAAGGTCGGCGACATGTCGGTGACCTTCAAGCTGAAGAAGAACGCCAAATTCCACGACGGCGCGCCCGTCACCGCCAAGGATGTCAAATGGTCGCTCGATCGCGCGGTCAGCGTCGGCGGCTTCCCCACGTTCCAGATGGGCGCGGGCTCGCTGACCAAGACCGAGCAGTTCGTTGTCGTCGACGACAACACAGTGCGGATCGATTTCGCCAAGAAGGACCGTCTCACTCTTCCCGATCTTGCCGTCATCGTGCCCTGCATCGTCAATTCCGAACTGGTGAAGAAGAACGCGACCGAGAAGGATCCGTGGGGCCTCGAATACACCAAGCAGCAGACCGCGGGCTCCGGCGCCTACAAGGTGACGAAATGGACGGCGGGCACCGAAGTCGTCATGGAGCGCAACGACGAGTGGGCCGGCGGTCCCTTGCCCAAGGTCAAGCGCGTCATCTGGCGCATGGTGCCGCAGGCCGGTAACCGCCGCGCGCTGCTGGAGCGCGGCGATGCCGACATCTCCTATGATCTGCCGAACAAGGATTTCGTCGAGCTGAAGGACAGCGGCAAGCTCAACATCGTCTCGGTGCCGTATTCCAACGGCGTCCAGTATATCGGCATGAACGTCAAGATCGCGCCGTTCGACAACCCCAGGGTTCGCGAGGCGGTCGCCTGCGCTATCCCCTATCAGAAGATCATGGATGCCGTGCTGTTCGGCCTCGCCAAGCCGATGTTTGGCGCGCCTGCGGATAAGGCCACCGAGGTGGCGTGGCCGCAGCCGACCAAATACGTCACCGACATTGCGAAGGCCAAGGCGCTGCTGGCCGAGGCCGGCCACCCCAACGGTTTCGAGACGACGCTGTCGTTCGACCTCGGCTTTGCCGGCGTCAACGAGCCGCTCTGCGTGCTGGTGCAGGAGTCTCTCGCCCAGATCGGCATCAAGACCACTATCAACAAGATTCCCGGCGCCAACTGGCGTACCGAACTGAACAAGAAAGTGCTGCCGCTCTATACCAACGTGTTCTCCGGCTGGCTCGACTATCCCGAATACTTCTTCATCTGGTGCTACGACGGCAAGAATTCGATCTTCAACACCATGAGCTACCAGTCCAAGGCGATGGACGAGTACATCGCCGGCGCCGTCGACGCTGCGGCGATCGGCAACACCGCGAAGTACGACGCCGACGTAAAAGGCTTCGTGGACCTCGCCTTCAAGGACATCCCGCGCATCCCGCTGTACCAGCCCTACGTCAATGTCGCGATGCAGAAGAACGTATCCGGTTATCAATACTGGTTCCACCGCCGCCTCGATTACCGCGCGCTGGTGAAGGCGTAAGTGGGCGAATGGTGAGTGACGAGTAGCGAATAGGGGGCAGCGGATGGCTTCACACAACGGCAATTATCTACTCGCCATTCGCTATTCGCCATTCGCAAGCGCGGAGCGCGCCCCATGCTGACCATGATCGGCAAGCGGCTGATGTTCGCGATTCCCTCGCTGATCGGGGTCGTGATCGTCACCTTTCTCCTGACCCGCGCGCTCCCCGGCGATCCCGCCGCCTATTTCGCCGGGCCGGCGGCGAGCAAGGAAGCGATCGAGCAGATCCGCAAGAAACTCGGTTTCGACAAGCCGCTGATCGAGCAGTTCTTCCGCTACACCAACGATCTCGCGCATGGCGATTTCGGCACGTCGCTGACGACGGGCCAGCCGGTCGCGACCGAAATCCGTAACCGCCTGCCGGCCTCCGCCGAGCTGACGCTGCTTGGCCTCATCGTCTCGATCTCAATCGCTATCCCGCTCGGCGTGCTGGCCGCGACCCGGCCGGGCTCCTGGATCGACCACCTCTGCCGCGTCACCACGACGGCCGGCGTGTCGCTGCCGGTGTTCTTTACGGGGCTCGTGCTGGTCTATCTCTTCTATTTCAGGCTCGGCTGGTCGCCGGCGCCGCTCGGGCGGTTAGATGTGTTCTACAGCGCGCCGCCGACCGTGACCGGCCTTTATCTGATCGACGCCCTGATCGCGCGCGAGTTCGAGACGTTTCGTTCGGCGCTGAGCCAGTTGATTCTGCCGGCGGCGACGCTGGCGATCTTCTCGCTGGCGCCGATCGCCCGCATGACGCGCGCCTCGATGCTGGCGGTGCTGGCCTCCGACTTTGTCCGCACCGCGCGCGCCAGCGGGCTCTCGCCCTCGACGGTGATCGTCACCTACGCGTTCCGCAACGCGATGCTGCCGGTCATCACCACGCTCAGCATGGTGTTCTCCTTCCTGCTGGGCGCCAACGTGCTGGTCGAGAAGGTCTTTGCCTGGCCCGGCATCGGCTCCTACGCGGTGGAAGCGTTGATTTCGTCTGATTTCGCGCCGGTGCAGGGTTTCGTGCTGACCATGGCGGTCATGTACGTGCTGCTCAATCTCTTCATCGACATTCTCTATGGCGTAATCGATCCGCGCGTGCGGCTGGAAGGGTGAGGTTGGAAGATGAGTGCCGTTCTGCCTGCCGTTGAACCCTCCGGTCCCGCCCGTACTTCGGGGCTTGCTGCGATCTTCGAACACACCCGCTATGTGCTGGGCGAGAACCGCGTCACCGCCTTTGCCTTCGGCCTTTTGGTGATCATCCTGTTCGCCGCGATCTTCGGGCCCTACATCGTGCCCTACGATCCACTCGCCAGCGATACATCAGCGGCGCTGAAACCGCCCTCGGCGGCGCACTGGTTCGGCACCGATCAATTGGGCCGCGACATCTTCAGCCGCGTCATCGTCGCCACACGGCTCGATACGTTCATCGCGGTTGCCTCCGTGGCGCTGGTGTTCCTGATGGGCGGGCTCGCCGGCATCGCCGCCGGCTATTTCGGCGGCTGGACCGACCGCATCGTCGGTCGCATCGCTGATACCATCATGGCGTTTCCGCTGTTCGTGCTGGCGATGGGCATCGTGGCAGCGCTCGGCAACACTGTGCAGAACATCATCATCGCCACCGCGATCGTGAATTTTCCGCTCTATGCGCGCGTCGCCCGCGCCGAGGCAAATGTCCGCCGCAACGCCGGCTTCGTGCAGGCGGCGCGGCTGTCCGGCAATGGGGAACTGCGCATTCTGCTGGTGCACATCCTGCCCAACATCATGCCGATCATGATCGTGCAGATGTCGCTGACCATGGGCTATGCGATCCTCAACGCCGCCGGCCTCTCCTTCATCGGGCTCGGCGTGCGGCCGCCGACGGCGGAATGGGGCATCATGGTCGCCGAAGGCGCCACCTTCATGGTCTCGGGCGAATGGTGGATCGCGCTGTTCCCGGGGCTTGCGCTGATGATCGCGGTGTTCTGCTTCAACCTGCTCGGCGACGGCCTGCGCGACATCGTTGATCCGCAGCGGAGGACGTGATGGCTGATTCAAGCTTTGCGCGTCTCTGCCCCCGCATGGGGGGAGGAAATGCGACAGAAGTGCTGATCGTTCTACTTTGCATGGGGTTGTTTTCGAGATTTTTGCGGAGGTCATCATGACGGCCCAGCCGTTGCTCGAAGTCCACGACCTCACCGTTGAATTCACCACCCGGCGCGGCATCGTGAAAGCGGTGCAGCACGTCAACATTTCTGTCGCCAAGGGCGAGACGCTCGGCATCGTCGGCGAATCCGGCTCCGGCAAGTCGGTAACTTCTTATGCTGTCATGCGCATCCTCGACCGCGCCGGCAAGATCGCCGAGGGCTCGGTGATGTTCTCCGGCATCGACGTCAAGGCCGCGAGCGAAAACGAGATGCGCGATTTGCGCGGCCGTGAAATCTCGATGATCTTTCAGAACCCGCGCGCGGCGCTGAATCCGATCCGGAAGGTTGGCGACCAGATCGAGGACGTGCTCCGCCAGCATGTGCAGAGCGCCGCCAGCGACCGCGGCGAGAAGGCGATCGAGGCGCTGGAGCAGGTTAAGATCGCCCGTCCCCGCGAGCGTTATCACGCCTATCCGTTCGAACTATCGGGGGGCATGTGCCAGCGCGTCGTGATCGCGCTGGCGCTGGCCTGCAATCCGCAGCTTCTGATCGCGGACGAGCCGACGACGGGACTGGACGTCACCACGCAGAAGGCGGTGATGGATCTGATCGTGGAGCTTACAAAACGCCGGCACATGTCGACGATCCTGATCACGCACGATCTCGGCCTCGCCGCCGCCTATTGCGACCGGGTGGTGGTGATGGAAAAGGGCCGGGTGGTGGAGACGGCGAAGTCGGCGGATATTTTTGCCAAGCCCGAGCACGCCTACACGAAAAAGCTGATGCGCGCGACGCCAAGGATCGGCGTGTCGTTGCGCGATCTGCTGCCGGAAGAGGACGGCGCGGCATTCTCCGCAGCCTCTCCCCGCGCGCGGGGAGAGGCCGACGCGCATAGCGCGGCGGGTGAGGGGCTCTCTCCACGAGTCGCGCTTGCGGAAACAGCCCCTCACCCCGACCCTCTAAGAGCGAGCTCCGCTCGTCGCGACCCCGCAGGCGGGGAGAGGGGGGAAGCAAAGCCCCTTCTCGTCGTCGAAAAGCTCGTCAAGGAGTATCCGCGCCAGGGCGCGAGCGCGGTGCTCTCAAAATTGTTCTCCCGCAAGCCGCCGGTGCAGGCGGAAATATTCCGCGCCGTCGACGGCATCAGCTTTACGGTCGGTCATGGCGAGAGCGTAGGTCTCGTCGGCGAATCCGGCTGCGGCAAGTCGACCACCTCGATGATGGTGATGCGGCTTCTCGACCAGACCTCCGGCCGCATCGTGTTCGACGGCGAAGAGATCGGCGCCATCATGCCGCAAGCCTTTGCGCGACTGCCGCTGCGCAAGAGCATCCAGATGGTGTTCCAGGACCCGACCGACAGCCTCAACCCGCGCTTTACCGCGGCGCGGGCGATGGCCGATCCCATTATGCAGCTTGGCGACATCAGGGGGCGCGACGCGCTGCGCGCACGCTGCGAGAAGCTTGCCGGTCTGGTCGGCCTTCCCGTCGATCTGCTCGATCGTTTCCCGCACCAATTATCCGGCGGCCAGAAGGCCCGCGTCGGCATCGCGCGGGCGATTGCGCTGCATCCCAAACTTGTGATCCTCGACGAGCCGACAGCGGCGCTCGATGTTTCTGTGCAGGCCGTCGTGCTCAATCTGCTGCAGGATCTCAAGCAATCCATGGGCATGAGCTATTTATTCGTGTCGCATGATCTGAATGTGGTGCGTTTGCTATGCGATCGTGTCATCGTGATGCGTGCGGGACGAATCGTCGAGCAGGGCTCGTCCGAACGCGTGCTCGGCGATCCCAAGGATGCCTACACCAAGGAATTGCTGACGGCGATCCCGCATCCGCCGTTGCCGGTTCACTAGACAGCATGATCCGGAAAAGTGGACACCGGTTTTCCGAATAGATCATGCCAAGTAAGAGAGTGCGAGCGAAATGGCTGCCGAACCCCTGGACGATTACATCAATGCCGTTGCGAAAGCGCTGGCCCTGCCGGTCGAAGAGACCTGGCGGCCGGCGGTGCGCGCCAATCTCGAAGTGTCGCTGAGGCTGGCGCGGCTGGTCGACGAATTCCCGCTGCCTGATGAAACCGAGCCGGCCAGTGTCTACACCGCCTGATAGCGCCATGACCGCAAACACCGACGGGCTGTCGGCCCAACAAATCGCGCAGGCCGTAACGGACGGCAAGCTTTCCGCGCTCGATGCGACCGAAGCGGCGCTGGCGCGGATCGCCAAACATGATTCCGTGCTGAACTCGTTCACGGACGTCACGGCCGAGCGTGCGCGCGCAAAAGCCCGCGCGGTCGATGCCGCCATCGCCGCTGGCCAAAAAGTCGGGCCGCTGGCTGGTGTGCCGTTCGCGGTGAAGAACCTGTTCAACGTGAAAGGTCTTGCCACCCGCGCCGGATCGAAGATCAACCGCGATCTTGCACCCTCGACGCGCGATGCCACCCTGATTGAACGCATGGAGGCGCAGGGTGCTGTGCTGGTTGGCGCACTCAACATGGGTGAATACGCCTATGATTTCACCGGCGAGAACGTGCATGACGGCCCGTCGCGCAATCCGCATGATCCGACGCGGATGACCGGCGGTTCCTCCGGCGGCTCGGGCAGCGCGGTCGGCGGCGGCCTCGTTCCGATCGCCCTGGGGTCGGATACCAACGGCTCGATCCGCGTGCCGTCATCGTTCTGCGGCATCTTCGGCCTGAAGCCGACTTACGGCCGGCTGTCACGCGCCCGCTCGTTTCCCTTTGTCGCCAGCTTGGATCATCTCGGCCCGTTGGCGCGCAGCGTCGGCGATCTCGCGCTGGCCTATGACGCGATGCAGGGAGCGGATGCCGACGATGCGGCATGCACGACGCGGCCGGTCGAGCCGGTAACGCCGCTGCTGGCCCAGGGCATCGACGGCCTGCGGGTAGCGTTGGCCGGCGGATACTTTCAGAAGAACGTCTTTCCGGAAGCCATCGAGGCCGTGGCGCGCGTCGCCAAGGCCCTGAACGCGACGCAAACGGTTGAAATTCCCGAAGCCGCGCGCGCCCGCGCCGCGGCTTACGTGATCACCACCACCGAGGGAGCTTCGTTGCATCTCGACCGGTTGCGCAAGCGGCCGAACGATTTCGATCCGGCGGTGCGCGACCGCCTGATCGCGGGCGCGATGGTGCCGGCGCCCCTGGTCGACCGCGCGCAAAAATTCCGCCGCTGGTATCGTGCAAAAGTGCTGGAGCTGTTCAAGTCGGTGGATGTGATCATTGCGCCGGCCACGCCCTGCATCGCGCCGAAGCTTGGGCAGGTGAACTTCGAGCTCGATGGCGTCGAACTGCCGGTGCGCGCCAATATTGGCATCCATACCCAGCCGATTTCGTTCATCGGCCTGCCCGTGGTCGCGGTGCCAATTCCGCTGGTGCCGATGCCGATTGGCGTGCAGATCATCGCCGCTCCCTGGCGAGAAGATATCGCGCTGCGCGTTGCGCAGGCGCTGGAGCGCGCCGGCGTCGCCACCGCGCCGATCCCGAGAGGATTGTAACGATGGACATCGATCTTCCCGACGTGCTGGCCGAGGTGACCGCGCAGTTCCAGCGCTATGAAAAGGCGCTGGTGTCGAACGACGTGGCGGTGCTCGACGAGCTGTTCCGCAACGATCCCCGCACGCTGCGCTACGGCATCGGTGAAAATCTCTACGGCTACGATGCCATCATGGCGTTCCGCGCCGCGCGCTCGCCGGTCGGGCTGATGCGGCGGACCGACAAGACCGTGATCACGACCTATGGCCGCGATACCGCGGTCGCCTCGACGCTGTTCTACCGCGAAAGCACGCCGGGCAAAGTGGGGCGGCAGATGCAGACCTGGATACGGTTTTCCGACGGGTGGAAGATCGTCGCGGCGCATGTCAGCGTCATCGACGAGCCGAAGGGGCAATAGCGATGAGCCTTGATGATCTTCCGGCACGTGGACCGCACGCCGGCGCCCAGCCGGAGACAGCGGTCCGGCGCGTCGATCGGCCCTCGCCCTTGCGGGACAAGACCACACGGGCGGAAGAACTGCGGCTGCAGCTCGCCGACGAGATCGTGCGCGGCGTGCTGCCGCCGGGATCGGCGCTCGACGAGACCGACATCGCGCGGCGCTTTTCGGTGTCGCGCACGCCGGTGCGCGAGGCGCTGCGGCAATTGGTGGCGAGCGGCCTGGTCGAGGCGCGCGCCCATCGCGGCGCCGTGGTGGCGCAGCCGTCGCTCGACCGTCTGACCGAAATGTTCGAGGCGATGGCGGAGCTGGAAGCACTGTGCGCGGGGCTGGCCGCCGAACGGATGCCGCCGGGGGAGCGCCAGAAGCTGGAAGCGATCCATGAGGAATTGCGCGTGCTTAGCCACGCCGGCAATCCCGAGCGCTTTCACGCGGTCAACGAGCGCTTCCACAACGCGATCTATGCCGGCTCGCAGAACGGCTACATCGCCGAGATGACGCTGGCGACCCGGGTGCGGGTGCAGCCGTTTCGCCGCGCCCAGTTCCGCAATCTCGGGCGTCTGGCAAAATCGCACGCCGAGCACGACCGCGTCGTCGTCGCGATCATGCGCGGCGACAAGGCGGGCGCTGCGGCCGCGATGCGGGCGCACATCGAGTTGGTGCGCGGGGAGTATGAGATTTACGCGGTGTCGGTGTAGGCCTCCGTCATTGCGAGGAGCGAAGCGACGAAGCAATCCATCTTTCCGCGGTGTGGAGAGATGGATTGCTTCGCTTCGCTCGCAATGACGGCTAAACCGCCGCCTTGTCAGCCATGAACGCGCGCCAGCCGCCGTAAGCGGAAATATCACGCGCGCCGTCGATCGCCACGGGCTCCACCACAAAACCCTTCACGCCCCTGCCGTCGGCCAGCCGTATCGTGCCGATCCCGAGCGGCGGCGGAATCGCGGCGACGAATTTGCCGAAGGCTGCCGCCGACAATGCCCATAGCTCCAGCTTGATCGAATGTCCCTCGCCCGCATCTACGCGCAGCATGCCGGGCTTCGGCGGCACCGTGTCGAGCGCGTAGAGTTTGTAATCCGGCGCGGTTGTGGTCGCTTCGAGCAGGCGGGCGCCGAGCGCCTGCAGTTCGCCGTTGAGCGCCATGCCCGAGAGATGCGCGCCGACCACGGCGATCGCGATTTCATCGCCGCTCGCGCCGGCCGGCAATGCGGCGAGCGTGGGCTGCATCACGCCCTTGGCGCCCATCGCCAGTTTGGTGTCGGCGTGAAACACCCGCCCGATGCTGGCAAGCTGGGCGTCGCGCCCGGCAGGCGCCAGCAGCGTGATGCCGAACGGAATGCCGTCGCCCCGCATCGCGGCCGGCAGTGCAAGGCCGCAGAGGTCGAGCAAATTCACAAAATTGGTGTAGGTGCCGAGCCTGGAGTTGAGCTCGACCGGGTTGGCCAGCACCTGCGCGGTCGAATAGGCGGTCGGCGCCGTCGGCAGCACCATCGCGTCGAAATGGGCAAACGTTCGTTCGGCCGCGCGCCGCAGCGCCTGCAGGCGATAGAGCGAAGCAAACGTGTCGGCGGCGGTCAGCTGCGCCCCGGCCGCGGTGATCTCGCGTGTCACCGGATGGATCGCATCGGGCGAGGACGACAGCAGATCGCGGATCACGAGATAACGCTCGGCGACCCAGGGGCCCTCATACAGCAGCCGTGCGGTCTCATAAAACGGTTCGAGGTCGAATTCGACCAGCGTGGCGCCGAGTTGTGTCCAGCGCTTGAGCGCCTCGTTATAGGCTTTCTCGGCGGCGCGGTCGCCGAAGAAGATCAATTGGCCGTTGCGCGGCACCCCGAGCCGGAGCGTGCCTGGAAATGCCGACATCGGCGCAAGCGGCCGGTCGCGCGAGAACGGATCGGCGCCGTCAGGTCCGGCCATCGCCGAAAGAGCGGTCATCGCGTCGTCAACGGTAAGTGAGAACACCGAAATACAGTCCAGCGTGCGGCACGCCGGCACCAGTCCGGCATTGGAGATCAGCCCGAGGCTCGGCTTCAGGCCAACGATGTTGTTCAGCATCGCCGGCACTCGGCCGCTGCCCGCGGTATCGGTGCCGAGCGCCAGCGGCACGAGGCCAGCGGACACGGCCACCGCCGAGCCCGAACTCGATCCGCCCGGAACGAGATCGGCGCGGATCGGATTGACGGGAATGCCGTAGGGCGAGCGGACACCGACGAGACCGGTCGCGAACTGATCGAGATTGGTCTTGCCGATGACGATGGCGCCGGCCGCGCGCAGCTTTGCCACCGCCGTCGAATCCTGCGCCGGCGTATAGGAGAAGGCCGGGCAGGCCGCCGTGGTCGCTAAGCCCAGCGCATCGATATTGTCTTTCACCGCGACGGGGACGCCGAACAGCGGTAGCGCTGCGGCGTCCTTGCTCGCCAGCGCCTCGGCCTCCTTGCGCGCATCCTGCTCGTCGCGCAGGCTGATGAAAACGGCGGGATCGTTATGGGCGCGGATGCGCTGATAGGAGCGGGCAATGGTTTGCGCCGGGGTCATGGCGCCGGCGCGATGCGCGGCGACGATGTCGGCAATGGTTTCAGGCGTGTCGGACCCCATGGCGAGCAAAACTCCAGCGAGCAATAGTTACCGGGAGTGAAGCAAGCGATGTGCCATTGTGTACAATGGCTCCGTCAAGTCGATCCTGAAGGATAAATACGTAGTATCAGATGCTTATTATGTAGTTTGGCTCACTCGGCGGGCATGGCTGAAGTGATGCATGCTTAAAATTTAGGCGAACGCGGCCTTGGTCGAGGCGCTGGCCGCGATCACGTGAACGCAGACAGAATCTGCAGCAGCCGCTCCCGGTTCTCCTTGCCGATCTTCTCGGCCACATGGCGCTCGTGCTCGGCGGCGAGCCGCTTGAATTGCGCCAGCGCCGTCCGGCCCCGCGCGGTCAGGTGCAGCGCATGGGAGCGCCGGTCGGTGGCCGATTTGATCCGGCTGACGAGATTGCGATGTTCGAGGCTGTCCAGCAGGTGCACCAGCCTGGCCCGCTCGATCCCGAGCCGTTTTGCCACCGCCATCTGGCTCAGGCCCGGGTTGGCGCCGATCACCGTCATCACCGAATACTGCGTCGGGCGGATGTCGACGGCGCCGAGCGTGCGAATGAAGTCCTGAAAAATCCAGATCTGGAAGCGGCGCACCGCATAGCCGGCGTGACCGGCCAGCGCATCGAGGCCGATCTCGCCATTCATGAGATCGTTGTGCGCGCTGCCGTTTCCATTTCGCGTGCGGCCGGGGCGTGGCCCGATACCGGCGCGCGGCTTGGCAGTTCGTGACTTGGCAATTCTGGGTGCCTGACTGTTCCTCGTCATCCTTCCCTTTTAGCGCTTCGCGAGAGCAAGGGGAAGATTGTTGTTGACGACAACAATTGTTGTGCTCAACATTAGCGTCAAGCCAGCCCGTTCGAGGCTGCAGGAGGAAGCCCATGACTATCGCCGCCAACAGCGGTGCCGATTCCCAGAAGCTTTTCGCGACGCCCGCGATCGCCAGCGATCGCCGGGCCGATGGCAGCATCATCCTGAAATCCACGACGCCGCTGCGGGACAGCGCGCGTTGCATCGGTGACTGGCTGGAGCATTGGGCGCGGCAGGCGCCAGACCGGATTTTTCTTGCCGACCGCACCAGCCCCGATGCGCCCTGGACGACGGTCACCTACAAGGATGCCCTGAAGAAGGTGCGCTCCGCCGCTGCGTGGATTCTCGCGCAAGGCCTGAGCGCCGAGCGTCCGCTGGTGATCCTGTCCGACAACAGCGTTGAGCATGCGCTGTTTGCACTTGCGGCCCAGCATGTCGGCGTGCCCTCGGCCGCGATCTCGCCAGCCTATTCGTTGATGTCCCGAGATTTCGACAAGCTCAAGAGCATGATCACACTGCTCGGGCCGGGCGCGATCTATGTATCCGCGACAAAACCTTTCGCAGCGGCGCTGGCTGCGATCACGCCGCTGCATTCGGCCACCATCGTCAGTGGCAGTGCAGACGATGATAACGCGATCTCCTTCCGCGCCATCGCGGCAACGCCGGAGACGCCCGATGTCGAAAAGGCCTTTGCCGCGATTACGCCGGATACGATTGCAAAGTTCCTGTTCACTTCGGGCTCGACCGGCACGCCAAAGGCCGTGATCAACACCCAGCGCATGCTGACCTCGAGCCAGCAGGCCAAGGCGCAAACCTGGACTTTTCTGGAGAGTAGCGGCGAGGAACTCGTGATCCTCGACTGGCTGCCCTGGAGCCATACCTTCGGCGCCAACCACAATTTCAATCTCGTGCTGCGCAATGGCGGCACGCTCTATGTCGACGGCGGCAAGCCGGCGCCCGGATTGTTCGCAACATCGCTCGCCAATCTGCGCAGCGTGATGCCGACGGTTTACTTCAACGTGCCGCGCGGTTTCGACATGCTGATCGCGGCGCTGCGAGGCGACGAGGCGTTGCGGACGAAATTCTTCAGCGAAGTGAAATTCGCCTTCTATGCCGGGGCTGCCTTGCCGCAGAATCTCTGGGATGCGCTGGAAGAGCTTTCGATCAAGACGGTCGGCCGCGCGCTGCCGATGGTGTCGGCCTGGGGTTCGACCGAGACCTCGCCGCTCGCCACCGATTGCCATTTCCAGGCAAAACGTTCCGGCAATATCGGCGTGCCGATCCCCGGCACCGAGCTGAAGCTGGTGCCCTCGGGCGACAAGCTTGAGGTGCGGGTGCGCGGCCCGAACGTCACGCCCGGCTACTGGAAGGCGCCCGAACTGACCGCACAGGCGTTCGATGCGGAGGGCTTCTATCTGATCGGCGACGCCGTGACTTTTGCCGATCCGGCGCGTCCCGAACTCGGATTGTTCTTCGACGGCCGTGTCGCCGAAGATTTCAAACTCGATTCCGGCACTTGGGTCAGCGTCGGCACCTTGCGCGTTGCGGGCATCGCAGCGCTGGCGCCGCTGGCGCAGGATATCGTGGTCACCGGCCACGGCGGCGACGAGGTTCGCTTCCTGGTATTCCCGAACACCGCAGCCTGCCGGGCGCATGCCGGCCTATCAGACAATGCCGATGTGAGGGACGTGATCGGCCACGACAAGGTTCGTACCGCCGTCGCACAGGGCCTTGCGAAGCTGAAGGCGCAGAGCGGCAACTCGTCAGGGCACGCGACGCGGGCGCTGCTGCTGGCTGAGCCGCCGTCGGTTGATGGCGGCGAAATCACCGACAAGGGCTACATCAACCAGCGCGCGGTGCTGACGCGGCGCGCAAGCGCGGTGGCAACGCTGGACGATGATACCTCGGCCGAATGGATCGGCTGTGCCGGTTGAGATGAGTTCGAGCCCTCAAAACCCGTTCTTGTGCGCGTCCACCAGCCGCACCAGCATCTGGAGAAAGGCGGATTGTTCTGATTTGCTGAGCGCGGAAAGCGTCTGCGCGTTAAAACTCTCGCCGAGCCGGCTGGCTTCGTCGGCGCGCCGCTCGCCCGCCGCGCTGAGGCTGAGCTCGACCGCCCGCCGGTCCCGCGCCGACCGCTTGCGCTTGAGAACTCCGGTCTCCTCCATCCGCGACAGGATCTTCACGAGGTTGGGCAATTGCATTTTCAGCACGGCGGCAAGCTCGCTCTGCGTCACCGTCTTGTTGTCGCGGACGGCGACGAGAATGGCGTATTCGAGCGGCGAAAGCTTTAGCGATTCGAAATAGGGGTAAAACGCCTCGAAATTCTGCAACTGCAGAATACGGATCATGAAACCGGGGGTGCGCTGCAGCGCGGTCAGATCGAGTTCGCGCCCCGGGTCCGGTTCAGCCGGCCTGGCTCCCCCGTTGGTCTTGCGCGTCGAAACTCTTCCGATTCTCGCCATAGGCAATAGCTCGCACGGCATTACGTGAATTGACAATCCTCAAAATGCTTATAAGTTATAAGCAATTTAGAAGTGGTCGCGAAGGCCGCCTTTTCCGCACAGGAGGGAATGCATGCGACAGTTTTTTCGCGAAGGGATATTCGTTGCCGCGCTCGGCGCACTGCTCGTCAGTCCGGCACACGGCCAGGAACGCGTCCGCATCGGCGTGCTCAACGACCAGTCGGGCGTGTTCTCGACCTATCAGGGCATAGGCTCGGTAATCGCCGCGCAGATGGCGGTGGAGGACTATGGCGGCAAGGCTGCCGGCAAGCCGGTCGACGTCATTACCGCCGATCACCAGAACAAGACCGACGTCGGCGTCGGCATCGCGCGGCGCTGGTACGACACCGAGAGCATCGACGCCATCTTCGACCTGCCGAACTCGGCGATTGCGCTGGCGGTCGCCGCCATGAGCGAGCAGAAGAACAAGGTCTTCATCGGCTCCGGCGCCGGCACCGCGCTGCTCACCGGCGAGAAGTGCACGCCGAATACCGTGCACTGGACCTACGATACCTACGCCTATGGCCGCGGCCTCGGCAAAGCCGTGGTAGCCCAGGGCGGCAAGAAATGGTTCTTCCTGACCGCCGATTACGCCTTCGGCCATGATCTGGAAAAGCAGGCCATGGAAGGCGTCAAGGCATCCGGCGGCGAAGTTCTCGGCGCCGTGCGCCATCCGCTCGGCACCGCCGATTACGCCTCGTTCCTGCTGCAGGCGCAGGCCTCGGGCGCCGATATCGTTGGTGTGGCGAATGCCGGCGACGACACCATCACTTCGATCAAGCAGGCGGCGGAGTTCGGGCTGACGCAGAAACAGCGGCTGGTCGGCCTGATCCTCGGCATGAACGGCATTCCCGCGCTCGGGCTGAAGGCCGCGCAGGGCGCGCAGATCATGAATCCGTTCTACTGGGATTTGAACGACGGCACGCGCGCCTTTGCCAAGCGCTTCGCCGAACGTCATCCGCAGAAGAATCATCCGAACGACATGCAGGCCGGCGTCTACGCATCCGTGCTGCATTACCTGAAAGCCGTCGACAAGGCCGGCGGCGCCGTGGATGGCAAGGCGGTGGTTGCGGCAATGAAGGCAATGCCGACCGACGACCCGCTGTTCGGCAAGGGAACCATCCGCGCTGATGGACGCAAGATCCATCCGCTGTTTCTGCTCGAGGTGAAGAAGCCCGACGAGTCCACGTCGAAGTGGGATCTCTTGAAGGTCGTTGCAACCATTCCCGGCGATCAAGCGTTTCGGCCTGAGAGCGAAGGCAACTGCCCGCTGGTCAAGAGATGATCTGACCGACGGCGGCCGGCAGGAACCGGCCGCCGCCTAAAAATCGACCGTCGAGGCTTGTCGTATATGTTGCCAAGGCAACTAATTTGTGCGACCGTGTTTTCACAATGCGGCCGACCGCAGAGCACAGAGTGCCGGGCCGCACAGGGAGAAACGGATGTTCGGGCGTGTCGGATCGTCTCGACGCAATGCGATGTCGCGTATGCAGTGGGGTGGTCGCGGCGTGGCTAATACGCGCCGTTCAGCTCCGCGTATCGACTTCGCCGGCGCCTTTCACGGCGTCGAGATTGCCGTGCACCCGCAGCAGCAGCGCGATCAGGGTCTCGCGCTCCGGTTTGCTCAAGCAGGAAAGCAGGCGGCGCTCACGTTCGAGCGCGACTGCGATGACTTGATCGTGGGTGGTATATCCCTTCGCGGTCAGCGAGATCGAATGGGTGCGCCCGTCCTCCCGGTCGGCCCGGATGCTGACCAGCCCACGCTCCTCCATGCCGGCCAGGGTCCGGCTGACCGGCCCCTTGTCGAAGCCGATCACATGGCAGATCCGCGCCGCCGAAATTTCTGGCTCGATCGCCAGCAGCGACAGGATCCGCCATTCCGTGACGTTGACCCCAAAGCGCTTCTGATAGACGACGGTCGCACTGCGCGACAATTTGTTGGCAATGAAGGTGATGAGCGCCGGAACGTAGCGGTCGAGGTCGAGCACCTGTTCGGCCCGTCCGCTCCTGCTTGCCGCGCCCGCGCGAGGGACGCGCGCCTGTCTGTTTCTGCTCATGCTCTTCCGAAGCCGCTTCAGCGTTCCAGACATAGAGACAGCGCATACCGCTCTGCAAGAACATTATGCAGGAGACCCACATGAGCGCGACCTCCCGGACCGGATCTGTCACCCCGGAACGTGGTGCGCCGGCCGGCGTGCCCCATCTCGACGTGGACCCGTTTTCGACCGAGTTCTTCGAGGATCCACACCCGATCCACGAAGCGCTGCGTGAGGCCGGGCCGGTGGTGTGGCTCGACAAATGGGGCGTCTATGGCGTGGCGCGCTACGCGGAAGTGCACGCCGTCCTCAACGATCCCATGACCTTCTGTTCCAGCCGTGGCGTGGGCCTCAGCGATTTCGCCAAGGAAAAGGCCTGGCGTCCGCAAAGCATCATTCTCGAGGCGGATCCCCCGGCGCATACGCGTACCCGCGCCGTGCTGAACCAGGTCCTGTCGGCGACCGCGATGAAGCCGCTGCGCAGCCATTTCACCGCGCTGGCCGAAGCCAAGGCCGACGAATTGCTGGCGCGCGGCACCTTTGATGCGATCACTGATCTTGCGGAGGCCTATCCATTGTCGGTTTTCCCCGACGCGTTGGGACTAAAGCAGGAGGGGCGGGAGAACCTGCTGCCCTATGCGAGCCTCGTGTTCAACGCCTTCGGGCCGCCCAACCAGCTGCGTCAGGAAGCAATCGAGCGCTCGGCGCCGCATCAGGCCTATGTCGCCGAACAATGCCAGCGCGAAAACCTCGCCCCCGGCGGCTTCGGCGCCTGCATTCACGCCCGCGCCGATGCCGGTGACATCACCCATGAGGAAGCGCCTTTATTGGTGCGCTCGCTGTTGTCGGCGGGACTCGATACCACCGTCTACGGTATTGGCGCCGCCGTTTATTGCCTGGCGCGCTTTCCCGATCAACTGGCAAAGCTGCGCAGCGATCCGACGCTGGCGCGCAACGCCTTCGAGGAGGCAATCCGCTTCGAAAGCCCGGTGCAGACCTTCTTCCGCACCACGACGCGGGAGGTCGAACTATCGGGCCAGCGCATCGGGGAAGGGGAGAAGGTCCTGATGTTCCTCGGCGCCGCCAACCGCGATCCGCGGCGCTGGGAAAACCCTGACCGTTACGACATCACCCGCCGCACTTCGGGCCATGTCGGATTTGGCTCCGGCATTCACATGTGCGTCGGCCAGCTTGTCGCGCGCCTCGAAGGCGAGGTGATGCTGGCGGCGATTGCCCGCAAGGTTGGAAAGATCGAGATATCAGGGCCGGTGAAGCGCCGCTACAACAACACGCTGCGCGGCCTCGAAAGTCTCCCGATCACGATTTCTCCGGCCTGACGGACCGCCCATGCCCAGCATCACGTTTGTTCACCCAGACGGCCGCGCGCAACGCATCGAGGCCAGCGATGGCGAAAGCGCCATACAGGCCGCGACGCGCCAGGACGTCAGTGGAATTCTGGCCGAATGCGGCGGCAATGCCATGTGCGCCACCTGCCATGTCTATGTCGACGAGGACGCGCTGCTCGACGGCGCCGCCGCCGAACGGCGGGCCAACAGCCGCCTGTCCTGCCAGATCAAGTTTGCTGCGGACCTTGACGGCCTGCTGCTGCGCCTGCCGGACCGCCAGACGTGATGGCGTGACCGGCCGCCACCGCCTGCATCGAATTTTGAACCCGGCGAAGTTCGGGAACATCAGAGATCAGATACAGAGGGAGAGAACGATGAGGGCTTTCAGGTTCGGTCTGGCGCTTGCCTTGTCTTGCGCGCTTGCGCCGACGGCACGCGCGGAAATTTCCGACAACGTCGTGCGTGTCGGCGTGCTCAACGACATTTCGGGCATCTTCCAGGACACCAACGGCATGGGCTCGGTGGAAGCCGCGCGCATGGCGGCGGAAGATTTCAATGGCGGCGGCAAGGGCATCAAGGTCGAAATCGTCTACGCCGACCACCAGAACAAGGCCGACGTCGGCTCCGCCATCGTACGCAAATGGCTTGACGTCGACGGCGTCGATGCCGTGGTCGATGTGCCGAACTCGGCGGTCGGCCTCACCATCAATTCGCTCTTGCGCGACAGCCGCATGACGTTTCTCGCGTCATCGACCGCGAGCTCCGACCTGACCGGCAAGGCCTGCTCGCCCAACACCATCCAGTGGGTCAACGACGCCTGGGCCACCGGCAACTCCACCGCGGCGGCGATGATGGCGCGCGGTGGCAAGGAATGGTACTTCATCACGGTGAATTTTGCCCTCGGCCAGGGCATCGAGGCCGAAGCCACCAATTACATCGAGAAGCACGGCGGCAAGGTGCTGGGCTCGGCCAAGCACCCGCTCAACACGGCGGACTTCGCCTCGCTGTTGCTGCAGGCGCAGAATTCCAAGGCCAAGGTGATCGGGCTTGCCAATGCCGGTGGCGACACCGTCAATGCCGTGAAGCAGGCCGCCGAGTTCGGTCTCCAGCAGAGCGGGCAGACCATGGTGGCCTTCCTGCTCTTCATAAACGACGTCCACGGCATGGGGCTGAAAGTGGGGCAGGGCCTGCAATTGTTCGAGGCGTTCTACTGGGACACGGACGACGACACCCGCGCGTTTGCAAAGCGCTTTGCGGCGCGGCCGGGCGTGAACGGCAAGATGCCGAGCGGCAACCAGGCCGGCGTCTATGCCTCGACGTTGGCCTATCTCAATGCGGTGGCGGCCACCGGCAGCGATCACGCCAAGGACGCGGTGCCGCAGATGAAGAAGTTCAAGGGCAAGGACAAGCTGTTCGGCGATGTCACCATCCGCCAGGACGGCCGCGTCATTCACCCGATGTACCTGTTCGAGGTGAAGAAGCCCGAAGAGTCGAAATATCCCTACGACTACTACAAGCTGGTCTCGACCATTCCCGCCGACCAGGCCTTCCGACCGCTCGCCGAAGGTGGCTGCTCCTTGGTGAAGTGAACGCTCCGCTGCCCTCCCTCTCTCGCGCATGCGGGGGAGGGCCGGGGTGGGGGGGGGCGCCGCATAACGGATATCAAATGCCGACACCGCTCGTTCTTATTTTGATTGACGTCGGCGCCGCGCGAACCATTGTAAGCCCGACGGCCCGGAAAATGCGGCTGCAAGACGGTAGGGTGGGGGGAAATAATGCAACGTCCCAAGTTCGATGCGCGCGCGTGGGCGCCGCTGGCGTGCCTTGTCGCTGCGACCTCGCTCGTTAGCGCAGATGCGATGGCCGCAAAAATGACCGGCGATCCCGCCGCAACCTGTGGCGACCTGATCAAACCGATCGACAATGCCGTCCGGATCGATTCCGCCACGATCGTCGCGCCCACGCCACTCGCCGTCGCCGAACGAGGGCCAACCCCGGCGGCGCGCGTCACGCCAGCGAATCCGGAATTCTGCAAGGTGCTCGGCCAGATCGCGCCATCAGATCCCAATGCGCCGCCGATCAAATTCCAGGTCAATCTCCCGGTCGAGTGGAACGGCCGCTCGCTGCAATATGGCGGCGGCGGCTTCAACGGCGTGCTGATTACCGGGCTCGCCTTGCCGCCGGCCTTTCCGTTCGGCGCGCCATCGCCGCTGGCGCGCGGCTTCGTCACCTATGGTACGGATTCCGGCCATGAGACCAAGCCGGGCGAGCCGCCGCAATTATTCGCGCTCAACGACGAAGCGTTCGAGAATTTCGCCCATCGCTCCTACAAGCGGGTGCGCGATGCCGCCGTCGCGCTGATGGTGCGCGCTTACGGCAATCCGCCAACAAAACTCTACTTCATGGGATCGTCGGAAGGCGGACGCGAGGCGCTGACGATGGCGCAGCGCTATCCTGAGGATTTCGACGGCATTTTTGCCCGCGTGCCCGTCATCAACTGGGTCGGGTTGCAGCATGCCGGAACGCGGTCGGGCCTCGCCACCATGGGCGAGGGCTGGATTCGCCCGGCGCAGGTCGAACTGGTGGCGAAGGCGGTGCTTGCTGCTTGCGACAAGGCCGACGGCGTCGAGGACTCTTTGGTTCTGGATCCGGTCGGCTGCAAGGCGAAATTCCAGCCGGAGTCGTTGCGCTGTGCGGAGGCCCAAAACGGCGACCATTGCCTGACCGACCTGCAGATCGCCGCGATCAAGACACTTCACTCGACCTACAAGTTCTCATTCCCGCTGGAGAACGGCCTTGACGATTATCCGGGCTGGGGCGTCTCGGGCGAAAACACGCCTGCCTTCGGTCCGACCGGCGGCTGGGTCTCCTGGTGGCTCGGCAAGGCGGCCCCGGCGCAGCCGCCGGCGCCCACGAACGGCATCGCCTGGATCTATGGCGCGGGCGGCATACGATATGTCTTCGCGCGCGACCCGAAGCTCGACGTCACGACCTACAAGCCCGAGGATCACAAGGAGCGTCTGCTGCTTGTGTCGCGGTTGATGGATTCGACCAATCCGGATCTAAGCCGCTTTGCCGCGCGCGGCGGCAAGCTCGTGATCCTGGAGAACATGGCCGACTACGCCCAGAGTCCCTATGCGGGAATCCGCTATTTCGAAAGCGTGCAGCGTACGCTCGGTAAGGAAAAGACCGCAGAGTTCGCCCGCCTCTACACCGCGCCCGGCGTCGATCACGTCGGCTCGGGCGCACCCGCCAATGTCGACATGCTGGCGGTGCTGGTCGACTGGGTCGAGAACGGCAAGGCGCCCGGCGATCTCCAGGTGATCGAGCAGAAGGTCAAAGCGCCGGCGTTCGAGACGACGCGCGCGCTGCCCTTGTGCCAATGGCCGGCATGGCCGCACTACAAATCGGGGCCGACGAACAGCGCTGCCAGCTTTGCCTGCGCGCCGTAACAAACCTATCCCGTGACCTTGCTCGACCCCTGCGTGATCAGCCGCGCCGCGCGCTGGTCGCGGGCGTGGATCCACAGCCAGCTCAGCGCCACGCTGAGGCGGTTGCGCAGGCCGATCAGGAAGTAGATGTGGGCGATGCCCCAGATCCACCAGGCGAGGTTGCCGCGCAGCTTGATGCGGCCGAAGTCGATCACGGCCTTCTTCTTGCCGATCTGTGCCAGGCTGCCGGCGTGCTTGTAGCGGAACGGCGGCATCGTGCTGCCGTTCAGGCGCGCCTTGATCAGCGCGGCCACATAGCGCCCCTGCTGCTTGGCCGCCGGCGCAATGCCCGGTACGGGATTGCCGTCGGGGCCTGCGATCGTCACGGTGTCGCCAATGGCAAACACGTGGGGATGGCCGGGCACGGTCAGATCAGGCTCGACCTTCAGGCGGTAGGCGCGATCAGCGGGCGCGTTCAGCCATTCGGCCGCGCGCGAGGCGCGCACGCCGGCGGCCCAGACGATGGTTCTGGCCTCGAGCTTGTTGCCGCCATAGACGACGCCATCGATGGCGCATTCGGTAACGGGCTGCCCCAGCAACACTTCGACGCCGATCTCTTCCAGCGAGCGCTGCGCATAGGCGGAGAGATCTTCGGGGAAGCCGGCGAGCACGCGCGGGCCGGCCTCGACCAGGACAACGCGGGTCTTGTGGGTATCGATGTTGCGAAAGTCCGGCGGCAGCGTGTCCTTGGCGAGGTCGGCGATGGTGCCCGCCATCTCGACGCCGGTCGGGCCGGCGCCGATGATAACGAAGGTGAGCAGCGCGGCACGCCGCGCCGGATCGGTCTCGCGCTCGGCGCGCTCGAAGGCAACGAGGATGCGCCGTCGCAGCGTCGTGGCATCCTCCAGCGTCTTCAGGCCGGGCGCGAACGGCTCCCACTCGTCATGGCCGAAATAGGCGTGACGGGCGCCGGTAGCGAGGACCAGCGTGTCGTAGGCAATGGTATCGCCGTCTTCGAGCAGCACGCGTTTTCCGACGGCGTCGACGCCGTTCACATTGGCGAACAGCGTCGTCACTTCGGGACGGTGGCGCAGCAGGTAACGGATCGGCCAGGCGATTTCCGACGTCGCCAGCGAGGCGGTCGCGACCTGGTAGAGCAGCGGCTGGAACAGGTGATGGTTGCGGCGATCGATCAGCGTGATCTTGACCGGCGCCCCGGCAAGGCCAAAGGCTGCTTCCAGCCCGCCGAAACCGGCGCCGACGATTACCACGTGATGGGGTTCTTTCGGCACTGTCGTCATGGGAATGCGGCCCCGGTTTCAGATGTCTCAACGCATTGGATTATGTAGCCATTTGCGCCAGCGGTCCAAGACGTCTTTGCCAATCGGGCGATAGCGAA
The DNA here is from genome assembly GCF_009930815.1 of Bradyrhizobium sp. CCBAU 051011. Taxonomy (NCBI): domain Bacteria; kingdom Pseudomonadati; phylum Pseudomonadota; class Alphaproteobacteria; order Hyphomicrobiales; family Nitrobacteraceae; genus Bradyrhizobium; species Bradyrhizobium sp. CCBAU 051011. Next base: position 1,733,536 of record NZ_CP022222.1, on the reverse strand, counting down.
AGCGTATGATCGCTGTCGTCCCGGCCAAGCCAACGGGTCGGCGCGAAGCGCAACAACAAAATCGTGTGGTTGTGGGTCCCTGTGTTTGCAGGAACGACGGCAAAAAAAATTCCTGCCACCGCATCCTTTGCCCGAACTCAAACGTCCTTGGGGCGGGATGGCTGCAACAAGGAGAAAGCCATGAGACGGACCGTGATAAGGTACAAGACAAAGCCGGAAATGGCCGACAGGAACGCGGAACTGATCGCAGCGGTGTTTGCGGAACTGAAGGCGGGGCAGCCGCAGGGTCTGCGCTATCTATCGCTGCGGCTGGAGGACGACACCTTCATTCATGTCGTCGAGAGTGCGGCCGATGACGGCGCCAGCGCCTTGCCGAAGCTGGCGTCCTTCGCCGCGTTCCAGAACGGCATTCGGGAGCGTTGCGCCGAGCCGCCGCTCGCCAAGGGCGCCGCCATCGTCGGCAATTATCGCATGCTGGGCGAGAACTGAACCCACTTGCCGGAGACAGAATGACCGTGGTGCCCGAGACGTCCACAGCCTCCGACATCGAACGCCTGCTTGTCGCGATGCGGCGGCTGCATCGTTACTGCGCGCGCATGGTGGGCTCGGTCATCGACGGCGAGGATGTGCTGCAGGACGCGCTGATCAAGGCGGTGGAGGCGCACGCTACCGCCGGCGCCATCGGCAATCCCGAAGGCTGGCTGTTCCGGATCGCGCACAACACGGCGCTGGATTTCCTGCGCCGGCGCAACCGCCAGGAGACGCTCCGCTCGATGGAGGAGGCGGATATGATCGTTGATCAGCTCGATGCCGTGGAAAGCCGCCAGATCGCCGCCACGTCCTTGCGCACGTTCATGCGCCTGCCGGTAGCGCAGCGCGGAAGTGTGATCCTGATGGACGTGCTCGGCTGTTCGCTGAAGGAAATCTGCGAGGCGATGGGTTGCAGCCTGCCCGCGGCCAAGGCCGCGCTGCATCGCGGCCGCGCGCAGTTGCGCGAATTCGCCGCTGAGCCGGACGATACGCCGCAACAGAGATTGCCGGATGCGGATCGTGCGCGCCTCGGCGCCTATGTCGCGCATTTCAACGCGCGCGATTTCGACGCGATCCGCACCATGATTGCTGATGACGTCAAGCTCGATCTCGTCAACAAGACCCATATGCGTGGCAAGGCCGAGGTGTCCCGATATTTCGGCAACTACGCCAAGGTCAACGACTGGCATCTGGTGCCCGGCCTGGTCGAAGGGCGTCCCGCCATCCTGGTATTCGATCCGGGCAAGCGCGATGCAGGGCCGAAATATTTCATGTTGCTGGATTGGTCGGCCGGCCGGGTCGCAACCATCAGGGATTTCCGCCACGCGCCTTACGTCGTCGATGGCGCGGAGTATTTGATCTGAAGCTAAAGCCCGCGGCGGCCGAATCCACCGTTGGCAGGCCGCGTAATTTGCGGCACGGCCGGCGTCTCCGCGACCGGGCGGGGCGGCGGCGGATTGGGAAACCGCTCGTCAAGGGTCGGCACCGGACTGTCATGCGCTCCGCTGGGACAAAACAGCAAGGCAAGAATGAGCGAGAGGTTAATGAGCGCACCGACCATCGTTCCGCGCTCATGGCCCAGTGACATGGCCGGGAATTTGGTGGCGACGATCCCGTCGACGATCACAACCGCGATCCACGCCGGCATCACGCAAACCGGATCCCATCCGATATCCCTGAACCGCATCGACTGCAGCGTGACAGTGAGCCACGCGTAGAAGATGGCGGCGGCGAAGATCGGCCCCGAGGCCGGGCTTGGAACCGTTCCCTTGGGGGTGGTCTGAAAAGCGTAAGCGATGGCGGCGGCATGGACCGCGACCATCATGACGGTGACCACCAGCGTGCTGCAGAAAAAATGCAGGCGGCCAATGCGGGCATTGAAGCCGAACAGGAAACCCAGCATGGATCTATCCTCTTCGGAGCAGTTGGCTACAGATTGCTTTCGGAGCTGTGAACCGCGGAGGTTGCAGGCGGAGCTTGGCTTCCGGCCGCTTTAGGAAATTCCTAAAATCCGAGCGGCCGCCCGCAGCGGTGCGACAATTGTTGCCCCAGCAACCGGAACTATAGTTCTTGCCATCCCCACGGTCCGCGAATTATGGTGCAGGTAGCTTTAGGCATGCGCCGAAGGTCCAAAGCCGGACCGGCGGTTCACGCTTGCCGCTGGCCGGCAATTTCGCGCACAAAATACCTCACATGATAAGAGGCGCGCGGAAACAAGCGCTGCCCGTCACAAGGCGGGTCTGGTTCGATAACGAGGAGGGGAGTGATTATGAAAAAGGCATTCTGGCTGGCTGGCGCGGCCATTCTGGCGCTGACGCAGACCGCAGTTGCTGGCGACACCATCAAGATCGGCTTTGTCTCGACCTTCAGCGGCCCGACCGCTGTGATCGGAAACGACATGCGCAACTCGTTCGAGCTGGCGCTTGATCATCTCGGCCGCAAGATGGGCGGGAAGCCGGTCGAGGTGATCTATGAGGACGACGGCCAGAAGCCCGATGTCGGTAAACAGAAGACCGAAAAACTGATCCAGTCCGACAAGGTCGATTTCATCGCCGGCTATATCTGGTCGAACGTGCTGCTGGCTTCGCTGAAGACCGCGGTCGATTCAAAAACCTTCCTGATCTCGGCCAATGCCGGTCCCTCGCAGCTCGCCGGCGAGCTCTGTTCGCCTTACGTGTTCTCGACCTCCTGGCAGAACGACCAGACCCCGCAGGCGGTCGGCACCTATATGAACCAGAAGGGCGTGAAATCAGTGTTCCTGATCGGCCCGAACTACGCCGCCGGAAAGGACATGCTGGCCGGCGTGAAGAGCACCTTCAAGGGCCAGGTCGTGGGCGAGGAATACACGGTGTGGCCGAGCCAGCTCGACTTCTCCGCGGAGCTTACCAAGGCCAAGAACTCCAAGGCCGAGTCGATTTTCGTGTTCTATCCGGGCGCGGCCGGCGTCCAGTTCCTCAATCAATATGCCCAGGCTGGCATCAAGGGGCAGATCCCGCTCTATACCGCGTTTACGATCGACGAATTGTCACTGCCGCTGCAGAAGGACAACGCGATCGGCGTGCCCGGGGCGCAGCAATGGGTCAACGATCTGCCCAACGCCGAGAACAAGAAGTTCGTCGAGGACTATCGCAAGAAATATCCCGGGCTGCGCCCGACCTTCTATGGCGCGCAGTCCTATGATGCCGCCAACCTGATCAACAGCGCGGTCGTCGCCGTGAAGGGCGACACCTCGAAGAAGGACGAGATGAAGGCTGAGATGGAGAAGGCCAACTTCAAGTCCGTGCGCGGGCCGTTCAAATACGGCAAGAACCACATCCCGATCCAGAACTTCTACCTGCAGGACGTGGTCAAGGACGCCGACGGCCAGCTTTCGCTCAAGACGGTGGCGACCATCGTCAAGGACGACCAGGACCGCTTCGTCGACAAGTGCCCGATGAAGTGATTGGCATGACCGGTGCATGATCGCCGGAGCGCGCCCTCGGGCTTGACCCGGGGGCGTTTAGCGGCCGATCATCCGCCCAACAAGAAAATGGCGGCGGCGCAGATGTGCTGCCGCTGTTTTTTCAGGCCTAGAGTTTAGGGATCTATGCTCGTCCTCGTAGAACAATCGCTGAACGGCTTGCAGTTCGGCCTGCTGCTGTTCCTGCTGGCAGCCGGCTTGACGCTGGTGTTCGGCATCATGGACTTCGTCAATCTGGCGCACGGCTCGCTCTACATGATGGGCGCCTATTTCGCGGCGACCTTCGTGGCGTGGACCAACAGTTTCATACTGGGCATCCTGATGGCGCTCGGCGCCACGCTGCTGCTCGGCATTCTCCTGGAGTTCGTGGCGCTGCGGCATCTCTACGGCCGCGACCATCTCGACCAGGTGCTCGCGACCTTCGGCCTGATACTGTTCTTCAACGACGCGGTGCGGCTGATCTGGGGCCCGGCCGGCCTGTCTCTGCCGCTGCCGGCCTGGCTGACCGTGCCGGTGCAGATCGTCCCCGGCGTGTTCTATCCGGCCTACCGGCTGTCGATCATCGTGGTCGCGCTGGCGGTTGCCGCGATGCTTTATGTCGTGGTGATGCGAACCAAGATCGGCATGCTGATCCGCGCAGGCGCCTCCAACCGCGAGATGATCGGCGCGCTCGGCATCAACATCAAGCTGCTGTTCACGCTGGTGTTCGGGCTGGGCGCCGCGCTCGCCGGGCTGGCCGGGCTGATGCAGGCGCCGATCCTCACGGTGCAGATCGGCATGGGCGAGAACATCCTGATTCTCGCCTTCGTCATCATCGTGATTGGTGGCATCGGCTCGATCCGCGGCGCGTTCCTGGCCGCGATCTTCGTCGGTATGATCGATACGCTCGGCCGCGCCTTCCTGCCCGATCTGTTGCGCACCGTGCTGAGTTCCGCCGCCGCCTCGACCGCCGCGCCCGCGCTGTCGTCGATGCTGATCTATCTCCTGATGGCGATCGTCCTTGTCGTTCGTCCGGAGGGACTGTTTCCGGCTGCCAAGCGATGAAATCTGCCATCAACGCCCGCAACGTCGTCGTGGCGCTCGTCGCGCTTGGCCTCACATTGCTGCCGGTTTATTCGGCGCTGACCGGCAACATCTTTATCCTGACGCTGTTCACGCGCATCATCATCTTCGCACTCGCCGCCGCCAGCCTCAACCTCATCATGGGCTATGGCGGCATGATGAGTTTTGGTCATGCCGCCTATCTCGGCATCGGCGGCTATGCGGTGGGCATCCTCGCTCATGAGGGCGTCGGCTCCGGATTTATCCAGTGGCCGGTGGCGCTGGCGGCATCGGCGCTCTATGCGCTCGTCATCGGGGCGCTCTCGCTGCGCACCCGCGGCGTCTACTTCATCATGATCACGCTGGCCTTCGCGCAGATGGCCTATTACATCGCCTCGGGTCTTTCTCGCTATGGCGGCGACGACGGCCTCACCATCTACAAGCGCAGCACGTTCGGCGGCCTGATCGATCTGTCGAACCGCACGCAGTTCTATTACCTCTGCCTCGCCTGCCTGTTCGGCGGCGTCTATCTGATCTGGCGCATCGTCAACTCGCGGTTCGGCATGGTGGTGCAGGGCGTTCGTTCCAACGAACAGCGCATGCAGGCGATCGGCTATCATGCCAACCGCTATCGTCTCGTCTGCTTCGTCATCTCGGGCACCATTTGCGGCCTCGCCGGCGCACTTCTCGCCAACAATACCGACTTCATCAGCCCGGCCGGGATGTACTGGACCCGCTCTGGCGAACTCATGGTGATGGTGGTCTTCGGTGGCATGGGATCGCTGTTTGGTCCCGTCCTGGGCACCATCGTGTTCCTCCTGCTGGAAGAAGTCCTGTCGCAATTCACCGAATACTGGGCGTTGATCATGGGCCCGCTGTTGCTGCTGCTCGTGCTGTTCGCGCGGGGCGGCATCATGGGGCTGCTCGGGAGGTTGAGCCGTGACTAGTTCCTTGGCTGATTCTTTCGCTGGTCCCTTGCTCCGCGTTGAAAATCTGGTCCGCAGCTTCGGCGGCATCAAAGCCACCGACAATCTGTCGCTGGACGTCCTGCCGGGCGAGCTGCATGCCATCATCGGCCCCAACGGCGCCGGCAAGACCACGCTGATCAGCCAGTTGACCGGGCAGTTGATGCCGAATTCCGGCGCGATTCACTTCGCCGGTCGCGACGTCACCGGGGTGCCGGCCTATCAGCGCAGCCGGCTTGGGTTGGCGCGATCGTTCCAGATCACGTCGCTGCTGAAGGATTTTACCGCGATAGATAATGTCGCGATCGCGGCGCAGGCGCATGACGGCCACTCGTTCCGCTTCTGGGGCGCTGCCCGCAAGGAGAAGCATCTGCGCGACGCGGCGCAGGCCGCACTGACGCGAGTGGGACTCGGGCAACGCGCCAATGTGCTGGTTTCCGAATTGAGCCACGGCGAACAGCGCGAGCTCGAGCTTGCGGTCGCGCTTGCGACCAAACCGCAATTGCTGCTGCTCGACGAGCCGATGGCCGGCCTCGGCGTCACCGAATCCGCGCGCATGGTGGCGCTATTGAAGGAATTGCGGAAGGAAGTCACCATCGTGCTGGTCGAGCACGACATGGAAGCGGTATTCGCGCTCGCTGACCGCATCACCGTGCTGGTCTATGGCCGCGTCATCGCCTCCGGCGATCCCGACGCCATTCGCAACAACGAGGAAGTCAAGCGCGCCTATCTCGGCGACCAGCATGCGGTGACCCGTCATGGCTGAAACATTGCTGGAAATCGACGGGATCGAGACCTGCTACGGCCTCAGCCAGGTGCTGTTCGGCCTGTCGCTGAAGGTTCAATCGGGCGAAATGGTCGCCCTGATGGGCCGCAACGGCATGGGCAAGACCACGACCGTCCGTTCCATCATGGGCATGACGGGCGCGCGCGCCGGCACGATCCGCTTCGCGGGCGAGCAGGTGCGCAGCCTGCCGTCGTACAAGATTGCAAAGCTTGGCATCGGCCTCGTGCCCGAGGGACGGCAGATCTTTCCCAATCTCACCGTGTACGAAAATCTGGTCGCAGCCTCGGGAAACCGCGCTGGCAATTCCGATCCCTGGACCATCGACAAGATCCACGCGCTGTTTCCGCGCCTCGCCGAGCGCGGCAACAATATGGGCGTGACGCTCTCGGGCGGCGAGCAGCAGATGCTGGCGATCGGCCGCGCGCTGATGACCAATCCAAAGCTCTTGATCCTCGATGAAGCCACCGAAGGCCTCGCACCGCTGATCCGCGAGGAAATCTGGAATTGCCTGTCGATGCTTAAGGGCCGTGGGCAATCCGTACTGGTCATCGACAAGAACGTCGCCAACCTCTCCAAGATCGCTGACCGCCACTACATCATCGAGCGCGGCCGCACGGTGTGGACGGGGACGAGTGAGCAACTCATCGCCGAGCCGGATCTGCAGCACCGGTATCTCGGGATTTGAGGGCGCCGTAGGGTGGGCAAAGGCGTGTCAGCGCCGCGCCCACATCTATCCTCGCACGCCTGATGGTGGGCACGCTTCCGCCTTCGCTCTCGAGCTACGGCGGACAAGTCGCTTTGCCCATCCTACGATTTCCGGCATGGAGAGGCGCTCTATCGGCAGTCATTGCGAGGAGCGAAGCGACGAAGCAATCCATGCTGCCGCAAGCGGAGAAATGGATTGCTTCGCTGCGCTCGAAAACGGAGCAAGCGGAGAGGCTAGCCCCGCTCAAAACATCTCGAAATATTCGCGGTGCTCCCAGTCCGACACTTCGGCCTGAAACCGCTCGATCTCCGCATTCTTGATGTGGACGTAGTAGTCCACGAACTCTGCGCCCAGTGCCTGACGGAAGAACGGATCGTCCTGCAGCGCGAATACCGCCTCGCGAAGACTCTTTGGCAATAGCGCCGCCTTGGTCTCGTACGGCGTATCCGCGGACGGCCCAGGATCGAGCTTGCGGTCGACGCCGTCGAGCCCTGAGAGAATCTGCGAGGCCATGTAGAGATACGGGTTCGCCGCAGGCTCGCCGATGCGGTTTTCCAGCCGCGTCGCGGCATCGCCCGGACCGCCGAGCACGCGGATCATGACGCCTCTGTTGTCGCGGCCCCAGATCGCGCGGTCCGGTGCCAGCGAATACGAGCGGTAGCGCTTGTAGCCGTTGATGGTCGGCGTGGTGAACACGGTCGATGCGCGGGCATGCTCCAGCAGTCCGGCGAGATAGTGTTTTGCGAACGGGTTCAGCGCTTCGCCCTTGTCGCTGGCCATGAACGCGTTCGCGCCATCAGCGCGCGATACCAGCGATTGATGCAGATGCCAGCCGGAAGCGAACACGTTCGGCAGTTTCGGCCGGCACATGAAGGTCGCGTGATAGCCGTGGCGGCGCGCGATCTGTTTTACGGCCGAGCGGAATAGCACCATGTTGTCGGCGGGCACGAGGCCCTTGGTCGGCTGGAAGGTGAATTCGCACTGGCTCGGGCCGAACTCGACCTCGACCGATCGCAAGGGAAGCCCGAGCGCAAGCACGTCGCGGCGGATGATTTCCAGCGCCGGCTCCATCTGGTCGTAGCGCTGCTCGGTCAGATATTGATAGCCGTGCGACAGCAGGCTGACCGATGGCGGCCGCCCGGGCTGGCCGGCATCCTCCGGCGCCATGTGCGCATCGTCGAGCTTGAAGAGATGGAATTCGACCTCAAGGCCCGCCACGAAATCGTAGCCGCGCGCGCCGAGCTGATCGATTACCTTGCGATAGAGATGCCGTGTGGCGAACGGCACCGGACGGCCGTCGTTGAAATAGAGATCGCAGAGCAGCCAGCCGGTGGTCGGTGCCCACGGCAGCACGCGAAAGGTGGTCGGGTCTGCCACCATCAAGACGTCGGCGGCGCCTTCCATCTCCTTCATGCCGAATCCGCCGCCTGATGTGAACACCGGAAACACCGTCTTGTGCGAGGTGTCCTTGGCCAGCATCGTCGTGGTGATGGAGCAGCCGCTTTCCAGCGAAGCGATCGCCTCGCTCGCGATCAGCGTCTTGCCGCGGAGGATTCCGTGCTGGTCGGGGAACGACAGGCGGATGACTTCGAGGTTTTGCTCGTCGACGATGCGGGCGAGGCGGGTCGCCGCCTCTCTCTGCTCTTTCGACCATAGCCCGTGACGTTCCACAAAACTCAACGCGTCACTCCCCATCTTCCGTCATTCCGGGGCGATGCGGAGCATCGAACCCGGAATCTCGAGATTCCGGGTCTGGTCCTTCGGACCATCCCGGAATGACGGTGCCACAAATCTCACTCCGCCGCCGTGAGGTGGGGAACCTTGCCGGCGATCTCGCTCGGCACTGGCGCCGCCCACGGCGCGCCGCGGCGGCGCTTCACGTCGACTTCCATCCAGTAGATTTCCCAGCCTAACGTCGGGCCAATGCCGTCCATCGTCGCCGGGCCCTGGATGCTCCGCGCGTGCGCCGCATCGAGAAACAGCATCGGCTTTTCGCCGCCGGAAACCTTCTCGATCTCCTGCCGCAGCAGGCGGCGATATTGCACGATCGCCTTGTCTGATTGCCCGAGATGCTCGTTGGTGCGGTCCTGGATCGCGCCCATCGATTCCACCGCCCACTGGTCGTGGACGTTGATGTCGGTCCCCATGCCGGTATAGGTCGCGGTTGCCTGTTCGTGCGGATCGAAGCCGTAGTCGTTGTTCTTGTTCTTGCGCGACTTGTAGTCCGGCAGCTCGTAGAGTTCGAGGCGCTGGTCGCGCATCTTCTTCTTGTCGACCGGCGTCGTGTAGCTCGTGAAGATCGCGTACCAGTAGCAGTTCTCGTCATCGATGGGCACGTGCCACTGTGTGATCGTCATGTCCTGACTCATCGGGATGACGAAGCCGTGCGGGAAAAGCTGGTTGGTGACGCGCACATGGGTGCGCTCTTCATCCAGCTCGCGTAGCGCAATCAGGCGCAGGCCGTATTCGGTGTGCTCGACATTGATGATCGGGTTGTCGTATTCGCGCAAAATCTTGGTCATCGGCATGTCGCTTCCGGCGGATGCGCCGCGGAACTGCTTGCCGTAGGCTGCGGACGTGTCCTCATCCTCAAAGAAGCGGTGCAGAAAGGAGGCGTGCGCCGGATCGATGCCGACTTCCAGCGCCTGCAGCCAGTTGCAATTGATGTGGCCCTTGAACGCAAAGGTATGGCTGTCAGGCGCGACAAAACAGTCGATCTCCGGAAACGCCGGCGGCTCGCCTTCACCGAGATAGGCCCAGAGGATGCCGCTTTTCTCGACCACGGGATAGGAGCGCTGCCTGATGCCCTGGCAGAGCTTTGAGTCCTTCGGCTCCGCGGGTGTCTCCAGGCATTGGCCGGAGATATCGAACAGCCAGCCATGGAAGGCGCAGCGCAGCCCGCCATTTTCGAGACGACCAAAGGCGAGGTCGGCGCCGCGATGCGCGCAGTGGCGGTCGATCAGGCCGTAACGGCCTGCTTCGTCGCGAAACAGCACCAGGTTTTCGCCGAGCAGTTTAACGGGCCGAACCGGCCGCGGTCCCACCAGCTCATCCACCAGCGCTGCCGGCTGCCAGTACATCCGCATCAGCTTGCCGCAGGGGTCCTTGCGCCCGGTGCGGGTAATCAGGTCGTTCGCTTCCTGGCTCATCATGGCGAGAATCTCCGTTGCTGGATTTGTTCGCCTATTGAACTTTTGTGCGATTTTAACGTAGGCTGTGCGTTAGGCAAGCGGATTTATGGAGGCAGCGATGCCCAAGCTTAAGCGCGCCGGCGACGCTGACAACCGCGGCGCCACCGATTTCATCGAAAGCCTCGACCGCGGCCTGCGCGTGCTGGAGGTGTTCGGCGGCAGCCGGCAGCCGATGACGCTAAGCGACCTCGCCAAGGCCGCCGACCTGCCGCGCGCCACTGCGCGGCGCATCCTCTTCACGCTGGAGCGCGCCGGCTTCGTTACCACCGACGGCAAGCTGTTTCGCCTGATGCCGCGCGTGCTGGTGCTGGCATCAAGCTATCTCGCTTCCAACCACGTCGTCTCGGTGCTGCAGCCGGCGCTGGATCGATTGTCGAACGAGGCGCAGGAAATCTCGTCGATGGCGATCCTTGATGGCAACGACGTCGTCTTCATCGCGCGCGCCAGCCCGACGCGGATATTCTCCGCCGGCATCGATATCGGCTACCGCCTGCCGGCGTTCTGCACCTCGGTCGGCCGCGTGCTGCTGTCGCGGCTGACCGATGAGGAGCTGGCAAAAGCGCTCGACGCGATGGACCTCACGCCGCTGACGCCGTTCACCGTCACCGACAAGAAGCTGCTCTTGACGACGGTCATCGCAGATCGCGGGGCAGGCTATTCGCTGGTCGATCGCGAGGCCGAGCCGGGCTTCCGCTCGATCTCCGTGCCGCTCCGCCGCTACGACGGCGCGATCGTCGCCGCCATCAACATGGGCGCGCATGTCGACCGCGTATCGTCAGCCGAGATGGTCGAACGCTTCCTGCCGCGATTGCAGGAGACGGCGGCCTCGGTCAAATCGATGCTGGTGTGAAGATGATTGTCCGGTCTGAAACGCCCGAGGATATTGCGGCGATCCGTATCGTCCAGGAAGTGGCATTCGGCCAGCCGGCCGAAGCGCAACTGGTCGACGATCTGCGCGCGGCCGGCGATGCGATTTTCTCGCTGGTTGCCATCGATGACGGAACCGTCGTTGGCCACATCATGTTCTCACGGATGAAAGCGCCGTTTCCCGCGCTGGCGCTCGCCCCTGTCGCGGTGCTGCCCGAATACCGGCGGACAGGTTTTGCCAGCCGGTTGATCCGCCAGGGCATCGCCCGCAGCGAGGCCGCCGGCTGGCTCGGCATCTTCGTCCTCGGCGATCCCGCCTTCTATCGGCGTTTCGGCTTCGACGCCGGTAAGGCGAGCGGCTTCATCTCGCCCTATGCCGGACCGCATCTGATGGTGCTGCCTGTTGGACGAAACGAACTTCCGGTCACCGCGGGACTCATTGAACATGCGCCCGCTTTCGCAAAGCTTGGATAGGCTAGGCGGAATGGCGCCTGGTTGGTAAAGAGTTTCCACCGTCATTGGGAGCGAAGTGAAGCAATCCGTTCCATCGCTTGCTGAGGTTTGGCAAGGCGCGCTATGGCGCGGGCAAGCGCTTGAGCGCGGCTTCGATCGCTTCGAACTTGGCGACGATCTGCGGCGTCACCAGGTAGCGCAGCATCGCCGCGAGCGACAGGCCGACAATCGTCGCGATAATCGCGTACTGCGTCATCAACGCCAGCAATATTGCGCGCAGCCGGCGCCGTCGGACCTTCGGCGGCTTGGCCGCAGCGAGAAGGCCGTCGTCGCCTTCAACCGTGCTCATGCGATCTAGAACTCGTTCAGAAGCTGATTGAGGCGCGACTTCAGCCGCCGGTTGGACCGCTCGCTGGCGCGAAGCTTGCGCGCCCATTCCAGCGGAACGACGCTGCTCATGTCGTGCTCGCCGCAGAACATCAGGCCCGCTGTGTTGTGATCGCGCCAGACCGGGCGGGCCAGACAGGAAAGCCGCCGGCGCACGACTTCGAAATCGATCCGGTCGGGCAGGATGGCCGAATTCTCGAATTCGATTTTGGCGCCGCCCTGGCTGAAATTGCGCACGATGCAGTCAAGCGTCGAGTTGCGCGCGTTGAACGCGATCATTCCGCCGTAATAGACGCGGCCTCTCGGGTGTTGACGGCGCTCCAGCACGATTTGTCCTCCATGCGCTTAACGCTTTAGTAACACTCCTTTAGAGTGTATTGCAGCCACCGCTCGCATGGAACTTGTGCGGTGGTTAATAGTGGCGCCCGGCTCGGGTTGCAACCGTCGAGCGCATGCCTTCCGCGCGGCCGGAAATCAGGCCTCTGCAGCTTGCACTTTCACGGAAAAGATCAGGAGACCGCGCTGCGCAGCCCGAACGCGTGCTTGTCGTGCAGTACCGGCGCCACCGCATCGCTCAGCCGCGCCGCCGCCGCATCGACGGAAAGCCCTGCGGTATCGACCACTGCCGACGCGCGCGCATAGAGCGGCTCGCGGCTGATCAGGATGTTGCGCAATTCCGCCATCGCCGAGCGATCGTCCGCCATCGGGCGCAGATCGCCCTGGCCACGCACGCGGGCCATGTGCTCTTCCGGCTCGGCCTTGAGCCAGATGGTGTAGAACGACGACAGGATCAGGTCGAAGGTGAGCGGCTCGGAGACGATGCCGCCGCCGGTCGCCAGCACCATCAATTCCTTGCGCGCGAGCAATTGCGACAGCGCCGCCTGCTCCATGCGGCGAAAGCCTTCCTGGCCGTAGAGCGCAATGATCTCGGCGACGGACAATCCGTTCTGCGCCTCGACCTCCTTGTTGAGCTCGACAAATTTCCAGCCGATCTTCTTCGCCAGCATCCTGCCAAGGGTGGATTTGCCGGCGCCGCGCAGGCCGATCAGCGCGATGCCGGCAAAGCTGATCCGACGCTGCGATGGGCCGCCGCCGGCCAGCGCATCTTTGGCGTGCGCGATCTGGGCCGGCGTCGCCTTGCGCAGGAGATCGCGAATGATCGCCCAATCCGGCGCCGGTTCGGTGGAAGGAATCATGTCTTCGAGATGCGCGCCCATGGCGTTCGACACACGCCGGAGCAGCACGATCGAAACATTGCCCTTGCCGCTTTCGAGCTGCGCGATGTAGCGCTCGGAAATTCCGGAAACTTTGGCGAGCACTTTGCGCGACATGCCGCGAAGGGCGCGCATGGTGCGCACACGCTGGCCGAGCTGCTCGAGAAAGCCGGATTCGGGGTCGCTGGCCTCGGTCATTTCCTCGTTCGGCTTTACCTGCGGTTGAACGGATTTCGGAAACATAATGCCGATGAGGATTGACAGCAAGCGCGGCCGGTGTCTTTGTATGAATTATAATTCTTAGAAACTGAGGGGAGAAGCGTCGTGAGCGGCACGTCCGGTTCGTACAATGCGGTGACCTGGCTGCTCGACCGCAATGTCGAGGAGGGGCGCGGGGCCAAGCTCGCCTTTACCGACACCGTCACCGAACTCACCTATGGCGATCTGCAGCGGCAGACCCGCCGTGTCGCCAACATGCTGCGCCGGCTCGGCGTCCGCCGCGAAGAGCGCGTGGCGATGATCATGCTGGATACGGTGGACTTCCCGTGCGTGTTCCTCGGCGCGATCCGTGCGGGCGTCGTGCCGGTGCCGTTGAACACGCTGCTGACCTCGGAGCAATACGCCTACATTCTCGGGGATTGCCGCGCGCGCGTGCTGTTCGTCTCCGAAACGCTGCTACCGGTCGTCAACGACATCATCGCTCGGATGCCTGATCTCGAACATGTCGTCGTGTCGGGCAAGGAGGCGCACGGCCACAAGAAACTGTCGGACGAACTCGCGCGCGAGAGCGATACGTTCGCGACCGCCGCGACGCATCCGGACGAGCCCGCGTTCTGGCTCTATTCGTCCGGCTCGACCGGCATGCCGAAGGGCGTGCGCCATTTGCATGCCAATCTCGCCGCGACCGCCGATACCTATGCCAAACAGGTGCTCGGCATTCGCGAGAACGATGTTTGTCTCTCGGCGGCAAAACTGTTCTTCGCCTATGGCCTCGGCAATGCGCTGACGTTTCCGATGTCGGTCGGCGCCTCCACGGTGCTGCATACGGACCGGCCGACGCCGGCGGCGATGTTCGCGCTGATGAACAAATACAATCCGACCATCTTCTACGGCGTGCCGACATTGTTTGCGGCGATGCTCAACGACGAGACGGTGAAGGATGCCGGCGCCGGCAATCGCCTGCGCATCTGCACCTCGGCCGGCGAGGCGCTGCCGGAATCGGTCGGCAATGCCTGGAAGGCTCGGTTCGGCGTCGACATTCTTGACGGCGTCGGCTCGACGGAACTGCTGCACATCTTTCTGTCCAACGCGCCCGGCGACATCAAATACGGCTCATCGGGGCGTCCCGTGCCTGGCTACAAGGTGCGGCTGGTCAATGAAGCAGGCGCCGAGGTGCCCGACGGCGAAGTCGGCGAATTGCTGGTCGATGCGCCGTCCGCCGGCGAGGGCTACTGGAACCAGCGCGCCAAGAGCCGCTCGACCTTCGAAGGCCACTGGACGCGCACCGGCGACAAGTACATTCGCGATGCCGACGGGCGCTACACCTTCTGCGGCCGCTCGGACGATATGTTCAAGGTCTCCGGTATCTGGGTCTCGCCGTTCGAGGTCGAGAGCGCGCTGATCACCCATCCGGCGGTGCTCGAAGCCGCCGTCGTGCCCGAATCCGATCCGGAAGGATTGTTGAAGCCGAAGGCCTTTGTCGTATTGCGGCCCGGCGCCAAAACCGATGATCTGCACGAAGTGCTGAAGGAGCACGTCAAGCAGAAGATCGGCGCCTGGAAATATCCGCGCTGGATCGACGTGGTGGACAGCCTGCCGAAGACGGCGACGGGTAAGATTCAGCGGTTCAAGCTGCGAGATGGCGCATCGTAACCTCTCTCCCGTCGTCCCTGCGAAAGCAGGGACCCATACGCCGCGGCTTATCCATAGACGCGCGATGTGCAAGACTTTTGGTCACGACGGGGGCCGGTGGTTATGGGTCCTGCTTTCGCAGGGACGACGTAAGCGAGGAGTTCGACGTCTGGATCACTTTCGGAAAGCTCACGACATGACAACCCTTACCCCCTCGGGCTTCCTCACAGTCGGCGCCTCGCATCTCGAATACCGCATGATCGGCCCGTCGCCTGAGAGCGCGCCAACGATCGTGATGCTGCATGAAGGCCTCGGCTCGGCCGGCCTGTGGGGCGACTTTCCCGAAAAGCTGCAGGCCGCGACTGGCGCCGGCGTGTTCGCCTATTCGCGCGCAGGCTATGGCGCGTCGACGCCCGTAAAACTGCCGAGGCCGCTCGACTACATGCATGTCGAGGCGCTCGACGTGCTGCCGAAACTGCTCGACAAGATCGGCTTCCGCCGCGGACTTTTACTCGGCCATTCCGACGGCGCCTCGATCGCGGCGATCTATACCGGCTCGCATCAGGACCACCGCGTGCAGGGCCTCGCGCTGATCGCGCCGCATTTCATCGTCGAGGATATTTCGGTCGCCTCGATTGCCGAGATCCGCAACGCCTACGAGACCACGAACCTGAAGGGGAGGCTGTCGCGCTGGCACCGGGACGTCGACAATGCCTTCTACGGCTGGAACGGCGCCTGGCTCGATCCGGATTTCCGCAACTGGGATATTTCTGAATACCTCGCCTATATCCGCGTACCGGTGGCGATCCTGCAGGGCGTCGACGACCAATATGGAACCATGCGCCAGGTCGAGATCGCCAGGGAAGAGTGCTACTGTCCGGTCGATGTGACTGTGATCCCGGGCGCGGGACATCAGCCGCATCGCGAAGCGCCGGAGGCGACGCTGGATGCGATTTCGGAATTCGCAAAGGCGGTGTTGCACACAGGTAGTGGCTCGCAGGGACGGGCCGCGTAACGCATTTCCGCATGCGCGTTCCGGGGCCGCGCCCCGATGACGACACAGTCCCGAGCCGCCGGTCATCTTCCATTGCCGCGCTGGGCCTACGTACCGGGCGACCCCGGCACGGCGAACGCCGACTACGAAACGCTGAGGCAGATCGCAGCTCTCGTGCCGCCGCGCTTCGGCGGCTACGTGCCGGCACGGCACCCGGCGCTGCGTTACGGCATCACGCTCAACGACCACGGCTATTTCTGGGAGGCGCAGGAGATCCTGGAAGCGGTGTGGGCGGCAGCGCCGCAGGGCGGCCGCGAACGGATTCTGCTCCGCGCCTGCATCCTGATCGCGACCGCGAACTTGCGGCTGCGCATGCAGAAGCCGCACGTCGCGGCCCGGATGCTGGGCGAGGCGCTCGGCGAGCTCGAGGCGCTGGGTCTGCGCCATGCCGGCGGCGACGGCTTTGCCGATTGTTTTCCGGCCCTGGCAGCCGTCATCAAGGACAAATTGGAGCGGCCGCAGCTCGCCAAGACCGATTGGGTGACCATTGCGGCCGCGAGCCGAACATGAAACAAAATGCATGTTCTGGCGTTCTAGGCTAGACTAAACAAAAAACATGCACTATTGTGCATGCAACGAACCAAGCAACACTTTGAGAAAACGACAGAGGATGGCTCATGGCCGGTGAAGATCGCGTCCTTGCAGGCGGCGCGAAATACATCGATTTTCAAACCGATCCGTCGCGCTATCGCCATTGGAAGCTGGCGGTGGAGGGCGATGTCGCGACGCTCACCATGGATGTCGACGAGAACGCCGGGCTGTTCGAGGGCTATCAGCTCAAGCTGAATTCCTACGATCTCGGCGTCGACATCGAGCTGGCGGATGCCGTGCAGCGGCTGCGCTTCGAGCATCCCGAAGTGAAAGTGGTGGTGATGCGATCGGCTAAGAACCGCGTGTTCTGCGCCGGTGCCAACATCCGCATGCTGGCGGGCGCGACCCACGCGCACAAAGTCAACTTCTGCAAATTCACCAACGAGACCCGCAACGGCCTGGAAGATTCATCTGAAAATTCCGGGCAGCGCTTCATCACCGTCGTCAACGGCACCGCGGCCGGCGGCGGCTACGAGCTGGCGCTCGCAACCGATCACATCATCATGGCCGACGATGGCGCCGCCGCCGTCGCGCTGCCGGAAGTGCCGCTGCTCGCGGTGCTGCCGGGCACCGGCGGGCTGACGCGCGTGGTCGACAAGCGCAAGGTGCGCCGCGACCATGCCGACTTCTTCTGCACCATCGAGGAAGGCATCAAGGGCAAGCGCGCCGTTGCCTGGCGGCTGGTCGACGAGATCGCGCCGAACAGCAAGCTCGAAGCCAAGGTCGCCGAGCGGGCGAAAGAGTTCGCGGTCGCCTCGAAGCGTAACGGCACCGGCAAGGGCATCACGCTCGAGCCGCTCAACCGCACCATCGACGAAGCCGGCATCCGCTATGGCTTCGTCAGCGTCGACATCGACCGCGCCGCGCGGATCGCGACCATCTCCATCAAGGCGCCGGAAGCCGCGCCACCGGCCGATATCGACGGCTTGATCGGGCAGGGCGCCTCGTTCTGGCCGCTGCAGGTGGCGCGCGAGCTTGATGACGCGATCCTGCATTTGCGCATCAACGAACTTGAAATCGCGATGCTGGTGTTCAAGAGCCACGGCGATCCCGCCAACATCGTCGCCTGCGACGCCTTCCTCGAAACCAACAAGGCGCACTGGCTGGTCAACGAGATCAGGCACTACTGGAAGCGCGTGCTCAAGCGCATCGACGTCACGTCGCGCACGCTGGTGACGCTGGTCGAGCCCGGCTCCTGCTTCGCCGGCACGCTGGCCGAACTCGTGTTCGCCGCCGACCGCTCCTACATGCTGATCGGCTCGCGGCAGGGTGACAATCGCCAGCCGCCCGCGATCCAGTTGACCTCGTTGAATTTCGGCCCTTATCCGATGAGCCACGGCCTGACCCGCCTGCAATCGCGCTTCCAGGCCGATCCGTCCGATCTGGAGCGCGCGGAATCGACCATCGGCACGACGCTCGATGCGGAGGCCGCCGAAGAACTCGGCCTCGTCACCTTCGCGCTCGACGATATCGATTGGGACGACGAGGTGCGGGTGTTCCTGGAGGAGCGCACGTCGTTTTCGCCCGACGGCCTCACCGGCATGGAAGCCAATTTGCGCTTCGTCGGGCCAGAGACCATGGAATCGAAAATCTTCTCGCGCCTCACGGCGTGGCAGAACTGGATCTTCCAGCGCCCCAACGCGGTGGGTGAAGACGGTGCGCTGCGCCGTTACGGCACCGGTCAGAAGGCGCAATTCGACATGACGCGGGTTTGATTTCGTGTCCCGGGCGCCGTTCGGCGCAGGTGGCGCGGCCCGCAGAACCTTAACAGGTCCCAGATCTGCGGCGCATCGTTTCGCCTCGCACTTACGCCCCGGGACACGAGAGCCTTAAAGGAGCACGGCTATGAATTACATGAACGTCGACTATTCGACCAAGATTCCCAACAACGTTAATCTCAGCGAAGACCGCCAGGTGCTCAAAGCGCTGGAGGGCTGGCATCCCGGCTACATGGACTGGTGGGGCGACATGGGGCCGGAAGGCTTTCAGCAGTCGCTGGTCTATCTGCGCACCGCCTATTCGGTCGATCCGCGCGGCTGGGCCAAGTTCGATTACGTCAAGATGCCGGAATACCGCTGGGGCATTTTGCTGGCGCCGCAGGAAGAGAACCGCGTCATTCCGTTCGGCGAGAATTACGGCAAGCCGGCCTGGCAGGAAGTCCCGGGCGAGCACCGCGCCACGCTGCGCCGCCTGATCGTGATCCAGGGCGACACCGAGCCCGCTTCCGTCGAACAGCAGCGCCATCTCGGTAAGACCGCGCCCTCGCTCTATGACCTGCGCAACCTGTTCCAGGTTAATGTCGAGGAAGGCCGTCACCTCTGGGCGATGGTCTATCTCCTGCAGAAATATTTCGGCCGCGACGGCCGCGAGGAAGCCGATGATTTGTTGCGCCGCCGCTCGGGCGACGCGGATTCCCCGCGCATGCTCGGCGCCTTCAACGAGGCGACGCCGGACTGGCTGTCGTTCTTCATGTTCACCTACTTCACCGACCGCGACGGCAAGATGCAGTTGCACTCGCTGGCGCAGTCCGGCTTCGACCCGCTGTCGCGCACCTGCCGCTTCATGCTGACCGAAGAGGCGCATCACATGTTCGTCGGCGAGACCGGCATCAGCCGCGTCGTGCAGCGCACCTGCGAGGCGATGAAGGAAGCCGGCATCACCGATCCCACCGACATCGCCAAGGTGCGTGCGTTAGGGGTGATCGACCTGCCGACCATCCAGAAGAAGCTGAACCTGCACTATTCGCTGTCGCTCGATCTCTTTGGTTCGGAAGTCTCGACCAACGCGGCGAATGCCTTCAACGCCGGCATCAAGGGCCGCTACAAGGAAACCCAGATCGACGACGACCACCAGCTCAAGAACGCCACCTATCCGGTGCTGAAGCTGGTCGACGGCGTGATCAAGCGGGTCGACGAGCCGGCGTTGACCGCGCTCAACATGCGCCTGCGCGACGACTACACGCAGGATTGCGTCAAGGGCATGCTGCGCTGGAACAAGGTGATTTCGACCGCCGGCTATCAGTACAAGCTGACGCTGCCCAACGTCGCGTTCCACCGCCAGATCGGCGAGTTCAAGGATATCAACGCCACGCCCGACGGCGTGCTGATCGACGACGCCACCTGGAACCAACGCAAGGGCGAATGGTTGCCTTCGTCGCAGGACGGCGACTTCATCGCCTCGCTGATGAAGCCGGTGACCGAAGCCGGGCAGTACGCCTCCTGGATCTCGCCGCCGAAGGTCGGCATCGACAACAAGCCCGGCGATTTCGAGTACGTGAAGATCGAAACCTGAACCACCCCGCAAATCGGGGAGCCGTAAACATGGACCCCGATCGCGACCTCGAAAAACTGAACCGCGACCAACTGGTCGCGGAGGTGAAGCGTCTGAGGGCGGGAATCCGCGCGCATCGCGACAGCACCGGTCACGACTTGTGCTGGCACCACCCCGATCTCTGGGGCCTGTTGCCCGAACGGATCACGCCCGAAGTGGCCGTCCCTCCATGGCCGAAATTCTTGCGCGGCTGTCTGCGGTATCGCGAAGCGTTGGAGCGCGAACTGCCCGACGCGCCGAAGGCTGATTTCGAATACGATGAAGGTGAGGGGATCTAACCTCTCCCCGCTAACGGGGAGAGGTCGCTGCGCGCTTGCGCGGCGGGTGAGGGGGTACAGGTCTATCGATAGATCACGGCTCGCGGAGAGAGCCCCTCACTCCGACCCTCTAAGAGCGAGCTTCGCTCGTCTCGACCCCGTGAAGGACGGGGCGAGGGAGTGCACCGCCGTTGCCGCTCGCCTACCCCGCAATCTCGCTCCCCGCGCTCGCATACACCACGCCGCCGTCGACCGCGATGGTGTTGCCGACCACATAGTCGCCCGCCCGCGAGGCGAGATAGATCGCAACTCCCGCCATATCTTCATCGCTGCCGATGCGGCGCGCCGGGACGCGCTTTGCGACCTCGTCGCCATGGTCGCGCGCGGCGCGGTTCATGTCCGACTTGAAGGCGCCCGGCGCAATCGCGGTGACGTTGATGTTCTCCTTGATCAGCTTGGTCGCCATGCGCCGCGTCAGATGGATCACCGCGGCCTTGCTCGCGGCATAGGAATAGGTCTCCGTCGGATTGACGAAGATTCCGTCGATGGACGCGATATTGATGACCTTGGCCGGCCGCTCGGCGCTTGCCGCCGCGCGCAGCGGTTTTGCCAGCGCCTTGGTCAGGAAGAACAGCGACTTGACGTTGAGGTCCATGACCTTGTCCCAGCCGCTTTCCGGAAATTCGTCGAACTCCGCGCCCCAGGCCGCGCCTGCATTGTTGACGAGAATGTCGAGCTTCGGCTCCAGCTTGATGATTTCCGAAGCGAGTTTTTCGCAGCCCGCGACGGTGGAGATATCGATCGGCAGCGCGATGCATTCGCCGCCGTAGGCGGCGGTGAGTTCTTTCGCGGTGGCTTCGCAGGGACCCGCCTTGCGCGCGGTGATGTAAACCTTCGCCGCGCCCTGCGCGAGAAAACCCGCCGCGATCATCTTGCCGATGCCGCGCGAGCCGCCCGTCACCAGCGCGACGCGGCCATTGAGTGAAAACAGATCCTTGAACATGCGATCCTCCATTAACTTTGTCTTGGTTTTGGGGGGAGGAGGAGTGCGAGTCAAGGAAGGGAATGGACCCGTAGCCCGGATGGAGCGAAGCGCAATCCGGGGAAAATCTGCCGGCTTGTGAGAGGCCCCGGATTACGCTCCGCTTCATCCGGGCTACGAACTACGGATAGTCCCTACGCCGCATCAACGCGTCGAAAACCGTTCCACATCGCCGTGGCCGCGCCTGATGTCAGGACTGGGAGGATGCGCGCGTCCTGGTAGTTGCCGTTGAGCGAGACCCGCTGCAGCGCGGTCATGTGGTCGGCGCTTTCCGGGAAGAGCATGCCCGGCCGCGTCGTGACCGCGGTCTTGAACCCTGCAGCCTTCGCCAGGGCGAATTCGCGCTGCCCGGCCGCGATGCGGTCGCCATAGGGATAGGCGAGATGCAGCGCGGGCCGCTGCAATGCCGCTTCGATCCGCGCGCGGCTCTCCGCCAGTTCGAACGAGGCGGTATCTTCGCTCTGCCGTGCCAGATTGCAATGCGTGATCGTATGCGCGCCGATCGTCACCAGGGGATCGTCCGCGAACGCCTTCAATTCTTCCCAGGACATGCAGAACTCGCGCGCGATCGGAATTTCGTCCACCTCGTGGCGCGTGCATAGCGCGGAGATTTCGCGCAGCAGGTCGTGCTCACCCGGCAGCGTACGCAGCCAGTCGTGCAGCCCGTCGAAGGCGGCCTGTTTGGCCGCTGGCGTCGAGGTATCGAGGCGGGTCGCTGTGCCACCGATCGGTACTTCGATCGAGGACGCTTTGGCGATTGCCCTCTCGAGCGCGACCCACCACAACCTTCCGGTGCCTTCGGCGAAATCGCTCGTGACGTAGACGGTCATCGGCGCGTCAAATTCACGCATCACCGGCAAAGCGTAATCGCGGTTGTCGCGATAGCCGTCATCCAGGGTGAAGCAGGCGAAGCGCCGCGCAAAATTGCGCTGCTGGAGACGCTGATACGCTTCATCCATGGTGACGATGTCGACGTCGAGGTTACGAAGATGCGCCAGCATCGCCCGCAAGAATTCCGGCTCGACCTCGAGATGGTGATTGGGCTGAAATGCGCCGTCGCGGCGAGGACGGACATGGTGCAGCATGAAAATGACGCCGACACCTGCGAAGATTGGTCGCAGCAGGTAATGCGCTCCGGAGAAGTACAGCGCTTCCAGCCCGGCGCGAATAACGGTGTTGCGAAGCAGTTTCATTTTGTGGTTGGGGGGATGCCCGGTTGTATTACAGGGGCTGAAATTAGCGACAGACCGCTGAACAAACAGTTAGCCGGACCGATTCCGCACCCCTTTCGCGCCTGCGACATTTCGGGTTTGACAGCCTCGCAAGGGTTTGTTTTCTCTGCCTTCCGGACCCGGCAGGAACTCGAATGCGCGGACTTTTCAAGTGGAGTAGCAAATGGTGGCCGGGCGTTATTCCTCTGGTCATCTTTTGGGCGATCGCGGCCTGGACGAGCACAGAACCGCTGGAAGCCGATCTGGCGCAGCGTTCGGCCGCCGCGCTCAAGGACACCGTCCTCAATAAAACGCGAATTTCGGTCGCCGGCCGCGACGTGACCCTGGCCGCAGATGCGTTTTCGGAAGACGGCCGGCAGAGCGCTGTGGCGTCGGTGGAGACGGTGCTGGGGGTGCGGCTGGTTAACGATGAAACCCGGCTCGTTCCCGAGGCCAAGCCGTTCGTCTGGTCGGCCGAACGCGATGTCGTTCGGGTGACGCTGTCGGGAAGTTCGCCGCTGCCGGCAAGCAAGAGCAGGTTGATGGAGGCGGCGCGCGCCAATCTCGGCGGCGTCGAAGTGGTCGACCGGATGGATCTGTCGCGCGGCGCGCCGCCGCGTTTCGACAATGCGGCGCTGTTGCTGCTCGATCAGATCGGCAAGCTGAAGGAAGGCAAGATCACGCTGTCGGATAACCAGGTCAGCCTGTCCGGCATGGCGCGCGAGCTCGGCGGCCGGGAAGCCATCGCCGCCGCGCTGAAAAATCTGCCCGAAGGTTTTTCGGTCGCAGCCAATGAGGTCAAGGCGCCGCCTTATGTCTTCCAGGCCTACAAGGATCCGGTCGCGGTGACGCTGACGCTGACCGGCAATGTGCCCGACAGCAATGTCCACGCCGCGCTGGTGGCGGCGGCGGGACGCAAGTTCTTCAGCGAAAAAGTCGTCGACAATCTGAAGGCGAGCATCGGCGCGCCGTCGGGCTTTGCCAGCGCGGTGGTGCCGGCGCTCGGCGCGCTTTCGCGGCTGTCGACTGGCACGCTCGTCGTCTCCGACCGCGAGGTGAAGCTGTCGGGCGATGCGCTGTATGAGACGGCCGCCAGCCAGATCCGCGCCGGCCTCGGCAAGGACTTTCCGCAGGGCTGGCAGTTCAAGCCGGAAATCTCGGTAAAGCCGCCCGCCGCGCCGGTCGATGCGACGGTGTGCCAGCAGCTATTCACTGATCTGCTCGGCAAGGCCCGGATCCGCTTCGAACCCGGCAAGGCCGAGATTGTCGCTGATTCCGCCGGCCTGCTCGACCGCCTGATCGAAACCGCGCTGCGCTGCCCGACCGCCAATATCGAGATATCAGGCCATACCGATGCCGACGGCGACGAGGGGGCCAACCAGGCGCTGTCCGAGAAGCGGGCGCAGGCGGTTGCCGACTATCTGGTCAGGGCGGGATTGCCGGCCAGCCGGTTCAGCGCGGTCGGCTATGGTTCGACGCAGCCGATTGCCGGTAACGATACCGACCAGGGCAAGGCGCAAAATCGTCGCATCGATTTCGTGGTGAAGTGAGCATGGGCTATTTGACCACATTTTACTGGGGCTGGCTGTTGGGATCGGTGCTGCTCGGCTTCGCCATGGGCTGGATATCCGTGGTCCAGCACGGCGACGGTGTCCCGCGGAAATGGCAGTGGTGGCTCTCGGCGCTGGTCGCGGCACTGGTCGCAGCCGCGGTCGCGCGTGTCGTGCCGGGCCGTTTCGGCTACTGGCTCGATCTCGGCCTGATCATGTTCGGCCTTTATCTCTGCGGTTGTGCGGTCGGATCGTGGTTGCGCGACTGGGTGGTCTCGCGCACCGCGCCGCCGGCCTGATTGCCTCATGCGCCGGTCAACTTTACCGCTGTCATTGTCACGGGTTGTTGACCAGTCCCTTCTATGGTCCGGAACCCCTATAGGGCGGCGGGATTTCAGTAAAACCGTGCCAGTGCTGTCATGGACCTCGCCTAATATGTTGAAGAGGCGCGTTTTATTGTCGTCAGGCGAATTCCACTCCGGCTCAAAACGCGCTACCAGAGGGGCGAGGGAGCAGCGTAGCGTCGGCGGGGTTCGCGCCATTGCCGTCGTCGCAGAAGCGCAATTCGAGGTGTAGATGCTGGAAGCAATACGCAGGGCAACTTCGTTTCTGCGCCAGAAACAGGTCCTGCATAAGCTCGGGGTCGTCATCAGCATCACGGTCATCGCCGTTGCGTGCTACGTGCTCTATCACATGCTCCGTGGCATCGACACCAACGAGGTGATCGACGCCATCAAGGGCACCGAACCGAGCCAGATCGCGCTGGCGGCCCTGTTCGTGGCGGCGGGCTATTTTACGCTCACCTTCTATGATTGGTTCGCGGTCCGCGCGATCGGCCAGCACCATGTGCCCTATCGCGTCAACGCGCTGGCCGCCTTCACCTCCTATTCGATCGGACACAATGTCGGCGCCAGTGTCTTCACCGGCGGCGCGGTGCGCTACCGGATCTATTCGGCCTGGGGGCTGAACGCGATCGACGTCGCCAAGATCTGCTTTCTCGCCGGGCTCACCTTCTGGCTCGGCAATGCCGCGGTCCTGGGACTGGGCATCGCCTACCACCCGGAAGCCGCCGCCTCGATCGATCAACTGCCCGCCTGGCTCAACCGCATCGCGGCGTTCGCCATCATCATCGGACTGGTCGGATATGTCGTCTGGGTCTGGGCCCAGCCCCGCAGCGTCGGCCGCGGGCCGTGGACGGTCACGCTGCCGGGCGGCCCACTGACGCTGCTGCAGATCGCCATCGGCATCGTTGATCTCGGCTTCTGCGCGCTGGCGATGTACATGCTGGTGCCGGACGAGCCCCAGATCGGCTTCGTCGTCGTCGCCGTGATCTTCGTCTCCGCGACCCTGCTGGGCTTTGCCAGTCATTCCCCGGGCGGGCTCGGCGTGTTCGATGCCGCCATGCTGGTCGGCCTCTGGCAGATGGACCGGGAGGAACTGCTGGCCGGCATGCTGCTGTTCCGCGTCCTCTATTATATCGGGCCCTTTGTCATATCTGTAATCTTGCTGACGCTTCGGGAGATTATCATCGGCGCGCGATCGAAGCGCCTGCGCCAACTGGCGTCTGCCGCCGATCCCGAGCCGAGGCATGAAGCCCCCGTCTATGTGCGCGAGCGTGGAGACACGGGCACCTGATGACGCGGCGGGGGCTTCGCGATTAGAGGAAAGCCTGCGCCATGGCGATCGACGATTCCCACTCTTCCTCCTTCTTCGCACCGTGGCCTGACCGGTTGCGGCACTCGGCCATCATCCTGCTGGCCGCCGGCCTCGCGCTTTGCGCGCTCGTGGTATTGGCCGATCTCTCGCTGGCCCGCGCCGTCGCCGTTTTCATCTGCATCTCGGCCGCAGCGCTGGTGCCGTGGCGGCTGCATCATGTGGCGGCCTCGCGAGACGATGTCCGGGCCGTCAGCCCGGTCGAGTCCGCTGCCGTCAGCGCGGTCGTTGCCGGCATGCCGGATCCGGCCGTGCTGCTCGACCGCGCCGGGCGCGTCATTCATCTCAATGCGGCGGCCGCCCAGCTTGCGCCCGCGCTGCGCAAGAACGAACTCGCGCAGTTCGCGCTGCGCTCGCCGGAAATCATCACCGCGCTGCGCGAGGCGATCGCGACCACCGAGCCGCGCCGGGCGACCTATCTGGACCAGGTGCCGGTCGACCGTTGGATGGAACTGATCATCACGCCGGTGCCGGTCCCCACCCTGTTCGGCGGCACCGAGAAATGCATGCTGCTGACCTTCCACGACCAGACGCCGCTGCGGCGGGTCGAGGAGATGCGCGCCGACTTCGTCGCCAATGCCAGCCATGAATTGCGCACGCCGCTCGCGGCGTTGTCGGGTTTCATCGATACGCTGCAGGGTCCCGCCAAGGACGACGCCAAGGCCCGCGAGCGCTTTCTGTCGATCATGCATACGCAGGCGACGCGGATGGCGCGGCTGATCGACGATCTCCTGTCGCTGTCGCGGGTCGAATTGTCGGCCCATGTCCGGCCCGACGCCTGCGTCGATATCGTGCCGATCATCCGCCAGGTCGCCGACGGGCTGGAGCCGCTGGCGCGCGAGCGGCAGGTTGCGATCGAAATCGATCTGCCCGCATCGGCGACGATCGCGGGCGACCGCGAGGAACTGCTGCGGCTGTTCGAGAACCTGATCGAGAACGCGCTCAAATATGGCGCGTCCGGCGAGCGGGTGGTCGTCTCGCTGAGGCAGGCGACATCTGCTGAGGGTGCGCCGGAACTCCGCGTCATGGTCCGCGATTTCGGCCCCGGCATCGCCCCGGAGCATCTGCCGCGGCTCACTGAACGGTTCTACCGGGTCGATGTCGGCGACAGCCGCGCCCAGGGTGGAACCGGGCTCGGTTTATCCCTGGTGAAACATATTCTTAACCGCCATCGCGGCCGGCTTTTGATCGAAAGCGTGCCCAAGAACGGGGCCACCTTTACCGCCTGTTTTCCCCAGGCGAAAACCCCTGTAGCGCATTGAATCTAAGCGATTTCAATCGCTTAGAACTGTCATCCAACTGTCATCGAACCTTCGTAAAAGCTCTATCGACCGCCCCTAGATGGACGGTGCGTGAGCGCGATCGGGCGCATTGGCGCTTCGCTCACCAGATGGAGACCAACCATGAATTTCATGAAAGCTATCGTCGCTGCCGGCCTGGTCGCCGCTTCGACGTCGGCCTTCGCTGCCGATATCACCGGCGCGGGCGCGACCTTCCCCTTCCCGCTCTATTCGAAGTGGGCTGATGCCTACAAGAAGGAGACCGGCAACGGTCTGAACTATCAGTCGATCGGCTCTGGCGCCGGCATTAAGCAGATCCAGGCCAAGACCGTGACCTTCGGCGCCAGCGATATGCCGCTGAAGCCGGAGCAGCTTGAAAAGGACGGCATGATTCAGTGGCCGCAGGCGATGGGCGCGCTGGTGCCGGTCGTGAACCTCGAGGGCATCAAGCCGGGTGAGTTGGTGTTCTCCGGCGAGCTCCTCGGCGACATCTATCTCGGCAAGATCAAGAAGTGGGACGATCCCGCGATCGCTAAGCTCAATCCTAAGGTCAAGCTGCCCTCCGACGCGATCACGGTGGTGCGCCGTTCGGACGGCTCCGGCACCACGTTCATCTGGACCGACTATCTCTCGAAGACCAATGCCGAGTGGAAGGCGAAGGCCGGTGCCGGTACCGCGGTTGAGTGGCCGACGGGCGTTGGCGCCAAGGGTAACGAAGGCGTCGCCGGCAATGTCAGTCAGACCAAGAACTCGATTGGCTATGTCGAGTACGCCTATGCCAAGCAGAACAAGCTGACCTACGGTGCTGTCATCAACAAGGCCGGCAAGACCGTGCAGCCGACGATTGGCGCATTCCAGGCCGCGGCCGCCAATGCCGATTGGGCCGGCGCCAAGAACTACTTCGTCATCCTGACCGACCAGCCCGGCGATGCGTCGTGGCCGATCACCGGCGCGACCTTCATCCTGATGCACAAGGATGCGACCGACAAGGCGGCGTCCCAGGAGGCCATCAAGTTCTTCAAATGGGCGTTTGAGAAGGGCGACAAGATGGCCGAAGAGCTCGACTACATCCCGATGCCGGACTCGGTGGTCAAGCAGATCGAAAAGACCTGGTCGTCCGAGATCAAGAGCTGATCGGTCCAGCACTTCGCTACACGATCGCTCAACCCGGGATGCCCCGGGTTGAGCACCCCTCTCGGGACAGGAGAGGCAAGAACAAAGCGCGAGCCGAAAAAGCCGTGCACCGAAGTCCGGGTCATTGGGCTATAAGTACAGGGGATTGGCGTGGCAGAAATGACGGTTGATAGCGACGTAATGGATGCTGCTGGGCCCTATGATCGCGCGAGGGCTCTCAGCGCGTTCAAGCTCGGCGACGTCACCTTCTACTGGATCACGCGCGCCTGCGCGATCTCGGTTCTGCTCATCCTCGGCGGCATCATCATTTCGCTCATTGTTGGCGCCTGGCCCGCCATCCGTGAATATGGCGCAGCCTTCCTGTGGACGCAACGCTGGGCGCCCTCGGCCGATCCGCCGGTGTTGGGCGCGCTCGGCCCGATCTATGGCACGCTGATCACCTCCGTGATCGCGATGATGATCGCCATTCCCGTCGGCCTCGGCATCGCGATTTTCCTCACCGAGATCTGTCCGATCTGGCTGCGCCGTCCGATCGGACTTGCCATCGAACTGCTGGCCGGCATTCCCTCCATCATCTACGGCATGTGGGGTTTCTTCGTGCTGGGCCCGTTCCTGGCCAACACCTTCCAGCCGTTGATGATCAGCGTGTTCGACGGCGTTCCCGTGCTGGGGACGATCTTCGCTGGTCCGCCGTCCTATCTCAGCTTGTTCAACGCGTCATTGATTCTGGCGATCATGGTATTGCCCTTCATCACCGCGATCTCGGTCGACGTCTTCAAGACGGTCCCGCCGGTGCTCAAAGAGGCCGCCTACGGGGTGGGGTGTACCAACTGGGAAGTCGTTCGCAACGTGGTGATCCCCTACACCCGAGTCGGAGTGATCGGTGGCATCATGCTGGCGCTCGGCCGCGCGCTCGGCGAGACCATGGCGGTGACCTTCATCATCGGCAATTCGTTCAAGATCCAGTCCTCGATCTTCGCGCCGGGCACCACGATATCCGCCGCCATCGCTTCCGAATTCGCCGAGAGCGACGGGCTACATCAATCCGGCCTGATCCTGCTTGGCTTGCTGCTGTTCGTGCTGACGTTCTTCGTTCTTGCTGCCGCAAGGCTGATGCTGATGCGGCTGGAAAAGAAAGCGGGGAACTGAGATCATGAATCCGATTTACGTATCCCGCCGCCGCAACAACATCATCGTCAAGTTCCTTTGCCTGGGCGCCGCGTTGTTCGGCGTGACCTGGCTGGCGCTGATCCTGTTCACGCTGTTCTACAACGGCGTCACCGGGCTCAATCTCGCCGTCTTCACCCAGGATACGCCGCCGCCGGGTTCGACCGATGGCGGCTTGCGCAACGCCATCATCGGCTCGATCATGATGACCGTGATCGGGGTCGGCATCGGCGCGCCGCTCGGCCTGTTCGCAGGTACGTATCTCGCCGAATACGGCAAGCACGACAAGCTCACCTCGGTGATCCGCTTCATCAACGACATCCTGCTGAGCGCGCCGTCGATCATCATCGGCCTGTTCATCTACGGCGCCATCGTGGTGCCGATGGGCGGCTTCTCGGCCTTCGCCGGCTGTCTGGCGCTCGCCGTGATCGTGATCCCGGTGGTGGTCCGCACCACCGAGGACATGCTCGGCCTGGTGCCCAATCCCTTGCGCGAGGCGGCGTCCGCGCTCGGCATGCCGCGCTCGCTGGTGATCCGGCGGATCGCCTACCGCGCCGCGCGCGCCGGCCTGATCACCGGCGTCCTGCTGGCCACCGCCCGCGTCGCCGGCGAAACCGCGCCGCTGCTGTTCACCGCGCTGTCCAACCAGTTCTTCAGCCTGGATATGACCAAGACGATGGCGAACCTGCCGGTCACCATCAACAACTTCGTCCAGAGCCCCTATGCCTACTGGAAGCAGCTCGCCTGGGCCGGGGCCCTGCTGATCACGCTCACCGTACTTGCCCTGAATATTGGCGCGCGCATTCTTGGCGCCGAGAGGACATCCAAATGACCGATCTCTCCGTATCCGTGAGTTCCGCGAGCGGGCCCGTTCCGCAGGTAGCGCTGCCCGAGGCCGCGCCGAAGGTGACCGCCCGCGGCCTGAACTTCTACTATGGCGAACATCACGCGCTGAAGAACATCAACCTGACGCTCGGCACCCACCGCGTCACCGCCTTCATCGGCCCATCCGGCTGCGGCAAGTCCACGCTGCTGCGGATCTTCAACCGGATGTACGACCTTTATCCCGGCCAGAAGGCGACCGGTCAGCTGATGCTCGACCAGACCAACATCCTTGACCCCAAGCTCGACCTCAATTTGCTGCGGGCCCGCGTCGGCATGGTGTTCCAGAAGCCGACGCCGTTCCCGATGACGATCTACGAAAACATCGCCTTCGGCATCCGCCTCTATGAGAAGATCTCGAAGTCGGAAATGGACGGCCGGGTCGAGAAGGCGCTGCGCGGCGGCGCGCTGTGGAACGAGGTCAAGGACAAGCTGAACGCCTCCGGCCTCTCGCTGTCCGGCGGCCAGCAGCAGCGGCTCTGCATCGCCCGCACGGTCGCTGTCAGGCCCGAGGTAATCCTGTTTGACGAACCCTGTTCGGCGCTCGACCCGATCTCGACCGCCAAGATCGAGGAACTGATTCAGGAACTGGCGGAGGACTACACCATCGCCATCGTCACCCATAATATGCAGCAGGCGGCGCGCGTCTCCGACAAGACCGCCTTCATGTATCTCGGCGAGCTGATCGAATTCGACGACACCAACAAGATCTTCACTTCGCCGAGCGACCGACGCACCCAGGATTACATCACCGGCCGGTTCGGCTGAGGAGACAAGACATGGCTTCCGAGCACACCGCCAAGGCGTTCGACAGCGACCTTCAGGAACTCACCCGCCTGGTCGCGGAGATGGGCGGCCTGGCCGAACGCATGATCACCGAATCTGTCGACGCGCTGGTCCGCCGCGACGTCGCACTCGGCAAGCGCGTCGTCGCAACCGATGTCGAGATCGACCGCCTGCAGCATTTGATCGAGGAGCGAGCGGTATTGACCATCGCCCGCCGCCAGCCGATGGCGATCGACTTGCGCGAAATCGTCGGCGCCATGCGCGTCGCCACCGATCTGGAGCGGATCGGCGATCTCGCCAAGAACATGGGCAAGCGGGTCGCGGCCCTGGAGAACGATTTCCAGCCGCTGAAGCTGATGCGCGGCCTCGAACACATGACCGATCTGGTGCAAACGCAGGTCAAGTCGGTGCTGGACGCCTATGCCGCGCACGACCTGCCGGCGGCAATGGCGGTCTGGAAAGGCGACGAGGAAGTCGACGCCATCTGCACCTCGCTGTTCCGCGAACTTCTCACCTACATGATGGAAGACCCGCGCAACATCTCGTTCTGCATTCATTTGATGTTCTGCGCCAAGAATATTGAGCGGATCGGCGACCACGCGACCAACATCGCCGAAACCGTGTTCTACATGATCGAGGGACAGCAGATGCTCGACAAGCGCCCGAAGGGCGACATGACGACGTTTGCTACGACCGTGCCGAATAGTTGACGTAGCGTTTTCGAGCGAAGTGGAGGCCGGTTCGCGTGAAGAAAACGCGTCAGACAGAAGAGGCAAGAAAAGGATGAGCGCACGCATTATGGTGGTCGAGGACGAGGAAGCGCTGACCACGCTGTTGCGCTACAACCTCGACGCTGAAGGCTATGAGGTCGAGACCGTAGGCCGCGGCGACGACGCCGATACGCGGCTGAAGGAGCGCGTGCCCGACCTCGTCGTGCTCGACTGGATGCTGCCGGGCCTCTCCGGCATCGAGCTGTGCCGCCGCCTGCGCGCTCGCCCCGAAACCAAGCAACTACCGATCATCATGCTGACCGCGCGCGGCGAGGAGAGCGAGCGGGTGCGGGGGCTTGCGACCGGTGCCGACGACTACATCGTCAAGCCGTTCTCGGTGCCGGAACTCCTGGCGCGGGTGAAAGGCCTGTTGCGTCGGGCAAGCCCGGAGCGGCTCGCTACCGTGCTGACCTATGGCGACATCGAACTCGACCGCGAGAAACGCCGCGTCGCGCGCTCCGGCCGCCAGATCGACCTCGGCCCGACCGAATATCGCCTGCTGGAATTTTTCCTCGAACATCCCGGCCGCGTGTTCAGCCGCGAGCAATTGCTCGACAGCGTCTGGGGCCGCGACATCTATATCGACGAACGCACCGTCGACGTC
This sequence comes from Bradyrhizobium sp. CCBAU 051011, assembly GCF_009930815.1. NCBI lineage: Bacteria > Pseudomonadati > Pseudomonadota > Alphaproteobacteria > Hyphomicrobiales > Nitrobacteraceae > Bradyrhizobium > Bradyrhizobium sp. CCBAU 051011. The sequence continues at coordinate 1,701,213 of NZ_CP022222.1, read as the reverse complement.
CACATCGGCCGCCTGCGCAAGCTGCTCAACCCCGGCCGCGAGCAGGACCCGATCCGTACCGTGCGCGGCGCCGGTTATGCGCTGGATGACCGGTTTGCCAAGGTGGAGCCGTAAGGCTTCGCTATCATCCGCGCAAACTCCACCGTCGTCCCCGGCAAAGCGGCAGCTCTCTCATCGTCATTGCGAGCGAAGCGAAGCGAAGCAATCCATAGTGCCACGCGGCAAGTATGGATTGCTTCGTCGCTTTCGTTCCCTTGCGCAAAAGCTTCGGCGTTTGTCGCTGGCAATGACGGTGGTTGCCGCATCGGCGATCCGGGTGAGGGGGCACAGGTCTATCGATAGACCACAATCGCGGACAGAGTCCCTCACCCCAACCCTCTCAGCGCGAGCTTCGCTCGTCGTGGCCCCGCAAGAGCGGGGCGAGGGAGCGCACCTTGCGCGGAGCGCTTACGTCTCGCGCAAATGAGCGCGCCTTACCTCGTCTGCTTCGGCTGCTGCCGCCGCCGATCGGCGGCCGGTTGATACGCCACGCGCGAGTGATGCGCGCAGTAGGGCAGGCCGCTGAGCGCCTTGCCGCCGCAGAAGAAGAATTCCGGGCTCGAAGGATCGCCGACCGGCCAGTGGCAGGTCGCCTCGTTCAGTTCGAGCAGCGACAGCCGCTGGCTCATCGGCACTACATTGTCGAAGGCGACCGGATCGGCCTCGATCTCCACCTCGAAAGCGTGCGCCAGCGCGGTGTTGCCGCGCGAGACCGGGCGCGACACCCGCATCATCTGCTGGGCGGCGGGGCGTGCCTTGCGCTGCCGCGGAGCGGCCGAGGAGGGACTCTTGGCTCGGCCGGACAGGCCCAGCCGGTGCACTTTGCCGATTACGGCGTTTCGCGTCACATTTCCGAGTTCCGCGGCAATCTGGCTCGCGGACAATCCGGCTTCCCAGAGCTTCTTCAGCTGCTCGACGCGATCGTCGGACCAGGTCAAAACCGTCATCGTAATCTTCCCTTCGCATCGCGCCGGCCAATCGAGGGCAGCGCGGGCGATGTCATTCGTCTCAAAAATCCCTGCGGTCAGAATCCCTTAGCCCTCGCCGGGCGCGTTAACCGCGCCCGAACGTTTACGCCTGCACAAATGGACTCTTAGGGATCAGAACTGCCGCACGAGATGTCGTACCCGACAGCCCAAACGCTACAATATGGCGTGACTCGGGCGCAAGAGTCCGCGCCCCAACGTCCACATCTTCTGACATCTAGGCGTTTCACTGCGTGTTTTCCACCACACCGCAATCCTACGGATTTTGGCATCTTGCACTGCAGGAAAGGCCGTTCCGTGGCGTGTTGACAGCGCTCCCGGCCGACATAGAATACCTCTCACGTGCCGCCCTTAAGAGGCGGCACGTTTCGTTTTCGCCAGACCGGCTGCTGCCGCGTTCGCGCCACTGCCTGCGTGTCCCCGGCCGGTCAACCTTCAGTGCAAACCTTTTGTGATTGCCATGACCAATAGCGCCACGTCGCATCTGCTTCCCGTCTTCGCCAGGGTCGATCTCGGCTTCGAAAGCGGCGAGGGCTGCTGGCTGACCGCAACCAATGGCGAGCGCTATCTCGATTTCACCTCGGGCGTCGCGGTGAATGCGCTGGGTCACTGCCATCCGCATCTGATCAAGGCGCTGCAGGAACAGGCGACGAAACTCTGGCACATGTCGAACCTGTTCAAGTCGCCCGATGGCGAGAAGCTGGCCGCGCGGCTGTGCGAGCAGAGCTTTGCCGACCTGGTGTTTTTCTGCAATTCGGGCGCCGAGGCGATGGAAGGCGTGATCAAGGTCGTGCGCCGCTATCAATTCTCCAAGGGCCATCCCGAGCGCTATCGCCTCGTCACCTTCGAGGGCGCCTTCCACGGCCGCACGCTGGGCACGCTCGCGGCCACCGGCTCCGCCAAATATCTCGAAGGCTTTGGCCCGCCCATGGACGGTTTTGACCAGGTGCCGCATGGCGATTTGGAAGCCGTGAAGAAGGCGATCGGTCCCAACACCGCGGGCATCCTGATCGAGCCGGTGCAGGGCGAAGGCGGCGTGCGCTCGGCGCCGCAATCCTTCTTCAAGGCGCTGCGCCAGCTCTGCGACGAGAAGGGCCTGTTGCTCGCGTTCGACGAGGTGCAGACCGGCATGGGCCGCACCGGCGATCTGTTTGCCTACAAGCGCGTCGGCGTCACGCCGGATGTGATGTCGCTGGCGAAAGCGCTCGGCGGCGGTTTTCCGATCGGTGCGGTGCTGGCGACGGCGGAGGCCGCGAGCGGCATGACGCCCGGCTCGCACGGCTCGACCTTCGGCGGCAATCCGCTGGCGATTTCAGCCGCCAACGCCGTGCTCGACGTGATGCTGAAGCCCGGCTTCTTCGATCATGTGCAGAAAATGTCGCTGCTGTTGAAACAGAAACTCGCCTCGGTGGTCGATCGCTATCCTGCCGTGCTCTCGGAAGTGCGCGGCGAGGGACTTCTGGTCGGCGTCAAGGCCGTGGTGCCCTCGGGCGATCTCGTCAATGCGTTGCGTGACCAGAAATTGCTCACCGTCGGCGCCGGCGACAATGTGGTGCGATTCCTCGCGCCCTTGATCGTGACCGAGGCCGAGATCGATCAATCCATCCAGATGCTGGAACGCGCCTGCGGCGCGCTGTCGGCTACGCAGTTGAAGAAGGCGGCGGGATGATGAGCAAGTCCGTCCGCCATTTCCTCGACATCAACGAGTTGCCGCCAAAGGAGCTGCGCAACATGCTGGCGCTGGGCGCCGACATGAAGGCGAAGCTCAAGGCTCATGAAAAGGGCAAGAAGCCGCTCGAAGGCAAGACGCTGGCGATGATCTTCGAACGTCCCTCGACCCGCACGCGCGTCTCGTTCGACGTCGGCATGCGCCAGCTCGGCGGCGAGTCGATCATGCTGACGGGCGCGGAGATGCAGCTCGGCCGCGGCGAGACCATCGCCGACACCGCGCGCGTGCTGTCGCGCTATGTCGATGCGATCATGATCCGCATCCTCAACCACGATGCGCTGCTCGAGCTTGCCGCGCACGCCACCGTGCCCGTGATCAACGGCCTGACGCGGCGCTCGCACCCCTGCCAGGTGATGGCCGACCTGATGACCTTCGAAGAGCATCGCGGGCCGATCGAGGGCAAGACCGTGGCCTGGACCGGCGACGACAACAACGTGCTGGCGTCCTGGGCGCACGCGGCCGAGCGTTTCAAGTTCCAGCTCAATGTCGCGACCCCGCCGGAGCTTGCGCCGAAAAAGGTGATGCGCGACTGGATCAAGGCGACCGGCGCGCCGATCGTGCTTGGTACCGATCCGGAAGCCGCCGTGCGCGGCGCCGATTGCGTCGTCACCGACACCTGGGTCTCGATGGGCGACAAGGAGGGCGAGCACCGCCACAACGTGCTGAAGCCCTATCAGGTCAATGAGAAGCTGATGTCGCTGGCCAGCAAGGACGCGATCTTCATGCACTGCCTGCCCGCCCATCGCGGCGAGGAGGTCACCGATGAGGTGATCGACGGCCCGCAATCGGTGGTGTTCGACGAGGCCGAAAATCGCCTGCACGCGCAAAAGGGCATTCTGGCCTGGTGTTTCAACGAAGTGGCGTAGGCCTTGATGTCGTCCCTGCCTAGTGCGCGATTGCGCACGGGAGCAGGGACCCATACCGCGTGATCTCGCGTTCTTTGCGCGGTATGGCAGACATCGTTCGTGACGATAAACGCCTGTGGTTATGGGTCCCTGCTTTCGCAGGGACGACGCGTGGAGAAAGTTTCGCCGCTCTTCACCCCCTTCACTTTTCTCTTGCCGACCCCAGATAGAGCGCCATGGTTTCAGATTCCCCCGACATCAAAATCACACCCGAGGCGCCCGTTCGCGCGCCCTCGTCCGTTCCCGTCGATGACGCGGTGCTGCCGTTCGAGGTCGCCTCGCTCGATCTGCGCGGACGGCTGACCCGGCTCGGCCCGGCGCTCGACGACATCCTGACCAAGCACGATTATCCGGCGCCGGTCGGCAAACTGCTCGGCGAGGCGATCGTGCTGGCGACGCTGCTCGGCACGGCGTTGAAATTCGAAGGCCGCTTCATCCTGCAGACGCAGACCGACGGCCCGGTGTCGTTCCTGATCGTGGATTTCCAGTCGCCGGATCGGCTGCGCGCCTATGCGCGCTATGACACGCGGCGGCTGAAGGACGGCCAGAGTTCGGGCGCGCTGCTCGGCAAGGGCCATCTCGCCATGACCATCGACCAGGGCGCGGACATGAGCCGCTATCAGGGTCTCGTCGCGCTCGACGGCGGCAGCCTGGAAGACGCGGCGCATGAATATTTCCTGCGCTCCGAACAGATCCCGACCCGCGTGCGGCTCGCGGTCGGCGAGGAATTGCGCGGCGGCGGCAAGCATCGCTGGCGCGCTGGCGGCATGCTGCTGCAATTCCTGCCGAAGTCGCCCGAGCGGGCGCGGCAGGCCGATCTGCATCCGGGTGATGCGCCTGACGGTACGGTGACGCACACCGTTGCCGAGGACGATGCCTGGGTCGAGGGCCAGTCGCTGATCGGCACCGTCGAGGACGTCGAACTGATCGATCCCGATCTGTCGGGCGAGCGGCTGCTATATCGCTTGTTTCACGAGCGCGGCGTGCGCGTGTTCACGCCGCTGCCCCTGCGCGCGCAATGCTCCTGCTCGCGGGAGGCGGTGTCGGCGATGCTGAAAAGCTTCGCGCCCAAGGATCGCGCCGAGATGGTCAAGGACGACAAGGTGGTGGTGACCTGCGAGTTCTGCTCCTCGGTCTACCAGTTCACTCCGCATGAGGCGGGCGTGGAATAGGGTGGCTCGACTGCAGGCGTGAACGGATTGCCGCACGCGGCCGGAGGCTAACTCAACAACGTGCGGACCTGGGTGGCGGCATCGTAGATTTCAATCTGGAGCATCGGATAAGCCGTCTTCAGTTTTCTGCCCGCTGCTTCGGCAGCCTCCGCTGTATTGAATTCTGACTTGAAATGGCCGTCGACAACCGTCACGAAACCTTCGGTAGGAGGCCGGTCGGCTCGCGCTGCCTTTTTCGGCTCGGGTTCTTCAATCGAGAGAATGGGCTTTTTCATCTGCGGTCCTTTTGCTGGTTGTGATGTTTGGTCGGTCCGGACGGCGAGAGGGCGTCGGCCGTGCTGAGGCGCGGCATCGCGGAAAATCCGGCGGATACTTCCAGACATCGTCGGAGTGTCGTACGTTCGACTGGGCTTAACCCAGCCTGACAAATTCCGGCGGCAAGGGCAGGCGTATAAGGCCGCCGAGATCCAGTTCCTCGCCGCTTTCAGTGATATCCGAGAACAGCACCTCGACATAGGGATGCTGACGGTTGTGAGCGGCGCCGCGCTGGTATTTCGCGGTCACGATCCGCTCGATAGCCGTAAGATTGCGCTTGCCCAACGCGTTGTACTGATCGCGGAACAGACTCTGCCGGCTTCCCCGGTGCTCGATGGATTCGACCCAGACGTCCATCACCTTCCGGCCTATGAAAGCCTCGATCCGCTCAGCTCCGTCCCGCGCGAGAAGCCGCAGCCCGTCCATGTTGTGCGGGCCGTCATCGATGGCGAATTTTGTCAGTGACATATTTTTACGTGACATCGGGAATCCTCCTGTTGCAGGCGTTGGTTCACCGCGGCAGTCCGCCGGGGTCTGCGCCTCCCTCGTCGTGCCATCGCGACAGAGCCGCGGCGCGCGATTTGGCGTCGCCATGCGCATCCTCACTCGAAGCCGTCTTGTGGGCCGGCATGGTTCTTAATGCTTTGCAGATTACGCGTTACTCTTTGAATCAGGCGAGCGTAGCCACTGGCTCATGTGCGCGCCAGCTTCCGCCTGCCCAGCCCGCCTTAGAATCGCCTCGCGCACGACACCAGGCGGAAGCGATTTGGCTTCATCACGCAGCCGCGTTGCGTGTTCAATTAGCCGCTCTTCAAGAGGCTGCGTCTTTGCGAAACGGTATCGGTACTGTGTGGACCGGTGTCGTCGGTTCTGCATCGCTCTGCGCCCTCTTTCGCGTAAGGCGGGAGCGCAACTGTCTCTCAGTCGCCGATAGATACCACGTAAGGGGCGGCGATGATATGAAGATGGGTATCCTGTCCATCGAATATAAGAGCACTAGTGCATACAGTCTGAATTTAATTCGAGGACTTGGACATCTGCCACAAGCGGTTGGCCCGCCCCAAAGCTAACTGGATCGGCTTTGCCGGGTGTGCCGTTTAGGATGACCGTGCAGGCACGAAGCCAAATGGTTTCGAATTATAACTCCTCGGCCACAGCCGTTTCGGCAAGGTTCTCTGCCACGTCACGAGGAACACCATCGGCCTCCTGCTCTCCCGCCGCTGGTCAATTCTGCTCACTTTCGAAAAATTAATGAACCGGAGCGCATGTCAGCGCGGCCGTGAGATGAGTGGGCGCTGCAAGGCGCGCCCCCAGTGGACGGCGTCTAGGTCGGCGGCTTCAACCCGCCGGCAATGCAGCGGGCTGAGACCTCATCGGGTCCTTGGCGACCGCGTCGGTGAAGCTGTGGTCGCATTTCCTGCATTCAAAGGTGCGCAGCTCAAAGCCTTCCAGGCCAGGCATAATCGCCGCCAGCATCATGCGGCTTTCGCATTTCGGACATCCGGGCCGGCGGATCGGAAGCAGGCAAGGCTCGGGGCGCGTATGTAGTTCTGGCATGGTGCATTCCCTTGCGATTTCCGGTGGACGCCGTTGACAGGGTGATTGAACCAGCATGGCGCAAGTCGGACTGACCCCACTGTTCAATTTTGCTCATTCCCAAAAAATTTAGGCGCCGTGCAGCCGACTGGTCAATTCGATACAGACAGCAGCAAGCCAGTTGGTGATGCTTCCTCTCGGGCAAACCGCGAGGTCACCAAATGCACATGTCGAGCGAAAGCCTGTTGGTCATATTGTTTGTTGGCCTCGTTGCCGGCTGGCTCGCCGGCCAGATCGTGCAAGGGACCGGCTTCGGACTCATCGGCGACCTTGTCGTCGGAATCCTGGGTGCCTTTATTGGAAGCTGGTTGCTGCCACAACTCGGGATCCATGTCGGGACCGGATTGATCAGCGCAATCGTCAACGCCACAATCGGTGCCGTACTGCTCCTGTTCATCGTGCGCCTCGTTCGAGGCGGCGGATGGGGGTGGCAAAGGAGCTGGTGGCGTCGATAGATACGACGCCGCTCGCGCCGGGCGAGGTCTGGTTCCGCAACAGAAGTGGCGATCGATGACGCGACGAGATATCAGCTCAGGGCTCGCGCTTGATCTCGGGCTTGTCGTACAAGACCGCGTTCAGCAATGAACTGTTGACCTCGATTTTCCCGTTGTAGCTGATGAAGCCAAGCTTGCGGAATTTGTTCATGAAGAAGCTGACGCGGGATCGCGTCGTTCCAATCATTTCGGCCAATGTTTCCTGGCTAATACCCGGACTGATCGGCTGAGGGCTGCCCTCCTTGCCGAAATTCGCCAGCAGGAGCAGCAGGCGCGCCAGCCGTTTCTCACTGGAGTTGAAGAGCTGGTCGATCAGATCCTCTTCAATCCGGCTATTGCGGGTCAGCAGATAAGTCATGAACAACTCGGAAAACTTTGGTTGATCGTGTAGTGCCGCAAGCATGGCCGTCTTCGTTATCGCGGTGACCAGGCACTCCTCCAGCGCCGTCGCCGTGGCGATACGCAGCGAATGGCCGTTCATGCAGCCTTCGCCAAAGAACTGGCCCGGCTCCAAAATGCCGACCACGGCTTCCTTGCCCTGCTCGGATATGACGACAACCTTGACCCGGCCTTTTTGAATGTAGAAGACCGTATCTGCCACGTCGCCCTGCGCAAAGACGATCTCGTCCTTGCGAAATTCAAGGATGGTCTTCCCTTCGCCGACCTTGGCGAGAAATTCCTTGGGATCAAATATTGCTTGGTTGGTATTGTTTGGCATGTCCCGTTTCGTCCCGCAGTGGGATGTCTACCTTACCATTCACGCCGGCGGCGTTTGAAGTAAAAGTGCCGCACGCCGGGGCTTTTCGCAGCAGCATGGAACAGGGAGCCCCGCCCTGAGCAATCTCGCGCTTCATGGAAATGGCATGTGAGATCAAGCGGCCGAAGAGCATTCGGTGCGGATAACCAATGGAGCGGTCAACAAAAAGCGAAGCCAGATCCGGACCCAACAGGTCGCAAAACTGGACTAGTCGCGGCTAGATCGCGACCGCAAAACTCCCAGTCGTCTTGCATTCCGGGCACTCGAAGGTGCGGACTTCATGACCGGGTCGAGCAGGCTCGATGCAAGCCAACCGCATAGGCTTGCCGCACTTGGAACACGGAAGAATTCCGATTTCCGCGCGGCTGTATAATGGGTTTGGTTGGATAGATGACATCATGCTTCCCTCGTATTTGGGCGGGAGCATTATCGATCTCTCTGTCGCCGATTGCCCATTCGGGCGGAGCCTGTCTTACCCCAAACACCAATGCGGGGCTGGTCAATATTGACCACTATTGAAGGATGCCTTGGGCGGGAAGGCGATCCATGCCGCGTTAAGGTCACATCAGGACAACAGAAGTTGCGGCGTTAAGCGTCTATTTTGGGAACGATTGAGCATCCCGTTACTTGAATGCCCAAATATCCTAGAGGAATCCGATGAACATACTGCCAGTTGACCGCGCGCTGAATATTTATGGGGCCCTCGCCGATCGCGCCGAGCTGCAAGGTGTGCGGGAGCAGCTGTCCAAGCATCTTATGAAAAGGTATATCGAAGGAGAACGAGACGAGCATCGTCTGACCGTGGAAGGCCTATCATATTTGCGAACCCTTTATCGTGAACTGGATTCTCGAAAATAGAGATGAGCCGTTTGCTCCTCGCGCTGTTTCTTGAGTGATCGGCGCCGACTTATCTCTGCTTTCGCAGCGCGCACGGCGTCATTTCTATTTGTTTGTTTTCGGATTGTTGAAGTGTCGCAATGCTCTCCTGCTGTGGGCATTAGAGGAAGCGCCGCACAAATCGTGAGGTGCTGACTCGTCTGAGTGCTCATCGGACCGACACACGTTCTCTGCTTTTCTGTAAGTGACATGGCTATCCTTCCGTTGCCGAAATGGGGTCACCTCGGCAGTCCGTCGGGGACTGCGCCTCCCTCATCGTCCCATCGCGACAGCGCCGCGGCGCGCGATTTCGCGTCGCCATGCGCATCCTCCGTCGAAGCCTTCTTGCGATCGGCACAATCCTTATGCTTGTGCAGAAAACGGGCGATCTGCCCGCGAAGCGCCGCCGTCTCCAATACCTCGCCGACCGATGCGGCGGTGTCAAAGATCTCCCGTTGCATGGACTTTGGCAGCGCGTTCCATTGCATGATGATGGCTGCGCCGAGACATCGCAAGATGTGCTCCTCTTCGGCCGCAAGGGCCAGGCCGCGAACGCGATTCTGTCCGGTTGCGTTTACGGCGCTGTCGTAGTCATCGGCGAGTCCCTGCTCGTTATCCGCGAGCGCTGAGTGGCGATCCCTTAGTTTGTGAAGTTCGTCGTTTTCGCGCTGATCACTCGAACGCTTGATCAATTCGCCGTATACGGCTGCCTTTTCACGATGCTGCTGAGATCTGAACATGCCGGGTCCTTTCGTTGGAGTCTCCGCGCATTCTGACCAAGCTCGATGGTTGACGAGGATAGGCTTTATATGGGGATCGGAGGGTCGAATAACGAGCACCGGTGACAAATCACCACATCATATGTCACGGACACGATCCCATTAGCGCCCGTGGGTGTGGCGCCGCGTGACGGGCTTCATCGCTGGCAACTGTTCCTGACACGAATACAGTTTGGAACTGTTGTCGCCGAGATCGATTGATTGGGGGCGACCGGATGCTATGCCCCTGGCATCCGATGAATGACGGCCTCAGTGCGCACCCGTGCTGGGGCCGTTCTTCCCAAATACGATTTGGCTTCCGCAATACCCGAATCCAAGCTTATGCGGCCGCTGAAGTCAGAGAAGCCATCGGCACGTCGAGTGCGTAGACGAAACCGGTCGGCGCATAGGTCAGTCGCACCTCGCCGCGGAGCTGCCTGCCGAGCGTCTCGATCAGCCGTGTCCCAAAGCTACGCTGTTTGGGCGGGTGCACTGCCGCACCGTTCTTCTCGGTCCATGTGAGGTGGAGGCGCTGCGCCTGTTCATCCAGCGTCCAGTTAATGTCGACTCGCCCTTGCGGGACCGACAAGGCGCCAAATTTCGTGGTGTTGGTGCAAAGCTCGTTCAGTGTCATCGCGACGGCGATGAGGGCACCAGACGTCATCCGGATATCGGGCCCCGAACTCGAGAACTTCGGCTCGTCGGGATTATCGAAGGCTTCGGTAGCGCTGCGGACGATCGTGCCAAGGTTCGCGCTGGTCCATCTTGCCTGCAAAAGCAGGTCGTGCGCACGCCCGAGCGCGAGCAGCCGGCCCTCAATGGCGTGCTGCGCGTGCCTGGCTTCGGGCAGGTCGCGCAGGCTCTGCGAAACGATGGCGCCGACGGTTGCGAGCGTATTCTTGATGCGGTGGTGCAACTCCTCGAGGATTAGCTTCTGCAGCTTGTCGGCCGCCTCGCGCTCTCTGGCGTCGATGCCGGCCGTGGCAAGCAAATTCTGCGCATTGATCTCAGCCTGCGCGAGCAGAAGCCGCAGGCTGACATTTTCTGCTGCCAGTTCGTCTTGATGTTGGGCTGCGGGACGCGGTTCCGTCCGGAGATCACCTTCAGATATCGTTGATCGTATCATCATGAGCTGGGTACCGCGCTGATCTTCAGTGACTCGGTTTGTGTGCAATCACGCGATCTGGGCCGTATTCGGCGTCAAATTGCTGGCGTCTCAGGCGTAGCCGATCATGTCGCGCATTTCGGCTATTACTTCCCCGGCATTGAGCGGCTTGCCGAGAAACCTGCTTCGGGGAGGAAGATCAAGGTGCGGCAGGTCCAATTGCCCCGATACCACGATGATCCTGATGGTCGGCCAACGATCATGCACGGCATGCGCAAGTCCGACGCCATCCATTTGGCCTGGCATCTGGATATCGGTGCACATCAGCACGACGTCGGATCGGGATTCCAGGATGGCGACGGCTTCGGCGGCGTTCAGCGCCTCGAGTGGCGTGTATCCGGCGTCTTCCACCATGTCGACCACGCGCATGCGGAGCACCATCTCGTCCTCGACAATGAGAACGACAGCGGGAATGCATGAATGGTCAAGTACCATCATGAAGGCGCTCGCGGGCAACGGCTGTCGATCGGGACAGGCGTTCGATCCGGGACAACCCTGCGGGGATAAGCCGCACAGTCATATGCCGGGCGCGCCGCGCTTGCCGGAGAGAAGTTTGTGAAGATCCGCTGCATTTCGAAGGACGATCGCTTTGTGGATCGCCTCGGTGCGCTCATCCCCCGCTGGCATCTCGCGAGCCTCGTCCAGGGCGATTACCGCCCTGGCGTCCAGATCGTGTTCTAGCGACGATTGGGTTTGTTTGATCGGAGATAGGCCGCCCTGCAGTGAAGCCGCACTACGCTCGATCACCATTGAATGACCATCGCAGCGGCGACCAGCATCACAAGAAAGATCGGCATCAATACCGGGGGTACCAGCCACTCACGAAAATTGAATGCGGGGAGTTTTGGCATATGATCGCCCTTTGGGTTGAGGGCGGGAGCGCAACGCTCTCAGTCACCGATAACAGCCCGAGGCGCGCGGTGATATCTTACATATAGTGACTATCTACGGATTAGCGAGAAGAATTGCAGTTTGTTTAGCGCGTAGGCTCTGACGAGGCTTGTAATGCGGCATTGAGTAGCCACTTCAATGCCAGCGCCGTCATATTACTTCAGCATCGCCTGGCAGTGCGAAGCTTAACCACGGCGACTCTTGTCAACAACCTTGACCCATTGCGCGCCGCTTTGGTGTTCGGTTCATCGGTAAGATCAACCCGTGGCTATCGAGTGTTCTCGACCCTGGTCGCGCGAGAGCCGGCTGGGTCCGTGACGCGTTTGCGGAGAATCTGGCGGTGCCCATCCATGATTGAGTTTCCAAATCATAGTCGTTCATATGATCAAACGCGGCGAGCCGTGCGTTTTTGGGGACACGATAGCGCGCTGGAAACGACATTCTTCATAGAAGAGGGCGCGTTGAGGCGCATTCAACCAGATGCTCACCTCGACGAGGCCGGTTTCCTGAAAGCGTTCGATTGCAACCGTGATGTGATATGCGCCGCGGCTGCGAAGGTTTACGTCCGTGGAAGCCGGGGATCTTACGATCTGGTCGCCGCAGATTTTTGAAAGTGAACGATTGATCTGATCAGTCGAGGCGACGTGGCCGACCGGGCGGGCGCTCCATTAGTCGCGAACAAAAAAACTGCAAGCGCTCAACCTCCTGGAGGATGCCATGGATATCAGTTCAGTGCCGACCTTCCTTGCCTGCGGAGCATTTTTCGTTCTCGCGTTCGTTACGATCGGGGCTTTTTGGTTGGCGGAACGGCTGCGGGGAGCAAACGCCCCTCACGTGTGAAAACCGGCCCGAGCTGCGCGTCGCATGTCGGAGCACCGGCTCGGTGCCGGCTGACCATCCGCTCCGAGCTATTCGAGTTTGCACCCGAAAAAAGCCGCGGATAAATCCGCGGCTTTGCTCATATTCAGACTGTTGTCGGCTTTCTCAGTAGCGATCGGTGCCGATTCCGACGCTGACGCCGGGCGCGCGGATGCCGACTCCGCCACCTTCCCCGTAGCCACGACGCTCGATATAGCGCTCGCGGCGCGGAGCATATCCGTATGAGTCGCTGTGCTCACGGATGATGACGCGACGCTGACCTCGCTCGCGCCGGCATTGGCCCGCCTCGTTGCACACCATGCGGACGTTTTGAATATTGCTTTCCGGTACGATTGATAGATCGGCGGCAAGCGGAGCAGCGGAAGCAGCTGTCGCGAGAAGCGCACTTGCTCCGGCCGCCAGATAGATCGCGAGATTTTTCATGTTGTTCTCTTTCCAAAAGTAGCTGTGTCATGAAGCCAATTGGTTGGTAGGGCAATGGTTCCTGCAGCCGGAGACTAAATGTCACCGATCGCACGAGATAAGATCTCGTCGATGCTGAAAGGCTTTGCACCGAAGGACCGGGCCGCACCGGCAGCGGCTTGCTTTACCAACCCGACGGGCAGCGAACTGATTTGCCCCGCGCGCAAGCGCAATTTCATCTGGCTGCTTGGGCAAACTGGCACGACGGGCAAATCATTTCTGATTTTCAGAAATCGTGTCAAGTCCCCGAAATCAAAATATTCCGCTTCCGTTCTCGCCCAAATCAGTCGCATAACTCCGCTCGTCTCACCGCAAGATGAGGGGCGCTTCGCGATCGTCACGAACGCGCGGTGAGATGCGATGGACGCAGATGGCGCGCTGGACGTTGCGCGCGGTACGCGTACGGCGAAGTCGTGTGGTCCTGATGTCGCGGTGCTGGCATGAAGTTGCGTGGAGTTTTCCGCGTAGCGACGGTGGCAAAAGAGCCGTTCGCCGGGGAGAGCACGTTATAAGCCGTAAAGCCATTGCGCAGGGAAGGCCGGAGTGTTTCCGCTGTACCTGTATGCTCGTGTGCGCTTTTTGCTATGCGCAATTGCACACGAGACCTCGGGTGCAGCAAGCACCCGGTCTTCCCTGCGCCCTCGATGAGGGCAAACGAATTGCAAACCTCGGGCAAGCTTGTCGCGAGATCGCGAAACCATATCCACGTCATTGCGAGTGCAGCGAAGCAATCCATTATCACCTCATACGCGGAAGGATGGATTGCTTTGCTTCGCTCGCAATGACGTGGATGGAGCGCCGGGCTACGAGATGGCGACGAAATCCGTGCCTCTAATTCAAAACCCGCCGGTTATCCGGGCTATCAAGCGAGAACGTCGGCACGTCGATCTCGAACCGCTCGCCGCTTTCGCTGACCATCTGATAGCGCCCGGTCATAAAGCCCGAGGCGGTCGGCAGCGGCACGCCGGAGGTGTATTCGAAGCGTTCGCCCGGCGCCAAAACAGGCTGCTCGCCGACCACGCCTTCGCCGCGGACTTCCTGCTTGCGGCCGGTGGCGTCGGTGATGATCCAGTGCCGGGTACGAAGCTGGACGGTCTCGGCGCCGGTGTTGGTGATGACGATGGTGTAGGACCAGAAATACTGGCCCTTATCGACCGACGAGCGTTCGGGAAGGAAGTTCGGTTCGACAGTAACTTCGATCTGGCGGGTGACGGCGCGATACATGCGGACAAGCTTTCGGAAATCCTGTCTCGCATCATAGCCGGGAATGCCGGGGGAACCAATCTCCGCGCCGCCGGGTTGCCGCTTGCCTCATCGCGGTTTCAACATAGTTCCATTCTAGAGCGCAACCGCGCGCTGCCCGGCTCCGTATCTCCTGCTTGCGTATCTTGTGTGCAAGTTGCTGGCCGATATTATCTTTCCGGGACAGTGCACGCGTAGAAGCTCAACTGCCCAAACGGTGCCCGATGTCGTCCATTGCCGATCCTGTTGCCGGAACGCCGCTCAGCGATGCCAAGGCTAGCGAGGTAAAGGCTAGCGAGGTAAAGGCCGCCGCGCCGGCGATTGCGCTGCCGGTGGCCGGCGAGCGCGAATTGCGGCTGGATCTGTTTCGCGGCATGGCGCTGTGGCTGATCTTCATCGACCATCTGCCGGCCAATATCCTGACCTGGTTCACGATCCGCAATTACGGATTTTCCGACGCCACCGAAATCTTCATTTTCATCTCCGGCTACACCGCCGCCTTCGTCTACGGCCGCGCGATGCTCGAGGCCGGTTTCGTGGTGGCGACCGCGCGCATCATGCGGCGCGTCTGGCAGATCTACGTCGCCCATGTCTTCCTGTTCACGATCTTCCTCGCCGAAATATCCTACGTCGCCACCCGTTTCGAGAACCCGCTCTACAGCGAGGAAATGGGCATCATGGATTTCCTCAAGCAGCCGGATGTGACCATCATCCAGGCGCTGCTGCTGCGATTCCGTCCCGTCAACATGGACGTGCTGCCGCTCTACATCGTGCTGATGCTGTTCCTGCCGATTATCCTGTGGCTGATGAAGTGGCGGGCCGACGTCGCGTTGGGGATGTCGGTGCTCTTGTACGCGCTGACCTGGCAGTTCGACTGGTACCTGACGGCCTATCCAAGCGGCTTCTGGATATTCAATCCGTTCTGCTGGCAGTTGATGTTCGTGTTCGGCGCCTGGTGCGCGCTCGGCGGCGCCGCGCGGATGTCGCGGATCCTGTCGTCGCCGGTGACGATGTGGATCTGCATCACCTATCTGCTGTTTGCGTTCTTCGTCACGCTGACCTGGCACATTCCGCAGCTCAGCTTCCTGATGCCGAAGCGGATCGAACAGTGGATGTATCCGATCACCAAGACCGACCTGGACGTGCTGCGGTTCGCCCATTTCCTGGCGCTGGCGGCGCTCACCGTGCGTTTCCTGCCCCGGAGTTGGTCGGGCCTCAAATCGCGCTGGCTGCGACCATTGATCCTCTGCGGCCAGCATTCGCTTGAGATATTCTGCCTTGGCGTCTTCCTGGCCTTTGCAGGGCATTTCGTGCTGGCCGAAGTTGGCGGGGGTGCCCTCATGCACGCCCTGATCAGCCTTGCCGGCATCCTCATCATGTGGGGCGTGGCGTGGGTGATTTCGTGGTACAAGCATTCGGCCGACAAGGGAGCGTCGAAAACGAAAAAGCCGGTCATCAATGCCGATATGGCGGGGGGAAGCGTATGAGGCCCCGCTCCGGAGCTGTGCTGGCCCTGACGCTGCTGGCGGGTCTGGCAGCCACGGCTTCCGCGCGTGCCCAGGATGCTGCCCCGCAGAGCTGTGAAGTTCCCGGCTATCTTCTCTCCACCGAGAGTACGCTTCCGAAGGTCGCCGAGGCCGTCAAGAACGCCCGGCCGCTGACCGTCCTGGTGGTCGGGAGCCGGTCGTCCACCATCCTGTCCTCCGAGGCCAGTGCCTATCCGGCCAAGCTGCAGGCCGCCCTGAAGGAGAAGCTACCCTCGATCCCGGTCAACCTCTCCGTAGAACTACAGAGCGGGAAGACCGCCGAGGAGGTGGACACCACGCTTGTTAAGCTGGTGGAAGCAAAAAGGCCTACTTTGGTCATCTGGCAGACCGGAACCGTCGATGCTATGCGATCCGTCGATCCCGACGACTTTCGCGGTGCTGTCGATGACGGCGTTGTTGCGCTGCAAAATGCGGGAACTGATGTGATTTTGGTCAATCTGCAATACAGCCCGCGGACGGAAACCATGATTTCCGCGCCGCCGTACCTAGATAATATGCGCGTGGTGGCGCAGCAGCACGGGGTTCCCCTGTTCGACCGCTTTGCCATCATGCGTCACTGGAACGACGCCGGAGATTTCGACCTGTTCAGTACTTTTCACGGGACCGACATGGCCAAACGGGTTCATGCCTGCCTTGGCCGCGCATTGTCGAAGTTTGTGCTCGATGCGGCCCGCCTCGACCAGGCGCAGCAGAACTAGGGAACTAGCGTTGATGAGTCGTCACTGCCCTTTTCGTTTGTCGATATTGCTGACTGTCTCCGCCGCGGGCCTGGCGCTGCTGACGCCTGCCTCGGTCTTGCCGATGCATGCCCAGACGGCCCCGCAACAGACCGCCCAGCAAGCGGCGCTGTCCGATAGCGCCCAAACTGAAAACAAGGCTGAGAGGAAGCCGGCCGAAACCACCGCGCCAAAGGCCGCGCCGTCGGCGGCCGCCAATCCTGCGGCGCAGAGGGGCGTTACCGGCATGGCGATCGACAAGGTGAAGGAGGTCGCGAAATCGGCCAGCGACATATTTAACCGCGTTCCGTGCCTGCCGCCCAAGGGCGGCTCCAAATCGATGGGGTCGCTGCCGCGCGTCGCGAGCAAGCTCGTCGCCGGCCAGCCGGTGGTGATCGTGGCGTTCGGATCGTCGTCGACTGCGGGCTACGGCGCGACCTCGCCGGAATTCAACTATCCCAACCGGCTCGCCGCGCAATTGCGCCGGCAATATCCGACCGCGAACATCGCCGTCGTCAATGCCGGCAAGGGTGGCGAGGACGCGCCGGAAATGATGAAGCGGCTGGAGACCTCCGTTCTCGATATGCATCCGGATCTGGTGATCTGGCAGGTCGGCACCAACGCGGTGCTGCGTAATCTCGATCCCGCCGAGACCGCAAAGCTCGTCGAGGAAGGCATCGGGCGCATTCAGGCCGCGGGCGCCGACGTCGTGCTGATCGATCCGCAATATTCGCCGCGCGTCAACGAGCACGCCGAAAGCGCCGGCAAGATGATGTCACTGCTCAACAAGGTCGCCGAGCTGCGCAAGGTCGGCGTCTTCCCGCGCTTTGCGGTGATGAAGGACTGGCACGAAAAGCAGGCGATCCCGATCGAGAATTTCGTGATCGCCGACGGCCTGCACATGAGCGACTGGGGCTACGCCTGCTTCGCCCAACTGCTCGGCGACGACATCATCAAGTCGGTCGGCCAGATCAAGCTCGGCGTCGCCGTGCCGGCGGATGTGCGGGCCTATCGGCCGATGTGATGTTGGCGAATAGGAAGTAGCGAATAGCGAATGGTGAAGATGCTATTCGCCATCCGCCCGCTACGCCTTCTCCAGCGCCTGCGCAACATCCTCGATCAGATCGTCCGCATGCTCGAGGCCTGCCGAGAAGCGAATGAAGCCCTCGCTGATGCCGAGCTCGGCGCGCGCCTCGGGCGTGAGGCGCTGATGCGTCGTCGTCGCGGGATGGGTGACGAGGCTCTTGGCGTCGCCGAGATTGTTGGAGATCTTCGCAAGCCTCAAGGCATTGAGGACGCGGAAGGCGGCCGCCTTGCCGCCCTTCACCTCGAAGCCGACCAGCGTCGAACCGCCGCGCATCTGCTTCTTCACCAGCTCCGCCTGCGGATGATCGGCGCGGCCGGGATAGATCAATCGCGAGATCTTCGGATGGCTTGCCAGCGTCTCGGCGAGCTTCGCCGCGTTGTCGGTCTGCGCGCGCACCCGCACGCCAAGCGTCTCCAGGCCCTTGAGCAGGACCCAGGCGTTGAACGGCGACAGCGACGGCCCGGTCTGGCGCATGAAGTTGTGCAGGTGCTCGGCGATGAAGGCTTCGGACGAGAGAATGATGCCGCCGAGGCAGCGGCCCTGGCCGTCGATGTGCTTGGTCGCGGAGTAGACCACGACGTCGGCGCCGAGCGACAGCGGGCTCTGCCAGATCGGGGTGGCGAAGACGTTGTCGACGACCAGCCGGGCGCCTCCCTTGTGCGCGATCTCGGCAATCGAGGGAATATCGAGCACATCGAGCGTCGGATTGGTCGGACTCTCCAGGAAGAAGGTCTTGGTGTTGGGCCGCAATGCGCGCTGCCATTGGTCGAGATCGAGACCGTCGACCAGCGTCGTTTCGATGCCGTAGCGCGGCAGGAGGTCCTGCACAACGTAAAGGCACGAGCCGAACAGGGCCTTCGAGGCGACCACGTGATCGCCGGCCCTGAGCGGCGCCAGGATCGCGGTCGTCACCGCGGCCATGCCGGTGGCGGTGGAGCGGGCGGCTTCCGCGCCCTCGAGCTCGATCATGCGGCGCTCGAACATCGAGATCGTGGGATTGGAATAGCGCGAATAGATAAAACCGGGATCCTCGCCCTTGAAGCGCGCCTCGCATTGCTCGGCGCTCTCGTAGACGTAACCCTGGGTGAGAAACAGCGCTTCCGACGTCTCGCCGAATTGCGAGCGCAGGGTGCCGCCATGGACGAGGCGGGTTTCGGGACGATAGCGCTTGGTAGAACCAACTTCAGACATGTGACCTCCGCCGTGACCACTGGAAAATGGTCACAAAAAACCGGCCTGGAAAAATTTCCACAGGCCGGGATCACACGTGTCCCCGGCCTGTTTAGCGATTTATTTAACGTGGCTGCAAGCCGGCCGGCTCAAATCACCACGGGATAAGTCATGCTGATATTCGCTTGCGCCCTTTCAGTCAAGGCGGCCATCAGATAACCCCTAAAAGCCCATATTTGCGAGGTTTGGATGACATTTGGGCATCCGAAAGGGCCACCTCAGAGGACCGCGCCGTGTCGTTCACGCTACCGCCCGACGCCAACGGGATTCTGCCCGACCGCATGATCGCGGCGATGGCGGATGCGGGCCTGATCCTGCCGGCCTATCCCTTTGTCGAAAGCCAGATCCAGCCGGCGAGCCTCGACCTGCGCCTTGGCGACATCGCCTACCGGGTGCGGGCGAGCTTCCTGCCCGGTCCCGGCGCGACCGTTGCCGAGCGCATCGACGAATTGAAGTTGCATGAAATAAATCTCTCCGACGGCGCGGTATTGGAGACCAATTGCGTCTACATCGTCCCGCTGCTGGAAAGTCTCGCCTTGCCGCCCGAGATCGTGGCCGCCGCCAATCCGAAGAGCTCGACGGGGCGGCTCGACGTGTTCACGCGCGTGATTGCCGACGGCACCCGCCGCTTCGACATGATCGGCGCCGGCTATCACGGCCCGCTCTATGCCGAGATCAGCCCGAAGACGTTTCCGGTGCTGCTGCGCGAAGGCTCGCGGCTCAGCCAGGTGCGCTTCCGCACCGGTGACGCCATCCTTAATGCCGACGAACTCGATGCGCTGCATGACGCCGAACGGCTGGTCGACATCGACGACGCCGATCTGGCCAATGGCGTCGCACTCTCGGTTGATCTGTCCGGCAAGAATTCCGGCGGCTTCGTCGGCTACCGCGCCAAGCGCCACACCGGTGTCGTCGATGTCGACCGTCGCGGCGGCTATGGCGTCGACGAATTCTGGGAGCCGATCCCGGCGCGATCCGACGGCAGCCTCATCCTCGATCCCGGCGAGTTCTACATCCTGGCCTCCAAGGAGGCCGTGCAGGTGCCGCCGGATTACGCCGCCGAAATGGTGCCGTTCGATCCGCTGGTCGGCGAATTCCGCGTGCACTATGCGGGATTCTTCGATCCCGGCTTCGGCTATGCCGGCGCCGGCGGGCAGGGCGCGCGCGCCGTGCTCGAAGTGCGCTCGCGCGAGGTGCCGTTCATCCTCGAGCACGGCCAGATCGTCGGCCGCCTGGTCTATGAGAAGATGCTGTCGCGCCCCGACGCCATGTACGGCCAGCGCATCGGCTCGAACTATCAGGCGCAGGGGCTGAAGCTGAGCAAGCATTTCAGGGTGTAGCTCACCGTTCGCCGTCATTGCGAGGAAACAATCCATCTATCCGTTATGCCGTACGATGGATTGCTTCCGCCTTGGCTAAAGCAGGGGCGGACACGTCGCTTCGCTAGCAATGACGGCGAAGCGCTACCGCGCCGCCGATTTCGCCGCCGGCGTCACGCGCCACACCGTGTTGCCGACATCGTCAGCCACCAGCAGCGCGCCCTGCTTGTCGAGCCGCACGCCGACGGGACGGCCCTGCTCTTCGCCGTTGTCGTTGAGGAAGCCGGTCAGCACGTCCTGCGGCGGACCCGATGGCTTGCCGTCCTTGAAGGGCACAAAGATCACCTTGTAGCCTGAGCGCGGCTTGCGATTCCACGAGCCGTGCTGGCCGATGAAGGCGCCGCCCTCCATATCCGGCGGAAACAGATTGCCGGTGTTGAACGCAAGCCCGAGCGACGCCGTATGCGCGCCGAGCGCATAATCGGGCGCCATCGCCTTCTGCACCAGGTCGGGCCGCCGCGGTTCGACGCGGGTATCGACGCGATCGCCAAAATAGCTGTACGGCCAGCCGTAGAACGCGCCGTCCTTCACCGAAGTCATGTAATCGGGCACCAGATCGTTGCCGAGCTCGTCGCGCTCGTTGACGACGACCCAGAGCTCGCCCGTCGTCGGATTCCATGCCGGACCATTGGGATTGCGCAGGCCCGACGCGAACACACGCCATTGGCCGCTGGCACGGTCGACCTCCAGCACCGCGGCGCGATCCTTCTCGGCCTCCATGCCGTTCTCGCCGATATTGCTATTGGAGCCGACAGTTGCATACAGCTTGCTGCCGTCGGCGCTCGCCGTCAGGTCCTTGGTCCAGTGATGATTGAGGGGGCCGGCCGGCAGGTCCGCCAGCTTGACGCCGGGCGCACTGATCTTGGTGTCCCCCTCGCGGTACGAGAATTTCACGATCGCGTCGGCATTGGCGACATAGAAATCTTCGCCGACCAGCGCCATGCCGAACGGCGAATTCAGGTTGCTCAGAAACACGCTGCGGGTCTCGGCCACGCCGTCGCCATCCGCGTCGCGCAACAGCGTGATGCGGTTGGCGCTCGGCACGCCCGCGCCCGCCCAGCTCTGTGCCAACCCGTAGATGAAGCCCTTGATGCTGAAGCCGCTCTGCTTCGGCGGCGCGTTGCTCTCGGCGACCAGCACGTCGCCATTCGGCAGCGTGTAGACGGTGCGCGGGTGATCGAGCCCGGTGGCAAAGGCGGTGACCGTCATGCCATTGGCGGCGGTCGGCTTGGCGCCGTCCGGCCAGCGGTTGACCGAGGCGATCTCGACGGTCGGGATCCATGAATGTTCCGGCGGCGGCAGCGTCGGCGAAGGACCATAGGTCTGCGCCACCGTCGCGGTCTCCTTGGGATCGTTGCAGGCGGCCAGCGGCAGCGCCAACGCGCCGACGCAGATGGCCAAAGGGATTTGCTTGCGCATGGCGAGGTTCCCGGGATTATTGCCTTGACAATGCGGTGCCGGCTCGAACGTTCGTCGAGCCGGCATGAATTCCCTGTGAAGTGGCTGGCCGGCGGCGTGGCCCGCGCAGGTGGTGGGCGTATGGCGCCGCCTGCAATCCCGCAGGCCCCCATTGCGCCCCGTGCACGCGGAATCGTCCCCTGCCATGCTAGGAAACAGCGCGCCGCGGCCACCAGAGACCGCGCGCGGGGAGCAGAAATGTCCGACCTCGGCGTCGCCGAAATTCCCGTGGACGAAAAGGAGCGTCCGCTGCCGCCGCCGGAGCCGCGGGCGAAGAACGCGCTGCTCGACGGGCCGATCCTGCGCACATTGTTGTGGCTTGCCTGGCCGAACGTGATCGCGCTCACCGCAGGCACCTGCGTCGTCATCGCCGAGACCTCCTATATCGGGCGCCTGGGCGTGGAATCGCTGGCGGCGATGGCGCTGGTGTTTCCGACCGTGATCCTGACGATGACGATGTCCGGCGGTGCGATGGGCGGCGGCGTGGCATCGGCGATCGCGCGTGCGCTCGGTGCCGGCGACCGCGATCGTGCCTCCGCCCTTGCTTCGCACGCGCTATTGATCGGCTTGTGCTTCGGTCTCGTCTTCATGCTGGGCATGCTGATTTTCGGGCCCGCACTGCTCGAACTGCTCGGCGGCCGCGGCAACGTGCTGACGCAGGCGGTCGCCTATACGCAAATCTTCTTCGGCGGCGCCGTGGTGCCGTGGCTGATGAACACGATGTCGGGCATCTTGCGCGGCACCGGCAACATGAAGCTGCCGTCGGCCTTGATGCTCTCATCGGCGGTTTGCCAGATCATTCTCGGCGGCACGCTGGGCTTGGGCCTCGGCCCGATTCCGCAATTCGGCATGCGCGGCGTCGCGGCCGGCTCGCTGATCGCCTATCTCATCAGCATTTCCGTGATGACATGGTATCTGTTCTCGGGCCGCGCGCGCGTCGTTCCGAAGATCCGGGGCCTTCGCATTCGCTGGCCGATGTTCATCGACATTTTGAAGGTCGGCGCCATTGCCTGCTTCTCGCCGCTCCAGTCGGTGCTCACCATCAGCATCTTCACCCACATGCTGGCGAGTTTCGGCACCGAGATCCTCGCCGGCTACGGCATCGGCGCGCGGCTCGAATTCATGCTGACCTCGATCGCATTCGCCGTCGGCATTGCCACGGTGCCGATGGTCGGCATGGCGATCGGGGCAGAGCGCATTGCGCGGGCCCGCAGGATTTGTTGGATCGCGGGGCTCGTGGCCTTCGTCTCGGTCGGCGCGGTCGCAACCTTCATCGCTGCATTCCCCGACATCTGGGTAAATCTGTTCACCGATGATTCGAGCGTGCGTGCTGCCAGCCGGCAGTATTTGTCTACGGCGGCGCCGATGTATGCCTTCCTCGGCCTTGCCACGACGTGCTATTTTTCATCGCAAGGCGCGGCCAAGGTGATCGGCCCGGTGCTGGCGCAGACCGCGCGGCTGTTGTTTATCAGCGCCGGTGGCTGGTGGTTGTTGGCGCATGACGGCACTGCGCAGAACTTCTTCGTGCTGGCGGCAGCCTCGATGGTGCTGCTCGGCGTGCTCTCCTGCGTCAGCGTCATGCTGACGCGCTGGGGGCCGAAGCCGCAGCCTGCGCCCGCGGTTAGACCGGCGTTGCCGTAATACCCGTCATCGCGAGCGAAGCGACGAAGCAATCCATCTTCCGCGTGCGTGGAAGATGGATTGCTTCGCGGAGCCTGTCATCGGGCGCGCATTCGCGCGGCCCGTTGGCTCGCAATGACGGATGAAACTACCGCCGCGCGCGCCGCCGGCCATGACGGCCGCCGCCGACATTGGCCATGCGCATCAGTTGCGGGACCATGGTCATCAATTCGCCGCCTCCGGCACCGCCGAGCATGCCCATGAAATCGCCGCCGCCCATGCCGCCGAAATTCATGCCGCCGGTGCCAATGCCGTAACTGTCGGACACGAAACCGCCGCCGGCCGGAATTCCTCCGCCAAAACCGCCGGGGATGCCGCCGCCCATCATGCCACCAAGACCTCCGCCGCCGCCCTCCATCATGCGGCTCATCATCGGGCCCATGGTCTGCATCATCGCGGCGAAGCGGCGCTTGCCCATCTTCGCCTTCATCATTTCCAGCATCGGCGCCATCTGCGTCATCATGTCCTGGCCGTTGCCACCACCGCCGCCGAAGCCGGCGAATTGGGCCTTGGCCGGCATCGATGTCAGGGTGAACAGCAACAGCAGCGTGGCTGCGTGGCAGACGACCTTGTCAGCTCCAGTCATGGCTCGACTCCTCATGCGCGGGCGGCCGCGGGCGCGGCGCCATTCGGACGCACACGCCGAGGCTAGGAGCGGGTCGTGAGCCGATCTGTGAGAAAGATCACGCCCCCCTGCGGCGGGCGGTGAACTCGGTGATGACACGCCATGTTGTGCCCGCATCCGCCGAGACTTCGCCGCGCCAGAGGAATGAATCGGCGGTGATGTCTGCAAAACTCCAGCGGGCCAGTTGGCCGTCCGGCCGTGTGCCCAGCTGCACGATGTCGCGGCCTTCCGCGCGGCCGATCATCTGCAGGAAATTCCGCGTCACCGGGTCGGTCCACTGAATCCGCCAGGCGTCGATATCGGGATCGTAAACCCGCAGCGTGGTGCCGTACGAGTTGAAATTGGCCGAAGCATCGCCGTGCCGCAGTTCGCCGCGTGGCGGCACGATCCAGACATCCTGGATCGCGCGCCCCTCCAGCGCCCAGCCAAAATGCCATTCGCCGGCGCGGCGGCGCTCCGTGCCGTCTTCGGAAAATTGCCTGACATCGAGATCCCAGGAGCCGACGAAGCGGCCGTAGAGATCCATTTTGCCGGCGCGGTCGGCCGAGGGGCCGTCCGCGCCGAGCGCGTCGAGAAATGCGGATATCATGCCGCGCTGCGTCCCAATGCCTTCTGCATGGCGTTGAGGCCCAGATCCATCTGCGCGTCCATGTAGGGCGCGATCTCGTTCGGAAGCACGTCGGCGATCCACACGAAGCGGGTGCGGCCGTCGCTTTCGGCAAAGACCTGTGCGGAAGCGCTGTGCTGCCTGATACGTTCGCTGACAATGGCATAGACCAGCCGCCGCCGCGCCTCGTCGCAGTCGACCAGGATTTCGCGTGCCACCGTACCGTTTGCGAAGGTGACAATGCGCGCGTCACCGTCGAGTTTGGTGTCGGTCACGAAGCCCGGAACGAGCCGCGTATGCAGCGCGCCGAAATCGCGCAATGCGTCCCAGACGTCGTCAGGGTTGGCGTCGATGAGGATTTCCTTGTGGATGGAGGCCATGAGCGAGTCCTTGTTGAAAGAGGATAGACGTTCAGTCGTCATTGCGAGCGGAGCGAAGCAATCCATCTCTCCGCTTGCCGAGGCATGGATTGCTTCGTCGCTTCGCTCCTCGCAATGACGTAGAAAGCGCAGGGGCTTACGTACAAACCGCCTCGACATTGTTGCCGTCCGGATCGATCAGGAACGCGGCGTAATGGGTCGGACTGTAATCCGCGCGCAGTCCGGCGCCGCCATTGTCGCGGCCGCCGGCCTTCAGGCCCTCGGCGTGGAATTTTTTGATCGCGGCATGATCCTTGGCGCGGAACGCGACATGCGCGCCGGTTGCGGCTTGGCCCTTGTGTAGATGCAGCCAGAGCGCAGGCGCGTCCTTCGGTCCGAAGCCCGCGCCGGAATCGTCGCGCGAGCACAGCACGAAGCCGAGCGGCGCCAGCGCCGCCGTATAGAAGCGCACGCTGGCGTCGAGGTCGCCGACGCGTAATCCGATGTGGTCGTACATGATATTCTCCAGTCAAAAGTGCCGCGAGTTCGCGCGGCCTGGAGAAAGCCTAGCTAGTTGAGGGCCAGCCGTTCTTGGAAAATCTTGCGCTGGCCGCGGGAGGCCTGGCGGAACTTCAGCGGCGAGGCGCCGGCGGCGCGATGGAAGGTGCGCACGAAATTGGAGAGATCGGCAAAGCCGACGTCATAGGCAATGTCAGTGACCGGGCTGTCGTCGTCGGCGAGACGCCGCGCGGCATGGCGCAGCCGCGAGCGCACCAGATATTGGTGCGGGGTGACGCCGAGCACTTCGGAAAACAGCCGCAGGAAATGGAACGGGCTGATCCCGGCCTGCGCGGCCGCGTCCTCCAGATTGATCTGACGGTGCGAATTGGCGTCGATCCACAGCGCGGTTTCCACCGCGCGGCGGCGGTTACGCGCCGCATCGGGACCAGATTTACGCGCCTTGCCTGACACCACCTCGACGAAGCGGCTTGCGAGCACCTGGCCGATTTCGTCGAGGCCGATGTCGCTGCTGCCATCTGCTGCCGATTGAGCCAGCTCGCCGAGCACCACGAGCTCCGGCAGCGGCGGCGCGGCTCCGATCTGCCACAGCGTCTGGCTGTCGCCGAGCGCGTCCACAACTTCAGGGCTGAGGAAGAATGACAGGCATTCGTCGCCGCAAACGTGCTCATGGGTGCAGGTATACTCGTCGCCGGGATGGCCGATCAGCACCGATCCCGCCACCAGCTCATTGAACTTGCCGCGGCAGTGCAGGCCAAAGCTGCCCTTGCGCACATAGGAGATCGAGTGGCAGCGGTGCTGCTCCGCAAATGGCGTGTCGCCGGGCCCCGCACTGCAGCGAAAGTCCGACACGGAGATGGATTTGCGCTCGATGAGCGTGGTCGCGATCATCCCGCAGATTTAGGGATGCGCGCGGGGCGGTGCAACCGGCAGCAGCACATCGAACAGCGTCTTGCTGACGGTCGGGCTGGCGCCCTCGATCGAGAGCAGCCGCCGCTTGGAGATCGCCCCGCCAAAGGCTGAGATCTTGTCGGCGTAATTGCCCGCTTCGAGCACGCGATGGCAGGGCACGATGATCATGAAGGGGTTGCGGCCGATCGCTTGCGCCACCGAATAGATCGCGCCGGAGGCGCGAAGGCTGCTAGCTACTTCCGCATAGGTCCGGGTCTCGCCGCGCGGGATCTGGCGCGCATAGGCGTAGACGCGCTGGCTGAAGGCAGGAATGCCGGTCATATCCAGCGTGATGTCGGCAAGATCGCACGTCGCCCCGCGCAGCAGGGCTGCGATGCCTTCGATCGCGATCTGGATATTCGCCGGCGGGCGAAGCTCGCGGGCGTCGGGATAAAGCTGATAGAGCCGTCGCCGCGTATCGATCTCGCGAACTTCGGGGAGCTGCACGCCGATAATGCCCGCCGGGCTCCACGAAATCCCGCAGCGGCCGATCGCCGTGTCAAATATGGTGTACCCACGCCCCGCCATAAGCCGCCCAGCCCTAGCCTGGGATGATAGCATCGGCGCGTTGAATCGCATCTGGAATTTTGGGGAAGTTAACAGTAAGGCCAGACGAACAATGGAACAGCTTGGCGAATGGCGCGCGGTCGGCTAATCATGGGGTACGATCCGCGGGCGTAGTTCAATGGTAGAACGGCAGCTTCCCAAGCTGCATACGAGGGTTCGATTCCCTTCGCCCGCTCCAACCTCCCGGCATCGGTCGCCCTTGGCCTTTACTCACACCGGGTTCAGAAATCGTAGATCATCTCGAATTTCGAACCGTTTTCAGCGAGCAGGCGAAGCGTATCCTTCAACGCGTCGACACGTGCCTCGAGGGTAACCCGGTATCTGTAGCCTTCCGGATGGTAAAACAGTTCTCGCCGATCGATCATCTTGACCGATGCCGAATCGGAAATCGGTTCCTTGGTGTTCTTCGAAAGATACGCGAGCGCGATCGTTTCGTGTCCCATGATCTCGACGAACGACACGTTTCTTTCGATCAGCTTCACAAGCGCGGCTTTGAAGCCGGCGTATCGTTCGGTTTCGATGAGAAAGCGATTCCCGCTCAATTCCTTCAGGACCTTGATGCCGTCATCGTCCAGATGCGCGCGATTGGCGGCGTGGACGACGCTGAACGTCTGATTGTCCTTTTGCTCTGCACTGAGGAGCCACAATTGCGCGTATGATCCCTTGAGCAGGTATGAGACCGAGAACGCGGCTTGCCGCTCGGCATTCCTGATGAACGTTCTGCTGAAGAGTGTGGTTTCGTGCCAGATGCCCGAGAGATCGGCGAAGTAGGGGTAGTGGTACCACGTCGTCTGATACAGCGTCTTGGCGTAGCTGTTCCAGGATTTTGCAATGAAACGATCGGCTTCGGTCTCGCTCCCCGCAATCGCCTGGGTGATGCGGCCAATCGTATTCTCGTAGGCGAACTTGACGCCGTACTCAACCGTCAAATTGATGCCGATTACCCACGAACCAAAATTGTACTGCCAGTTGAATTCGTGGCCCTTGCTTTGCTCGAGCGACAGGAAGTAGCAGTTCCAGAAATTGCTGATGGCCGTCGCAAACGGAAAGTCTGTCTGTCGTCCACCGCTTGCAAGGAAGTCGCCAAATTCATTGTAACTATATACCTGGTACCACTCGGCCAGCGTCAGATATGTCTGCTCCTTCCCGCGGCTGAAATAGGTTGGATACTCTGTTGCGATGCTCTGGCGTTCAATACGTGAAAGCCTCAAAGGCGCATCGGAGCTTGTCGCAAGAGGGCGCGCGGATAATGCCGGATCGCGGTCGCTGTAGAATTTGATGGTCGCGACGATTGCGAGGGAGAGAAGCGCCATGGCAAGCGCGGCCATGACCGTGGCAAGGCCGAGAAACAGGCGACGGACTACTCTCATTTGCTGGTCAAGGGCGATAAGGTGGGAGGGACGACATTCTGCAGGGGATGAGCTGGATAACACCAGCAACCCATGGATGTGTATAGTGCGGCGTCAACCTTTCAAAGGGGAGCCGGAAATGGTGCCAAGTTTAATTACAGGACATGGAGGTGAGCGTTGACCGAAGCGGCCACCTCCGCTGACACTTCGCGCAACAATCTCCTGATGGTCGCCGCCGGCGGCATCGTCACCGGCATCCTCACGCCGCTGTCGCCGCTGCTGATCGACAGGATCACCGGCCCCAACGGCCAGTTTCGCATATCATTGGTCGCGGTGCCGTTCGCCGTGCTCGTCTTCGTCCTCGTGCGGCGCTTCAGTGCCAATCGATGGTGGGCGGCGCTGATCGCCACCATCGTCACCATGATCGCTTTCGTCTGCGCGGTGGATGCTGCGGTCCTCGTCGAGGGGAATACCGGCGATGCTCCCCGGGTCATGCGCTATCTCCTCGCCGGCCTGACCGGTGGTCTGGTCGGCGCGGCCATCATGGCGCTCGGGATGGCGCTGTTGCCGGCGGGGCCGCGGCAGCCCGCGGCGTGGTGGCCGATGCTGATCACGGGCGCGCTGGCCGGCACGCTGCTCGCGCTCGATGACGCGCTCGGGTTCGACGACAAGGTCTCGCTGCTCTATCCGCTCTGGCAGGCGGCGGTGGCGGTGCGGCTGACGATGATCTTGCGGCGGTACTGACGTGCCGGAGCCGCGTGCAGCCCCGTAGTTCTACCGGCCTGCATTAAAGCCTGCATTAAGGCTGCCTTAGCTGGGTTCCGCCTACGTTGACCGCTCCTTCACTCAGCGGAAACACAACATGCGGATCGGTCGGCTCTTTGCACTATCGATGCTTTCGGTGACGATCCTGGCGGTCGTCCTTGGCGCCGGCGTTCTCGTCCCGCAATATCGAACCTTTGCCAGCAAGAGTGAGGCGATTAAGACCGTAGAGGCCTATGGCGCGGTGCTGGCGGTTGGCCAGCAGGTCGCCGGCTTCCGGGCGCCTTATGTCGGCCCGCTGTTCCAGGAAGCCGCCGCAACGCCCGCGCAGATGGAGACGGCTGCGAAAGCGGTGCAAGCCGCGGATGCCGCGTTCGCCAAAGCGAAAATGGTGGTCGGCGCGCTCAACGATGGCGCGGCGATCGTCCAGGGCCTGAACCAGGCTGCCGCCAAGCTCGCCGAGGTTCGCGCCGTGAGCGACCGCGCGCTGGCGTTGCCGATGAGCGGGCGCGACCCGGCGGCGATCAAGGGATTTCTGCCGGGCATTGCCGCCGTTGTCGGGATTCTCGAGCCGCTGTTGAACCGGCTGGAAAACCAGGTGGCGATGGCGGATGCGTCGCTGACAGCGCTGTTGAATGTCGCTCGCACCGCGCAGGACCTGCGGATCTCGGCCGGCGGCCGGGCCGCCACCATGTCACTTGCGATCAGCACGCGGCGGCCGCTGACGGCGGCTGAAATATCGATCACCGACCGCGCCCAGGGCCGCGTCGATCTCGACCGCGAGCGGATCGAGGCTGGCGTCGATCAGATCGGCAGTCCGCCGCGCCTTGCCAAAGCGATGAACGATGCCGTCGAGGGCTATTTCGGCAAGGCCGCGCCATGGCTTGAAAAGGAAATGGCGATCGGGCGCGCCGAGGGCAAATACGCGATCAACGCCGAGCAACTCGCCGGCGCGATCGTCCCGGCGGTGCAGGCCTTCTTCGCGGTGCGCGATGCAGCGCTCATGGAGGCCGCCGAACGCGCGGGCGCCGCACGCGACGCTGCCTTGACGATGCTGGCGCTGGCGGGCCTTGCCGTCGTGGCGCTGCTCGCCGTGCTTGCCGGCGTCACCGTGATGCTGCGGCGGCGCGTGATCACTCCGCTGGCAAACCTGACCGGCGTGGTCGGCGATCTCGCCGCCGGCCGGCATGACGTCACGATCCCGACCATCGCGCGGGCCGACGAGATCGGTGCCATGGCGGGCTCGCTGCAGGTGTTCAAAGACGCCCTGATCGCCAAGAAGGCAGCCGACGCGGCGGCCGCGGTGGAAGCCGATGCCAAAATCCAGCGCGGCCAGCGCGTCGACCGGATCACCAGCGATTTCGAGGCAATGATCGGCGAGATCGTCGAGGTCGTGGCGTCGGCCTCGACCGAACTGGAAGCCTCCGCCGGCACGCTGACGGCAACTGCGGAGCGTTCCGAAGAGCTAACCACCATGGTGGCGGCGGCGTCCGAGGAAGCCTCCACCAATGTGCAATCGGTCGCATCCGCCACCGAAGAAATGGCATCGTCCGTCAACGAGATCAGCCGT
This sequence comes from Bradyrhizobium sp. CCBAU 051011, assembly GCF_009930815.1. NCBI lineage: Bacteria > Pseudomonadati > Pseudomonadota > Alphaproteobacteria > Hyphomicrobiales > Nitrobacteraceae > Bradyrhizobium > Bradyrhizobium sp. CCBAU 051011. The sequence goes on along the minus strand of NZ_CP022222.1, from coordinate 1,670,541 downwards.
CAGGTGCAGGGCTCGGCGCGTATCGCCAATGAGGCGGTGGAGCAGGCGCAGAAGACCAACGACCGCGTCGCCGAGCTCGCCAAGGCGGCCGCCCGCATCGGCGACGTCGTCGAACTGATCAACACCATTGCCGGCCAGACCAACCTTCTGGCGCTGAACGCTACCATCGAGGCGGCGCGCGCCGGCGAGGCCGGCCGCGGCTTCGCGGTGGTCGCGTCCGAAGTGAAGGCGCTGGCCGAACAGACCGCGAAAGCGACCGGCGAGATCAGCCAGCAGATATCGGGCATCCAGGCCGCGACCCAGGAATCGGTCGGTGCCATCAAGGAGATCAGCGACACCATCGGACGGATGTCCGAGATTGCTTCCACCATCGCCGCCGCCGTCGAAGAGCAGGGCGCGGCGACCCAGGAAATTTCCCGCAACGTGCAGCAGGCCGCGCACGGCACGCAGCAGGTTTCCGCCAACATCACCGACGTGCAGCGCGGCGCCAGCGAGACCGGCTCCGCCTCGGCGCAGGTGCTTACGGCCGCCAAATCCCTGTCCGGTGAAAGCGACCGGTTGAAGCGCGAAGTTGGAAAATTCCTCTCTTCGGTGCGCGCGGCCTGAACCGCGCCAGAGCATGATCGGGAAAAGTGTGTAGCGGTTTTCCGAAAGATCATGCTCAAACAAAAAGCTAAAGCGGGATGACGATTCGAAGAATCGTCATCCCGCTTTACGGCGCAATCGTCAGCACCGCCTTCATGTTCGGATGGTACCGGCAGTAATACTCCACGCTGCCGGCCTTCGTCAGCACCGACGTCACCGTCTTCTTCGGCGGCGTGGTCACATCGAAATCGCCGTTGCGTGCGGTCGCGGTATGTACGAACACGTCCTTGTTGATCCATTCGATGGTGTCGCCGACGCGGGCGGAGATCTCGGCCGGCGCAAACACCAGATCGTCGATCGTGATTTGAATCGTCGCCGCATGCGCCGGGACGACCGTCGCGCCAAGGAGCAGGGCAGCGACGAAAGGCAGACAGCGGCCCGGACGCATGGCGGGCGCCTCACTTCAGCTTGGCGGCGACTTCCTCGGCGTGCTGCTGGTGGCCCTGAAATATCTTGAGGCCGGTTTGCAGCAGGCTCTTCAGTTCGGCATTGCTGGCTGACGGAATCAACTGCCTCTCCAGCGCGCCGTTGACGGCCTTGTGGTAGGCGACCTCGTTGGCGACATAAGCCTTGTCGTATTCGGCGCCTTTCAGCTTGTCGAGTTCGGCGAGCTTCTCAGTCGCCTGCTTCGACAGCGCCTTGCTGGTGTCGTTGTCTTCCGGCGTTACCTTCAGCTTGTTGACGAGGTCGAGCGCCTGCTTGTTCACGGCCTCATGGTCGCGCACCATGTCTTCCGCGAACGCCTTGACGTCCTTGTTGCCAGTTTTCGCGATCGCCTGCTTGGCGGCGTTGATGTCGAGGACGCCGGCGGTGTAGGCGATATGCGCGATCTGGGGATCGGTGGGCTTTGCGCCCTGCGCCAGCGCGGCGCTGCCAAGAAGGCTCAACGCGGCAATCGCCGCGCTCAATCGAATGAACATGTTTGACACTCCTGTGGCGCGGCGAACCGCGCGTTGTTGCACAGGCGTTGGATGGTCGGAACGCGCGGAGGTTCCCGGAAATTATTCCGCCAAACCAAGCCGCTTCAGCACGGCGTCCGTCAGGCGCTCGCAGCGCCGGCCGGCAAAGGGAAACGCTTCCATCACCACGGGGCCGATCTTTCGCTCGACATTGTCGCGCAGCATGGCGCGGGCTCGGTGCAGACGGGTCTTCACCGTCTCCGGCTTTAGCGAAAGAATTTCGGCGGTCTCCTCCACATTCATTCCCTCGATGACACGGGTGATGAAGACGAGGCGGAACGCTTCCGGCAATTCATCGATGGCGTGCTCGACGACATGCTGGATTTCACGCTGGGCCATGGATTTTTCCGGATCGTCGGACGCGGCAAGAGGAAACTGGATGATCTCCGCTTCGAGCTTGCCCTGCGGCAATGAATCGATCTCGACGGCGGGCCGCTGGCGGCGCAGCCGGCCGAGCGCCTCGTTCATGGTGATCCGCGACAGCCAGGTCGACAGGCTGGACTCGCCGCGAAAGCTTTCCAGATGGGTGAAGGCGCGGACGTAAGCCTCCTGCACGACGTCTTCGGCCTCGCCGTCGTTGCGCAGGATGCCGCGGGCGAGCCGGTAAAGCCGGCGGTTGTTCGCCTGCATGATTGTGCGCACCGCCGTCTCGTCGCGGGCCAGCGCCCGCCGCACCAACTCGGTGTCGCCGGTGTCGAGCGGCGCGATCTTCGGTATCGGGACCTGACGCATGATGTTCACCAATAACAGGGTATTGGGGTTGGATGCGGCAGGGTTGAAGAGGTTCCTGAGATATTTTCGGAGCCGCGTGGCCGTGGGGTGGGTTAGGCGAAGCCGTAACCCACCATCGCGGCAAAGAAATCGGTGGGTTACGCCTTCGGCTAACCCACCCTACGCCGCCGGCACCTGATCCAGGAACCCGGTGATGCTGCGGATGCGGCCGTTGCTGAGCACGGCGAAATCGGTTCCCTTGATCGGGCTGTCGCCGCCATCCGGACCCAGCCCCCAGGAAAAGCGGAGGTGATCGCCAAAGCCATTGGGCTCGCCGATCAGCCTGAACCTGAAATCCGGAAACCGCTGCTGCACGCCCGATATCAGCGCGTCCACGCCGTCATGGCCGTCGCCCGACATTAGGGGGTCAACATATCGGGCGTCGCTGGTCCAATTCGCGGCCAGCATTTCGCGGCGGCGGCCGGGCGTCCGTTCGTTCCACAGATCGATGTAGTCGCGGGCAATCTTGTTGATGTCGGTCATCGTGCTCTCCTTCGCATTTGCCGAATGGGCCGGCTGACCGACTATTGGAAATTCGCGCGCGCTAATCGATTACCTCGGAGGTCAAGGATTTCGAGGTGATGATCAATTGGGCTAGGGCCGGCGCCGGATCTGGCGTAAAAGCACAACCTTGACCTCGTTGGTTCCTGATCAGGAGCAAAGCTTGGGCGTGACAAAAAAGACAATGTCGCCGGAGCAGCAGGGCGCCGATTGGGCGCAACAGGTATGGCTGTGGCCGCTGCAAGCAACGAGGCTGGCGCTCGACAGCTACGCGCAATGGTTCGCCGATCCCAGGCCCGCGTCTTCCCGTGCGCCCGAGCAAGCGCCGCTCGCGTGGACCACGCCAAATACGGTGACGCTGCAACTTCCATCGCTGCGGTTGCGGCAGTTTTTGAATGGGAATGCGCCACAACGGCCGGTTCTCGTCTGCGCGCCTTATGCGCTGCATGGCGCGCAGATCGCTGACTTTGCGCCGGGCCATAGCCTGGTCGAGGCGTTGCACAAGGGCGGCATCAGCCGCGTCTATGTCGCCGACTGGTGCTCGGCGACGCCGGAAATGCGCCATCTGTCGATCGACAGTTATATTGCCGAGCTCAATGTGGCGATCGACGAAATCGGGGTGCCCGTCGATCTTGTCGGCCTCTGCCAGGGCGGATGGCTGTCGCTGGTCTATGCTGCCCGTTTTCCCGGCAAGGTGCGGCGGCTGGTGCTCGCCGGCGCCCCGGTCGATGTTTCTACGCCGTCAGAACTTTCGAAGATGGTGGCCGCGCTTCCACAGCCGGCGTTCGAGCAGATGGTGCAGCGGGGCGACGGCGTCGTCAGCGGCGAGCACATGCTCCGGTTCTGGAACATTCCGTTCAGTCAGCACGAGGTAGAAGCAGCGTTGCAAAGGGATGTCGGTGACGAATCGGATGAGGCACGGGTGCTGCTGGATCGCTTCGAGCGCTGGGATCGCGCGACGCTGGATCTGCCAGGGGCGTACTACCTCGAGGTGACAGAGCGGGTGTTTCGCCAAAACCAGATCGCGCGCGGGCGCTTCGTCGCGCTCGGCCGCAGGATCGATCTCGCCGAGGTGCGCCTGCCGGTCTTCCTGCTGGCGGGAGAGAGCGACATCGTGGTCCCGCGCGATCAGGCGCTCGCGACCGCTCGGCTGCTCGGCACGCGACCCGCATTGCTGAAACAGGCCTGCGAGCCGTGTGGTCACCTCGGCCTGTTCATGGGAAGCAAGACCCTGAGCCATTCCTGGCGCCGGATCGCCCGCTGGCTTCAGGCCGACATCGGCGATGTCGCGGGCGCACGGATTAGCGCATGAGATGCAGATGAAAATGCCCCGGATCGCGTCTGCAATCCGGGGCAGCAAGACGGTTGGCGGTGAGTTGATCTTACTTCGCCGCGACCACCATGATCTCGACATTGTACTGCGGCGCCGCCAGCTTGGCCTCGACGGTGGCGCGCGCCGGCGTGTTGCCGGCCGAGACCCAGCCGTCCCACACCGCGTTCATCTCAGGGAACGTCTTCATGTCGGTGATGTAGATCGTGGCTGACAACAGCTTCGACTTGTCGGTGCCGGCCTTGGCGAGATGGCCGTCGATGATGGACAGAATGTCCTGCGTCTGCTCGGTCACGCTCTTGCCAGCCGCGGTGCCGGCGACGACGCCGGCGAGATAGACGGTGTTGCCGTGGACGACGACCTGGCTCATGCGAGGTCCGGTTTCGAAGCGCTGGATGGTCATATTGTTCTCCTGATAGGGGGCGGCGGCTTCTTAGCGCGCTCGCGTCCCCACGGCTACTGCGTTATTTGCATTGATAAGTCGCCTAGCCCGCAGCCGTCGCCGCGGCGCGTCCCGCATTCCGTCCCGAGAACAGGCAGCCGCCCAGGAACGTGCCCTCCAGCGAACGATAACCGTGCACGCCGCCGCCGCCGAAGCCGGCGGCTTCGCCCGCGGCATAAAGTCCTGGGATGATCTGGCGGTCCGTGCCGAACACGCGCGAGTCGAGATCGGTCTCGAAGCCGCCCAGCGTCTTGCGCGTCAGGATGTTTAGCTTCACCGCGATCAGCGGGCCGTGTTCGGGGTCGAGAATTTTGTGCGGTTTTGCGGTGCGGATCAGTTTGTCGCCGATGTAGCGGCGCGCATTGTGCAGGTTCATCACCTGCGCGTCCTTCACGTAGGGGTTGGTGATCTCGCGGTCGCGCGCTTCGATCTGCGCCTTGATCTGATCGTGCTTGAGCAGGTCGCTGCCTGCGAGCGCGTTCATCGCGCTGACGAGGTCGGCGAGATTGTCGCGCACGATGAAGTCGGCGCCGTTCTGCTTGAACGCTTCCACTGGAGCCGGCGCGCCCTTGTTGGTGGCGCGCTTGATCGTCATGCGCCAGCTTTTTCCCGTGAGGTCGGGATTCTGCTCGGAGCCGGAGAGCGCGAACTCCTTCTTGATGATGCTCTGGGTCAGGATGAACCAGGAGTAATCGTGGCCGGTCGACATGATGTATTGCAGTTGGCCGAGCGTGTCGGAGCCGGGAAACAGCGGCGCGGGCAGGCGCTTGCCCGTGGCGTCGAACCACATCGAGGACGGGCCGGGCAGGATGCGGATGCCGTGGCGCGGCCAGATCGGGTTCCAGTTTCGGATGCCCTCGACGTAATGCCACATCCGGTCGCGATTGATCAGCCGCGCGCCGGCGGCCTCTGTAATGCCGATCATGCGGCCGTCGACATGTTCGGGCACGCCGGAGATCATGAATTTCGGCGGCTCGCCGAGACGCTTCGGCCAGTTCTGCCGAACCAGCTCGTGATTGCCCCCGATGCCGCCGGAGGCGACCACCACCGCCTGCGCGCGCAGCGTAAAATCGCCGATCACTTTCCGCGATGAGCTTTTGCCGCGCTCGACGCTGTCAGGTTCGAGCACCGAACCGCTGACGCCCTCGACCGCGCCGTTCGTCATCATGAGTGTGTCGACGCGGTGGCGAAACTTGAACGTTAGCCGGCCTTTTTGTTGCGCTTCGCGCGCACGGCGCTCGAACGGCTCGACGATGCCCGGACCGGTGCCCCAGGTGACGTGAAAGCGCGGCACCGAATTGCCGTGGCCCATCGCGTCATAGCCGCCGCGCTCGGCCCAGCCGACCACCGGAAAAATACGGTGACCCATCGCGCGCAGCCAGTCGCGCTTGTCGCCGGCGGCAAAGGCGACATAGGCTTCCGCCCATCGCTTCGGCCAATGGTCGTCGTCGCGATCGAAGCCCGCGGTCCCCATCCAGTCTTGCAGTGCGAGATCGTAGGAGTCCTTGATGCCGAGCCGGCGCTGTTCGGGAGTATCGACCAGAAACAATCCGCCGAACGACCAAAAGGCTTGTCCGCCAAGGCTTTGTTCGCCTTCCTGGTCGACGACGATGACGCGCTTGCCGGCGTCTGCGATCTCGGTTGCCGCGACCAGTCCCGCCAGTCCAGCGCCGACCACGATTACGTCTGTGACCTCAGTCATCGTTTCCTCCCCCGTGCCATTTATGATTCAAGCCCGCGTCGTCGCGTGCGGTCAACGGCAAACGCCTTCTTGCCTTGTGACCGCGTCGCCATCCACGCAACGAGTCGTTTGTTCCAGTTTGGGACCTTTTCGCGCGGAGGGTGCAGCGGCCCGGCAACACTTAATTTGAATTTGTTTTGAGCGACCTTCGTTGCCTAGACAAAATCACGATCTCCAACGACGCTACATCCTGTCTTGCATCACTAAGACAAGCAGATTCGGTTTCGACATTTCTTCGACTGGGGCTGGGATATGAAGCTGGTGACGGGGTTGCTTGCCGCGGTGCTGCTGCTGGCGGGAGTGGGGGCGAGCCAGGCTGTGGTGCGGATAGCCGACGATCGCGGCGGCCGGATCGGCACCTATGTCGACAAGTACCAGGGTCTGCGCACCTCGGGCGAAACCGTCATCATCGATGGCCTGTGCGCCTCGGCCTGCACTATCGTGCTCGGCGCGGTTCCCCATGACCGGATCTGCGTCACCTCGCACGCCAATCTCGGCTTCCACGCCGCCTGGGATTTCGGCGCCAATGGCCGCGCCGTCACCAACGCCGAAGCAACCCAGATGTTGTATTCGATGTATCCGATACCAGTGCGGAAGTGGATTGCGGCCCGTGGCGGCCTGACCCAGCGCATGATCTTCCTGCGCGGCAAGCAATTGCAGGCGATGTACAAGCCCTGCTACCTCGACGCCCAGGCCTCCAGCAACAAGCCCGCAGCGCGCTAAGCCGGGCGAACTGCTCCCGCCATCCCACGTTTGAATTGAGACTCTTTCTCCTTCTCCGTCATGGCCGGGCTTGTCCCGGCCATCCACGTCTTTCCTGCTGATGGTCTGTTAGGACGTGGATGCCAGGGACGTCGACGCGCTTCGCGCTTATGCCCGGGCATGACGGACCGTTTGGAAGCGCTGCCCTCACTTGTGCGCAGCCATTCTCCCTCCGCATGACGTGATTTCCCCGGCGGCCATTCCGCTTGCCTGCCCGGGGAACTGGCCCTATCTCAAACCAATGGTTCAGCCGATTTCCACCCAGCAGGGCATGATGGCGGCGGCCCGGCCGCAGGGCCGGGTGGCGTCCATGATCGTCTGGGGTGCTGCCGGCCTCGGCACGCTGGCCGTGCTCGGCGCGGCCGCATTGTGGTTCCATTACGGCACCGCGGTGTTTTTCGAAATGATCGCCGCTGGCATCTCGGCCTGCTTCTGATCGGGCAACAAGGAATTTCATCCCATGGACCGGACCATCCGCCCGCTGGTGATCGTCGCTGCCTTTGCCGCCAGCCTCGCGCTCGGTCTTGTGATCATGCTGTGGGCGCTCGGCGGCCTGCGCACCGTCACGGCGCCGGCTGCGATCGGCGGGCCGTTCCAACTGACCGACCAGGCCGGCCAGACCGTCACCGAACAGAATTTGAAGGGCAAGCCGACGCTGATCTTCTTCGGCTTCACCCATTGTCCGGATGTCTGCCCGACCTCGCTGTTTGAGATTTCGGAAGTGCTGAAGGCAATGGGCAAGGACGCCGACCGCGTCAACGCCTGGTTCGTCTCCGTCGATCCCGAGCGCGACACGGCAACCGCGATGAAGGACTATCTCTCCAGCTTCGATCCGCATCTGAAGGGGCTGACCGGCGCGCCCGAGGCGGTGGCCAAGGTGATCTCGTCCTACCGGGTCTATGCAAGGAAAGTCCCGCTCAAGGACGGCGATTACACCATGGACCACACCGCGCTGGTCTATCTGATGGACCGCGACGGCAATTTCGTAGCGCCCTTCAACCTGAAACGGACGCCGGAGGAAGCCGCCAAGGACCTCAAGCGCTATCTCTGAGCGGCATGCCTGGCCGAAAGGGCCAAAACGGCCCTCGCATCGCCGGCCGGATGGTCTATAAGGCCGGAAATTCCGCGAAGCCATTGCCGAAGATGCCAAGTCTTACTGTCCCGTTAACCAATGCAAGTCTGCATCGAACCGTCAGCGTCTGGCTGGTCGGGCTGTCTATTGCGGCTGCGCTGACGGCTGTCAGCGGCAGCGCGGCTTACGCCCAAACCCAGCCCCGCCCGGCGGTGGAGGCAGCCCCGCAAGCGGTGCCCGGTTTCTGGGACCCGCGGCGGCGCCCGGACCGGCCGGACATGTCGCGCCTCACCGTGATCCGCTTCCTGACCGAGACCGATTACCCCCCGTTCAACTTCACCGGCCCCGATGGCAATCCCGCCGGCTTCAATGTCGATCTGGCGCGCGCGCTGTGCGACGAAATCAAGATTTCCTGCACCATCCAGATGCGCCGGTTCGAGACGCTGGTCGACGCCATCACCAGCAACCGCGGTGACGCCATCATCGCCTCCATGGCGGTGACGCCGGCCCTGCGCGCCCGGCTCGATTTCACCGATCCGTATTACCGTGCCCCGGCGCGCTTCGTGTCGCGGCGCGACGCCGTCATGCCGGAGGTCCGGCCCGAATATCTCGAAGGCAAGAAGGTCGGCGTCATCGGCGGCACCTCGCACGAGGCCTATCTGAAGGCGATGTTCACCGACGCGGAGATCAAATCCTACCCGAATGACGATGCGCTGCGCCTCGCACTCAGACGAAGCGAAGTCGATTTTATCTTCGGCGACGCGATCTCATTGGCGTTCTGGATCAATGGCACCGATTCCGCCGATTGCTGCGCGTTCTCGGGCGGACCCTTTGTCGAAAGCCGCTATTTCGGCGAGGGCATCGGCATCGCCGTGCGCAAGGGCAATGATCTCCTGCGGACGTCGCTGAACTGGGCGCTGTTCCGGATCTGGGAAAAAGGCCGCTTTACGGATTTGTGGCTGCGGTATTTTTCCATCAGTCCGTTCTGACGGCTCCGCCCCCGTCATTGCGAGGAGCGGAGCGACGAAGCAATCCATGCCTCGGCAAACCGTGAAATGGATTGCTTCGCTTCGCTCGCAATGACGGCTATAACCGGCCGGTTTCATGGCCCTGGAGAGCCTCTTTAAAATGTCCACCATCGACCTTGCCTTTAGCCCGAGCGATTTGCGCGCGCTCGCCGAACAATCCAACGCCTGGCCGTTCGAGCAGGCCAAGGCCATTGTCGCGCGGCTGAAGAAAAGTCCGAAGGACGAGGTGCTGTTCGAGACCGGCTACGGTCCGTCGGGCCTGCCGCATATCGGTACCTTCGGCGAGGTCGCACGCACCACGATGGTGCGCCACGCCTTCCGCGTGCTGACCGAGGACAAGATCAAGACGCGGCTGCTCGCCTTCTCCGACGACATGGATGGCCTGCGCAAGGTGCCGGACAACGTGCCGAACAAGGAGCTCTTGGAGCAGCATCTCGGCAAGCCGCTGACCAAGGTGCCCGATCCCTTCGGCACCCATCCGAGCTTTGGCCAGCACAACAATGCACGGCTGCGCGCCTTCCTCGACCAGTTCGGCTTCGACTACGAATTTGCGAGCTCGACCGACTACTACGCCTCGGGCAAGTTCGATGCCGCGCTGCTGCGCATGCTGGAGCGGCTGGACGCGGTGATGAAGATCATGTTGCCGTCGCTTCGCGAGGAACGCGCTGCAAGCTATTCGCCGTTCCTCCCGATCTGTCCGCGTACCGGCATGGTGCTTTACGTGCCGATAACGGAGCATGACGTGAAGGCCGGAACCGTCTCTTACGACGATCCCGAGACGAAGGAGCGCGTCACCGTTCCGGTCACCGGCGGCCATTGCAAGCTGCAATGGAAGCCGGACTGGGCGATGCGCTGGTTCGCGCTCGGCGTCGACTATGAAATGGCCGGCAAGGACCTGATCGATTCGGTCAAGCTGTCCGGCAAGATCTGTTCAGCGCTCGGCGGCACGCCGCCCGAGGGGTTCAATTACGAACTGTTCCTTGACGAGAAGGGCCAGAAGATTTCGAAGTCGAAGGGCAACGGGCTTACCATCGACGAATGGCTGCGCTACGCCTCGCCGGAATCGCTGTCGCTGTTCATGTACCGCGAGCCGAAGGCGGCGAAGCGGCTGTATTTCGACGTGATCCCGCGCAATGTCGACGACTACCAGCAATTCCTCGATGGATTCACGCGGCAGGATGCCAAGCAGCAGCTCGCCAATCCGGTCTGGCACATCCATTCCGGCAAGCCGCCGAAGGCCGACATGCCCGTCACGTTCCAGTTGTTGCTGACGCTGGTGTCGTCGTCGAATGCGGAAAACGCTGAAACGCTATGGGGCTTCATCGGCCGCTATCGTCCGGGCGTGACGGCGCAGTCGCATCCGAAGCTCGACGCGATGGTCGGCTACGCCATCAACTACTACCGCGACTTCGTGGCGCCGACGAAGCAGTTCCGCGAGCCGACCGACAGCGAGCGCGCCGCGCTGCAGGATCTGCGCGATGCGCTGTCGCAATTGCCGGCGGGGTCGAGCGCCGAAGACATCCAGAACGTGGTCTACGAAATCGGCCGCCGCGAGCCGTTCCTGGACCAGGTCAAGAAGGGCAAGGACGGCCGGCCGGGCGTCTCGCTCGACTGGTTCAACATGCTCTACCAGGTGTTGCTCGGACAGGAGAAGGGCCCGCGCTTCGGCTCGTTCGTCGCGGTGTATGGCGTGACGAATGCGGTCAACATGATCGACGGTGCGCTGGCAAGGAGTGCGTAGGGCGCCACACCCAAAGTCGTCATGCGCGGGCTTGACCCGCGCATCCATCTTGCTTCGCAAGACGCTCTCGATCGATGGATTGCCGGGTCAAGCCCGGCAATGACAGCCTGCCTGCCCCGCAAACCGGGATGGCAGGTCCGCCGCAATTTCAGCGATGGCCGCGCCGGATTGCGCTACAATGCCCTGAATAACAGCCGTCCAAAGCCTCCGCCGAGGGGCGGGCACCACACGGAATCAGGGAGAACGCTCATGCAATTCAGGGTTTCGCCGAAGTCGCTCAGCGAGTACAGCGCCGAGGAATGGCAGGCGCGGGTCGATCTCGCGGCCGCGCACCGGCTGGCCTTCATCCAGGGATTTTCCGAAGGCATCTTCAACCATCTGACCTTCGTGGTGCCGGGCAGGAGCGACCGCTACTACCAGATTCCGTTCGGCACGCATTGGTCGGAGGTCACCGCTTCCTGCTTCATGGAAGTCGGCATCGACGACGGCGAGGTCAAAAGCGGCGAGGGCGAGGTCGAGCGCTCCTGCTATTGCATCCATGCGCCGATCCACAAGGCGCTCCCGCAGGCAAAGGCGGTGTTTCACACCCACATGCCGCACGCCAGCGCGCTGACGCGGCTCGAGGACCCCCGCATCAAGGAGATCGGACAGACCGAGGTCGGGCTGTCAGGCGCGATTGCCTATGACGACGAATATACTGGCCCGGCCCTCGATCCCGCCGAAGGCGCGCGGCTGGCAAAAGTTATTGGCGACAAGACCGTATTGTTCATGGCCAATCACGGCATCTCCACCGTCGGCGCGACCGTCGCGGAAGCCTATGACATGCTCTATTACGTCGAGCGGGCCGCCCAGGTGCAGATCTATGCGATGTGGACCGGGCAGAGGCTGAAACAGCTTCCCGCGCCTGTGGTGGAGAAAACCAAGCGCGATTACAAGGACGATCATCTCTACAAGGGACCGACCCCGGCCCAGCGGCATTTCGATGCCTTGAAGCGGATGCTGGACCGGAAAGAGCCGGACTACGCGACGTGACTTCCTTCCTTCTCCCCTTGTGGGAGAAGGTGGATCGCTGGCGCGTAGCGGCAGCGGGATGAGGGGTCTGCTTCCGCGGAGAGAACCCCTCATCCGCCTTGCCTTCAGCAAGGCACCTTCCCCCACAAGGGGAGAAGGGAAGATCCGCGCGCCCGACTCCGTCAGCCCGCTGCTCTCGCCTCACTCGCAAACCGGTGCCAGACTTCCGGCCGCCAGCTTCCATTGGCCGCGCCCGAAGTCGACGGCAAGATCCACACACGGGTATCGCCGATCAGTTCACGCTGCTCGCCGTAATCTCGTTTGGTATCGAAGAATTTCTGTCCGGCCGTCTTGCTGGTGAACGCGAGAAATCGCGGACGAAATGTCGCGATCGCACTGCGCAGCCGGGCGCGATCCGCCGTCGTCAATTTTGGCAGCGTCGCTCGGTCCATCCCCGCGCCCGCTTTCACGAGATCAGTCAGGCCGATCCCTTGTTGCAGCAGGTCGCGATATTGATGCGGCTGCAGCCGCTCCGGCGTCAGCTTTGTCTCGTGTAATATCGTCCAGAACTTGTTTTGCTTGTGCGCGTAGTAGGCTCGCTCGGCCGCGGAAGTCGTCCCGGCGGCGGTCCCGCACAGCACGATGCGGAGGGAATGTTGCAGCAGGTCGCTCAGCACGTCCGTCACGGCAGCGGCAATCCTACTGGCTCGCCCAAACGATGCGCGCGATCCAGGCGACGTCATCGGCATCCAGCGTGCGGTCGGCCTGCGCCGGATTGAGCGACTGTAGCTCCAGCGTCTTCGTTGTCCGCCGCTTCAATTCCTTGACCATCACTTCGCCGTCCGAGGTCTTGAGCACCACGCGATCGCCGCGCCGGATCGGCATGCCCGGCGATACCACGATGATGTCGCCGTCGCGATAGGTCGGCCTCATCGAATCGCCCGAGATTTCCAGCGCGTAGGCGTACTCGTCGCTGGCCGATGGCAGCTTCGCCTCGTTCCAGCCTTTGCCGGCGGGAAAGCCGCTCTCGTCGAAATGGCCGCCGCTGCCGGCTTGCGCCAGTGCAAGCAGCGGCACCGATTGCAGGCTGCGCGCGCCGTCGCCGATCAACTGCACGAAGGTGTCGATCGACGAATTGGTCGCGGCCAGCGCCTTGGAGACCGATTCGGTCGAAGGCCAGCGCTCGCGCCCGTCGGCGGTGATGCGCTTGGATTTATTGAACGTAGTGGGGTCAAGGCCGGCGCGCTTTGCCAGCCCTGAGGGCGACATGCCGGCGCGTTCCGCCAGCCGGTCGAGCGCGGTCCAGATCTGGCTGTGGGTCAGAAGCCGTTGCGCCTTGGCGTGCCTGGCCATCGAAAATCCCTGGAGCGGTCTAGGAATTATTGCCTGATCCGGCCCCTTTGCGCAATCTTCGCGCACACCTGCCGCGGCAGCGCTTGAGTTGGCAGCCCGCCGCCTTTACGGTCGGCCGCCAGCCCGGCCATTTCCGGGAAATCCCAAGAGAGTCAACGACAAGTAGGGGAAGCCCGGACAGCCGTGCCTACGATCTACAAAATCACCCCCGCCTCGGCCTGGCGCGAGGCCGAAAGGCAGGGCGTCTATCGGGGCAGCGCGGACGATCTGCGCGATGGATACATTCATTTCTCAACCGCCGCCCAGGTCGCCGAGACGGCGCGAAAGCATTATTTCGGCCAGACCGGCCTATTCCTGGTTGCGGTCGACGCCTACGCGCTGGGCGATGCGTTGCGCTGGGAGCCTTCGCGCAACGACGAACTGTTCCCGCATCTCTATGGCGAGCTCGATCTCGGCGCAGTGATCGCCATCCTCGACATGCGCGCGCGGTCCGACGGCACGCACGACATTCCGGAGCTTATACCGTGATCCGCGCCTTCGACGCCTTTTCGCTGCCGCTGCTGCGCTGGTTCGACCCGGAGGACGCGCATCGCATGGCGATCCATGGCCTGCGGCTGTTGCCGCCGGTCAGGCCACGGGCGGATGACCACAAGCTGGCGGTGCGCGCCTTCGGCCTGAATTTTCCCAACCCGATCGGGATGGCGGCGGGCTTCGACAAGAGCGCGGAGGCGCCCGACGGGCTGTTGCGGCTCGGCTTCGGCTTCGTCGAGATCGGCACCGTGACGCCGAAGCCGCAGGGCGGCAATCCGCGGCCGCGGCTGTTCCGGCTGGAGCGGGATGAGGCCGTGATCAACCGCATGGGCTTCAACAATGACGGCGCTGAAGCCGCGCTGCGACGCCTGGCAGCGCGCGCCCATCATGGCGGCATCGTCGGCGTCAATGTCGGGGCCAACAAGGATTCGCCTGATCGCATCGCCGATTACGTCAAGCTGATCGAGACCTTTGCGCCGGTCGCGAGCTATTTCACCGTCAACGTCTCCTCGCCGAACACGCCGGGCCTGCGCAATCTGCAGCAATCGGCGGCGCTGGACGAACTGCTGGCCAAGGTGATCGATGCGCGCGAACGGGTGCGGAAGAACGCCGGCGATTCGCCGGTGCTGCTCAAAATCGCGCCGGATCTCAGTCTGACCGAACTCGACGACGTCGTGCACATCGCACGCTCGCGCGGTATCGATGGCATGATCGTCGGCAATACCACGCTGGCGCGGCCCTCGAGCTTGCGCGAACAGGCAAGGGCGAAAGAGCAGGGCGGCCTATCCGGCCGGCCGCTGTTTCGATTGTCGACCCGTATGGTGGCGGAGACCTATGTGCGCACCGAAGGCGCGTTTCCGCTGATCGGCGTCGGCGGCATCGATTCGGGCGGCGCGGCGCTGACGAAGATCCGCGCCGGCGCCAGCCTGATCCAGCTCTATTCGTCACTGGTTTACAAGGGGCTGGGGTTGGTGGATAGCATCAAGAACGATCTCGCCTCGACGCTGTTGCGCACGGGGCGCGACTCGCTATCGGAAATCGTCGGCGCGGATGCCGCGACGATCACCGCCGAAGACTGGCCGGTGCGGTAGAACCGTAGCCCGGATGAAGCGCAGCGCAATCCGGGACAATTTTACCCGCTTGCACGAAGACCCCGGATTTCGCTTCGCTGCATCCGGGCTGCTAACCAAACGACTTCTTCAACAGCGCCGGATACCGCAGCGCCTCGAGCCCGCCACGCGCGGCGTAGTGCACCAACAGCGCGCCCCATAGTCCGGCATTGCCGAACGACCGCAGTGCGAACCACGCGGTGAGAAAGATCACCAGCGAGGCCACCATCAGATTGCGCATGTCGCGCGCCCAGGTGGCGCCGATATAGACGCCGTCAAAGGCAAAGGCGAACACGCCAAGCAGCGGTGCGAAGATCACAAAGGGCAAATAGTCTCGCGCGATGCGCCGCACCTCCACGCTAGCCGTCATGATGTCGATAAACGCAGGCCCAAACAGCAGGAAACTGGCGGCGACCGCAAGCGCAAAGCCAAAGCCCCACATCACAACGAGCTTCACGGCGCCTGCAAAGGCCGCCTTGTCGCGGGCGCCATAGGCGCGGCCGCAGAGTTGCTCGGCGGCGTTGGCGAGGCCGTCGAGGAAGAAGGCACCGAATAGCAGAAAATTGTTGAGCACCGCATTCGCGGCGAGCGTCGTATCGCCGGCACGCGCGCCCTGTGCAGTGAAGAACAGAAACGCCGCTATCAGCGATGCGGTTCGGATCATGATGTCACGATTGACCGAAAGCATCCGCATCAGCTTGGTCCGATCGAATAGCAACGCGCGGGATGCCGCGAACTGCTCTTTCGAAAGGTGACGCGCGATCAGCAATCCGAGCGCGAGGCCTGCGGCTTCCGCGATCAGCGCGGCGATGGCAGCGCCGGCAATTCCGAAGTCGAGCGCGAGCACCAGCACGACGGCCGCCGCCACGTTGATGAGGTTGATGGTGATCTGCATGCCGAGTGCCAATTTGGCGCGGGCCTGCCCGATCAGCCATCCCAGAACGACATAATTGCCGAGCGCCAGCGGCGCCGACCAGATCCGGATGGTGAAGTAGGTTTTTGCCGCGCGCGTGACGCCTTCGCTGCCGCCCATGGCGCCGAGCAAGATCGCCGCGAGCGGCACCTGCAGCGCAATCAGCGCTCCGCCGATCAGCGCGGCGACGATCAGCCCGCGCAGCAGGATAGCGCGCAGTTCTGCGAACTCGCCCGATCCCAGCGACTGCGCGGTGAACGCGACCGTGCTCATGCGCAGGAAACCGAACAGCCAGAACATGCAGTCGAACAGCACGGATGCCATCGCCACGCCGCCGAGCAGCGTGGCGTCCCCGAGCCGTCCGATCGCAGTGGTTGAGACGATGCCGATCAGCGGCGTCGTCAGGTTGGCGACCATCGCGGGACCCGCGATGGCAAACACCTGGGCTGTGGTGACCCTGGAAGCAGGATTGAGCGAATGCATCCTAGAGCTCGACGATCATGCCGTCATGGGCGGCCGTGTAGGGCAGTTCGCCCAATCGTCCGAGCATGTCGTCGCTCATATGCGTCAGCACCAGCCGCTTGGCGTTGATCTCGCCCAGATGCGCTTCCAGCGTCTTCAGGCTGAGGTGGTTCTTGACGATCTTGTCGTAATAATAGGCTTCCGCAATGAACAGGTCAGCGCCGCGTGCGGCGGGGATCAGCGTCTCCGTCCACTCGGTGTCGGCGCTGTAGGTGATGACACGGCCTTCGGCCTCGACACGATAGGCCAGGAACGGTCCGCCGGATTCGCCATGGACGACAGGATAGGGCGTCACCTTGACCTCGCCAAAAGCCCGGCTCTGCTCCGGTTCAAGGGCTACGACCGAGAGATCGAAGCGCTGTTTGGTCTTGGATGAATGCTCGAACAGCGCTTCCATCAAGTTGGGCAGTTTGGTCTCGATCCCCTGCGGGCCGGCGATGACGAGCGGACGGGTGCGGCGCGTGAACTGCGCATCCAGCAACAGGAACGGCAGGCCGCCAAAATGGTCGCCGTGGAAATGCGTGATCAGGATCAGATCGATCGCGTCGCGTGAGATGCCGAGGCGCTTGAGCGCCGGCAGCGAGGAGGCGCCGCAATCGATCAGGAAGTTGACGCTGCTGCCCGTGACGTGGAAGCAGGTGTTGAACCTGCCGCCGGAGCCGAGCGCGTCGCCGCAGCCGACAAATCGTAATTGCATCGGCCGCTCACCGCCTGTTGAGGGATTATCGCCCGCGCGAGCTGCCGAACAGCCGCGACAGCAGCCAGATCGGGATCACGAGCACGGCGCCGAGCAGGAAGTAGCGCCACAGCCAGTTGACCGTGTCGAAGCCGAGATCCCACAGCCGCCGGAACAGCGTCTGAATGCTGTGCAGGATATTCCAGGGATCGAAGCCGATGGCCGCGAGCACCACGCCGACCAGGATCGACAGCAGGATCAGCCGGAACGCCACCGACAGCGGCGAGCCGCCGAGGAAGCGGTACAGGCCGTCATTGCCGGCCGGCAGGTCTCTGACGTCGTTGGGCATCGGTTTCTCCTCGCGTGTCGCGCGCATTATACGGCACGGCGGGGCACATGGGGAACCCGCTTGTGCCGGTCAATGGCCGCCATGCGCTCCGGGAAACTTAATTTGTCGTCATTTCCTGCTTCAGCATCCGTTCCAGCGTCTCGAGCCGGTCGGCCTCGCGCGGCGGCTTGTCCCAGCGCAGGCGGCTGATGCGGGGAAACCGCATCGCGACGCCGGATTTGTGCCGTGGCGAGCGGGCCAGCCCCTCGAAGGCGACTTCGAGCACCAGCCCCTGCTCCGGCTCATGCACGACATGGCGGACGGGTCCGAATTTTTCGGTGGTGTTGCGGCGAACGAAGCGGTCGATCTGTAGCAGCTCCTCGTCGGTGAAGCCGAAATAGGCTTTGCCGACCGGAACCAGTTGCTCGCCATCCTCGCCCTTGGTCCAGACGCCGAACGTGTAATCCGAATAATAGGACGAGCGCTTGCCGTGTCCGCGCTGGGCATACATCAAGACGGCGTCGATGATGTGCGGATCTCGCTTCCACTTCCACCACTGGCCCTTGGGGCGCCCCGGCAGATAGGGCGCGTCGCGCCGCTTCAGCATCACGCCCTCCACCGCCTCGGCATCCTCGCCCGCGCCGGCGCTTGCGGGATCGGCGCGCGCGGCCATCAGCGCCTCCCAACTGTCGAAGGCAACTGTCGGCGATAAATCGATGCGCGGGTCGTCGAGCTTTTTGACAAAGGTCTCCAGATGCGCGCGCCGCTCGGCAAACGGCAGCTCGCGCAGGTCGTTCTCGTCGTCGCCGAGCAAATCATAAGCACGCAGGTGGATCGGAAAATCCTTGATCAGTTTTGGCGAGACGACCTTTCGGTTCAGCCGCTGCTGCAGCACGTTGAACGTCTGCACGCGGCCTTCGCGGAGCACCAACAGCTCGCCATCGATGGCGCCGGGCAGATGCAGCGACGGCACCAGATCGGGAAAGCTCTTTGTGATGTCCTCGCCGGTGCGTGAATAGAGCCGCGCCTGCATCTGCCCGCGCTCATCGCGGCCGGCGACCGCCTGCACGCGGATGCCGTCCCATTTCCATTCCGCGATGAAATCGGCAGGATCCAAACTGGCAAAATCCGTATCCTCGATCGCATGCGCCAGCATCACGGGACGGAACGGCGCCGGATCGCGGTTGACCGGCTTGTCGCCGCGGCCTTCCAGCCAGGCGAACAACTCCAGATAGGGCGGCGCGAGCCCCGGCCAGATCAGCTCAATCTCGTGCGGATCCTTATCCCCAAGTGCGGCCGCAGCGGTCTTGGCCAGCCGCGCCGAAATCCCGATCCGCATCGCGCCGGTGACGAGTTTCAACAGCGCCCATCGGCCGGTCTCGTCGAGTTCATCGAGCCAGCGCGCGAGTTGTTTTGGGAGATCGGTCTTGCCGAGGGTACGAAGGGTGGTGACGACTTCGGAGAGGGTGGGGGGCGGCGGGTTGTTGTGGCCGGCCAATTCCCCCTTCGGCCACATCAGCGCAACCGTCTCGGATAAATCGCCGACATAATCATACGACAACCCGAACAGCACCGGATCGGCGCGATCCATAATCAGGTCTCGGATCAGTCCCGGCTTGGCGTGCTTGAACGACAGCGCGCCGGTCAGCGCCGCCAGCGCGTAGCCGCGGTCGGGGTCGGACGTGTCGCGGAAATAAGCCGTGATCAGCCGCAGCTTGTTGTTGCGGCCCGGCTCATAGGCGAGTCGGTCAAGCAATTCCGCAAAGCGGTTCATGCCTCGGCCTCGTCAGCCGCGACCACCTCGTGCTCCTCCTCATCGCCATAACCGACCAGGTCGAGCGGCCGCGCGGCGAGCCCGCGCGACTTGCACCAATGCACCAGTGCGTCTTCCTGACCATGCGTGACCCAGACCTCGCCGGCGCCGGTGGCCGCGATGGTTGCGGTCAGCCCGTCCCAGTCGGCATGGTCTGAAATCACCAGCGGCAGTTCGACTCCGCGTTGGCGGGCGCGCGCCCGCACCCGCATCCAGCCCGAGGCAAATGCCGTGACCGGATCTGGAAAGCGTCTGGTCCAGATGTCGGAGGTGGCCTGTGGTGGCGCCAGTGTGATGGTGCGGGCAAGA
Organism: Bradyrhizobium sp. CCBAU 051011; assembly: GCF_009930815.1. Lineage (NCBI taxonomy): Bacteria > Pseudomonadati > Pseudomonadota > Alphaproteobacteria > Hyphomicrobiales > Nitrobacteraceae > Bradyrhizobium > Bradyrhizobium sp. CCBAU 051011. Next base: position 1,650,984 of record NZ_CP022222.1, on the reverse strand, counting down.
TCGGCTTTCTTCATGCCCTTCACAGGGCGGAGCTCGCCGAGCGCAATGCCGCGGCTTTCGTAGTAGTGCGTGATCGCTTCCATCGCGCCATGCAGATAGATCGGCGGGTCATAGCCTTGCTCGCGGAGCAGCGCGATCACGCGTTGCGCCTTGCCGAGCGAATAGGCGCCGACCAGATGCGCGCGCTCCGGAAACAGTGCGACCGACGCCAGCAGTTTCTTCACCTCGTCCGCCGCATCGCCGTGGCGGAACACCGGCAGGCCGAACGTCGCCTCGGTGATGAAGACGTCGCAGGGCACCACCTCGAACGGCGCGCATGTCGGGTCGGTGGCATCCTTGTAGTCCCCGGAGGCGACGATGCAGGTGTCCTTGCAGGAGACGGCAATCTGCGCCGAGCCCAGCACATGGCCCGCGGGATGAAATTTGACTTTGACGTCGCCGAGCCGGATCTCCTCGCCGTAGCGGATAGCCTGCGTCGAACGCGCAAAATTGTCGCCGTAGCGCAGCCGCATCATGTCGAGCGTTTCCTGCGTGGCGAGAACAGCGCCATGGCCGGGCCGAGCATGGTCGGAATGGCCATGGGTAATCACGGCGCGCTCGACCGGGCGAACCGGGTCTATGTGGAAGCCGCCCGGCTTGCAGCACAGGCCGGCAGCAACTGGCAACAGGATCTCGTGCGGGCGCATGTCGGTTATATAGGACGTTTCGTCCAGACTTTTAGCTGTCATGCGTGGGCTTGACCCGCGCATCCATCTTCTCAAGAATCTCTCTTTTGATGGATTGCCGGGTCCCGGCTACGCCAAGGCTTCGTCGGGCACTCCAGTGTCAGGCCGGGTAGCTTCAGCGAAGTCGGCAAGCCCGGCAATGACAGATTTCGGAACCCATGCCCGCCCGCCTTTTTCTCTCTTCCGGCGATCTGATGGCCGACCGCCGGTTCGAATTCGCGCGCGATCTGCAATTGAAGGGCGATCTGCCGGCCGCGGCCGATCTGCTATTGCAGGCGATCGAGCTGGCGCCGGATTTCACGTCTGCCTGGTTCACGCTCGGCGGCATCCGCGAAGAACTCGGCGAGCATGAGGCGGCCGTCTCGGCGTTTCAAAAGGCGCGGGCCAGCGATCCCGGCGATCGTCACGGCGCCGGGCTTCGATTGATGCGGCTTGGCGCCGCGCCATTGGCCGGGATGTCGCAGGCCTATGTGCAAACCCTGTTCGACCAATATGCGCCGCGCTTCGAATCCTCGCTGGTCGGCGACCTCGGCTATCGCGGTCCGGCGCTGCTGTTCAAGGCGGTGCTGTCGGTGCGATCGGCCGCGCGCAAGCCGGCGTTCTTCAAGCGCGCGATTGACCTCGGCTGCGGCACCGGGCTTGCGGCGTCGGCTTTCGCCAGGAACGCCGATCATTTCATCGGTGTCGATCTGTCGCCACGCATGATCGAACGGGCGCGCGCCACCAGCCTCTACGCCGAGCTTGAGGTCGCCGACATGCTGCACGGTCTGCGCGCACGGCTGGATGCCAGCGCCGATCTCATTCTTGCCGCTGATGCCATGGTGTACGTCGCCGATCTCGCGCCGGTGCTGATGGAAGCCGCGCGCGTGCTTGCGCCGGGTGGCCTGCTCGCCTTCACCGCCGAGACCCATGACGGCGAAGGCGTCATTATCGGCCAGGGACTGCGTTACGCCCATGCCGCCGCGTACGTGCGCGACGCGGTCGAGAGCGCCGACCTCAAATTGTCCCTGCTCGAAGATCGCTCCGCCCGTAACGAGGACAATACGCCGGTTCCGGGTCTCGTCGTCGTCGCCGCCAAGACTTGAGTCTAGACGCTACGCAATGCCCGAATAGCGGCATTGCGTGCGACATGTGAGCTATTGCCACCTGCGTCGGAATGGCTGATCAAGACTCCGATAAGGGAGAACAACAATGAAGAACAAACAAACCCGGCGCGAATTCGGCGCCACCGTGCTTGCCTCCGCCCTCGCTTCCGCCATGCCGGCGCCCTTCGTTTGGGCGGCCGAGAAAAAGTATGATCCGGGCGCCAGCGATACCGAAATCAAGATCGGGCAGACCGTGCCGCATTCCGGTCCCGGCTCGCTCTATGGCGTGCTAGGGCGGGTCGGCGAGGTTTATTTCCAGATGCTGAACGAGACGGGCGGCATTAACGGACGCAAGGTCAAATTCCTCTCCATGGACGACGCCTACAGCGCGCCGAAATGCGTTGAGGCGACGCGGCGGCTGGTCGAGCAGGAGGAAGTGCTGGCGCTGTACGGCTCGCTCGGCACCGCGCCGCAGACCGCCGTGCACAAATATCTCAATTCGAAGGGTGTGCCGCAGCTATTGCTCAACACCGGCGCGTCGAAATGGAACGATCCGAAGAATTTCAAATGGACCATGGCGGGCCTGCCGCTCTATCCGACCGAAGCGCGCATTCTCGCCAAGCATGTCGTGGGCGTGAAGCCGAACGCCAAGATCGGCATCCTCTACCAGAACGACGATTTCGGTCGTGATTTCCTCGCGCCCTTCAAGAAGGTGCTGGCGGATGCCGGCGGCACCGCCAAGGTGATCATGGAGCAGACTTACGATCTGACCGAGCCGACGATCGATTCGCAGATCATCAATCTCTCGAAATCCGGCGCTGACGTTTTCTACAATATCTCGACCGGCAAGGCGTCATCACAGTCGATCCGAAAATTGGCCGAACTCGGCTGGAAGCCGCTGCATCTGCTGTCAGCGGGATCGACGGGCCGCTCGATTCTCAGCGCCGCCGGTTTCGAGAACTGCACGGGCATCGTCGCGATCCGCTACGCCAAGGAGGTCGGCGTGCCGCGCTTCGAGAAGGATCCCGACGTGATGGCGTTCGAGGAGCTGCGCAAAAAGTATTTGCCCAATGTCGACCCCGATAACACCATCGCCTTTGCCGGTTACGGCCAGGTGGTGGCGATGGCGGAGATCCTGCGCCGCTGCGGCGACGAGCTCACCCGCGCCAACGTTCTGAAGCAGGCCACGACGCTGGCGGGCTTCCATTCGCCCTACATGCTGGACGGCATCACCTACAGCTACACGCCCGACGACTACACGCCGATGAAGACGCTCTACATCTCGATCTTCAACGGCAAGGACTGGGATATCTCCGACAAGCCGGTGACGGAGTAGGAGGTCTTCTCCCTCTCTCCGTTCTTCACGGGGAGAGGGCAGGGGTGAGCGACTATCTGGTTTGTCAAGTTGCATTGGCATACGCGGTTCGCGCGTCGCGAGCTTTTGCGTTGAGCCTGACGAGGAGCTTGCGGGCAAGGGCAATGCGAACGACCATTTTCTCCTTGCCGGCCTTGAGCAGCCTGTCGCGGAACTCGGCAAGGCTTTTGTCGTAGCGGGCGGCGATGGCCGCGACGAGGAAGAGGATCGAGCGGACGCCGGCGCGACCACCGCGGGTGGGTCGCTTGCCCTTTCGCTTACCGCTGTCATTGGCGATCGGGCAAGGCCGGCAAGCTTGGCAATGGCTTTGTTGGAGAGCGTGCCAATTTCCGGTAGTTCGGCATGAAGGCGCGCAACGGTCCGCCCGGCGACGCCCTTCATCTCGCGCCAGGTCTCGGCGAGCTTTGCCCACAGCGGATCGTCATCGATCATGGAGGCGATTTCCCCCTCGAGCGAGCGGGATTGGCGCTTGAGCAGGGCGATCACTTCGTCGAGGCTGGCCAGCATCTCGGGGTTATCGAGCAGGCTTGCGCGACGCTGCTTCTGCACGGTGAGATCGTCGGTGACCTGCCGGAGCCTTGCCACAAGCGCCTTCAGGCGCTGCTAGACTTGGCTTGGCAAGGGGGTCGGAGCCAGGTTCTTGGCATGGGCGAAGCGGGCAATGACGGAGGAATCGATCCGGTCGGTCTTTTCCAGAATGCCCATCGCCTCGGCGTAGCGGCGGACGTTGCGTGGATTGGTCAGCGCGCAGCTGATGCCTTTTTCCCACAGCTCGACGAATGCCCGTCGCTCGTACCCGCCACTGGCCTCCATCACCACCAGCGTGACGGCATGTTCACGGCAGAACGCGGCCAGTTCCGCAATGCCTGCCGTATCGTTATTGAAGCTCGCAAGCCGATGCCCGGGCTCGATGCAGACATCGAGCTTGGCTTTCGAAACGTCCACTCCACAAATTGTGTTCTTCACGGTAACCTGCCTTGTCCATGCGATCGGAGCTCAAGCGACTGTTCGGTCGTGCGTGACATGGCGAAGATCCCAAAGCTCACCCACGGTTGTAGCCGGAGGGGGAACGGGCGACATCGCCACGCGTCTTGGCCGGTGGCCACCGGCCAAGACGCTAAGTCGCTTCCATCGCACAAATCTTGGCCGTGCAGATACAAGGGGCTCTTTCCGCGCACTGAGCTCGCGGAAATAGCCTCTCACCCGGCGCTGCGCCGTAGCCGAAGCTTCGCTTCGGCGTCTCTTTCTTAAGAACGGCCTCCGAAGGAGGCCTGCGCCTCTCCCCGCGAAGAGCGGGGCGAGGTGACTTCTGGGGCCCCTCGACGAACCCGCCCCGACGGCTTACCTCTTTGCCGTGCCGTCATCCGCCCCCTTGCCCTTCACGCCGCTTGAAACGGCTGCGTTGCTGCCCGAGCGCTTCCGCCGCTGGTTCGTGTCGCGCGGCTGGTCGCCGCGCGAGCATCAGCTCGCGCTATTGGCCAGGGCTCGTGAGGATCGATCGGCGCTCTTGATCGCGCCGACCGGCGCCGGCAAGACGCTGGCCGGATTTCTGCCGACGCTGGTGGAGCTTTCTTCTCCCTCCGATCCGAAAGCGGGAGGTGACAAGAGGAACCTCATTTCCACCGGCCGCACCGTAAAACGCACCGGCGGCCTCCATACCCTCTACATCTCGCCGCTGAAGGCGCTTGCCGTCGACATCGCGCGCAATCTGGAGACGCCGATCGCCGAGATGGGGCTGCCGATCAAGGTCGAGACCCGCACCGGCGACACGCCGGTGTCGCGGCGGCAGCGGCAGCGGCGCTATCCGCCGGACATCCTGCTCACCACTCCGGAACAACTGGCGCTGTTGCTATCATCGGACGACGCGCCGTTTTTGTTCTCCTCGCTCAAACGCATCGTGCTCGACGAGTTGCACGCGCTCGTCACCTCCAAGCGCGGCGATCTGCTGTCGCTCGGTCTCGCGCGGCTATGGCGGCTGGCGCCCGAGATGCGCGCGATCGGGCTTTCCGCGACGGTGGCCGAGCCGGAATCGCTGGCGCGGTTTCTGATGCCGCAGCGCGACGGCAAGGAGGTGTCCGCCGATATCGTCGTGGCTGGTGGCGCGGCGGCGCCCATTGTCGAAATGCTCGACACCCAGGAGCGATTGCCGTGGGCCGGCCATACCGCGCGCCACGCACTCGGCGAAATGTACGATCTGATCAAGCGCAACAAGACGACGCTGATCTTCGTCAACACCCGCAGCCAGGCCGAGATGCTGTTCCAGGAGTTCTGGCGCATGAACGATGATGGCCTCGCCATTGCCCTCCATCACGGCTCGCTCGACGTCGCCCAGCGCCGCAAGGTCGAGGATGCGATGGCCGCCGGAAAACTGCGCGGCGTGGTCTGTACCTCCTCGCTCGACCTCGGCATCGACTGGGGCGACATCGATCTCGTCATCAATGTCGGCGCGCCCAAGGGCGCCTCGCGGCTGATGCAGCGGATCGGCCGCGCCAACCATCGGCTCGACGAACCCTCGCGCGCGGTCCTGATCCCGGCCAACCGTTTCGAAGTTCTGGAGTGCCGCGTCGCGATCGATGCGATCGCCGAAAACGCCCAGGATACCCCGCCACTGCGCACCGGTGCGCTCGATGTGCTGGCGCAGCACGTGCTCGGCTGCGCCTGCGGCGAGCCGTTTTTTTCAGATGAGCTCTACGCGGAAGTACTGACCTCAGCACCCTATGCGTCGCTGACGCGCAGCGATTTCGACGACGTGGTCGATTTCGTCGCTACCGGCGGCTACGCGCTGAAAACCTACGAACGCTTTGCGCGCATCAAGCAGGATAAGCAGGGGCGCTGGCGCGTCGCCAACCCAAAGGTGCGGCAGAGCTATCGCCTCAATGTCGGCACCATCGTCGAGGACACCATGCTGAAAGTCCGCCTGGTGCGCTCGCGCGGCAGCGGTTCCGGCTCGACTGGCGCGCTCGGCCGCGGCGGGCGGATGCTGGGGGAGATCGAGGAAGCCTTCATTGAAGGCCTCGTGATCGGCGACACCTTTGTATTCGGCGGTGAAGTCGTGCGCTACGAGGCGCTCGCGGAGGACGTGGTCTACGTCTCCCGCGCCAATGACAAGGACGCCAAGGTGCCGTCCTACATGGGCGGCAAATTTCCGCTCTCGACCTATCTCGCCGAACGCGTTCGCAAACTGCTCGACGATCGACGACAGTGGAACGCGTTGCCGGAGCAGGTGCGCGATTGGCTGTCGCTGCAAAAGGATTTTTCTCGCGTGCCGGGGGTGCGCGAGCTGCTGATTGAAACCTTTCCGCGCGCCAACAAGCATTATCTCGTCTGCTATCCCTTCGAGGGACGGCTGGCGCACCAGACGCTCGGCATGCTGCTGACGCGACGGATGGAGCGCGCAAGGGTCCGGCCGCTCGGCTTTGTCGCCAATGAGTATGCACTGGCCGTGTGGGGCCTCGGCGATATCTCGTTCATGATCCGCCACGGCAAGCTCGATCTCAACGCGCTGTTCGATCCGGACATGCTGGGCGACGACCTCGAGGCGTGGCTCGCCGAATCCGCGCTGATGAAGCGCACCTTCCGCACCTGCGCGATCATCTCGGGCCTGATCGCGAGACGTTTCACCGGCGAGGAGAAATCCCGCCGCCAGGTGCTGTTCTCGACCGACCTGATCTACGACGTCTTGCGCAAGCATCAGGCCGACCATGTGCTGCTGCGTGCCGCGCGCGCTGACGCGGCTACTGGCCTGCTCGATCTGAAGCGATTGGGTGATATGCTCTCGCGCATCCAGGGGCGAATCACCCATCGGGAACTCGAACATGTTTCACCGCTGGCGGTGCCTGTGATGCTGGAAATCGGTCGCGAGTCAGTTTATGGCGAAGCGGGCGACGAGTTGCTGGCGGAAGCCGCCGATGAACTCGTCAAAGAGGCGATGCGATAGGCGGGAAGGCACGTGACGGCGGGGGCGCAATCTTCGGGAGACGATCAAGAGATGCGCGCCTCGAAGGTCATGGTTGCCGACGTCAGGTTCGTTGCCGACCTGTCCGGCGCGCTGTTCTGGCAGGAGCAACGTCTGCTCGTCGTGTCCGACCTGCATCTGGAAAAAGGCTCCAGCTTCGCCAAGCGTGGCGTGCTGCTGCCACCCTACGACACGGTGGCGACGCTGAGCCGGCTCGCTGCCGTGATCGCGCGGCACGATCCGCGGATGGTGATCGCGCTCGGTGACAGTTTTCACGATCGCGACGCGCATCAACGGCTGTCGGAGCTCGACCGCGACGCGCTCTCGGCAATGCAGGCGAGGCGCGACTGGATCTGGATCTCGGGCAATCACGATCCGGCGCTGCCACCCGATCTCGGCGGCACGGTGGCGAACGAAGTCGCGATCGGCCCGATTGCATTCCGCCATGAGCCGACGGGTGCCGCTGGCGAAATCGCTGGCCATCTGCATCCGAAGGCCCGCGTCGCCACCCGCGGCCGCTCGATGGAGCGGCGATGTTTTGCGAGCGACGGCGAGCGCGCGGTGATGCCGGCGTTCGGTGCCTATACCGGCGGCCTGAGCATCCGTGATCCGGCGTTCGCGAAGATTTTCGCAACGCCAGGCTTCATGGCACATGTGCTCGGCGACAACCGGCTGCACTCGATCGTCGCGTCACGGTGCTATTGAAGGAGCGGCTATGCTGCCGTCACTCCACGACGATTTCCTTGTTTCGTACGAAGTGAATTGCGAGACGCGCCAAATCAAAATCCGCGCAAAGCGCGATCCGAGGATTCCAGCAGTAAACAAAGAGCAGCTGACACGCATTATCGTTTTCAACGGCGTCGAGGGATACCAGTTCGAAAACGATGCATTCGGCAATATTATCTCCTCGCTAGAAACGATTTCCGTGGAGAAACTGCTCGCCGAATATGGTTCTCGGATCGCGGAGTCCTATCATTGGGCAGGTGCCCCAGGACCGTGGGCGGCTGATCTCTCGTCTGCCCCGCAAGTGCTCGCGGCAAAGGGCGTTCAAGGCTTCGTTTTAAGTTCGTCATATGGCCTTTCCGGTTGGGTGCTAGCCAAAGAAGCTTTGGTCGAACCGGCGTAGCCGCTGGCTCGACTACGCCGCCTTTACTTCCACACTGTCGCAGAACTCGGCCAGCCGGTCTGCCAGCCGCAGCGTCGCGGGGCTCGCATCGGGCGAGGCCATCAATGCGATTTCCGTCTTGTCGATCGGGGCAAAGCCGTCCTTCGCCGAGAGCACGCGGTGGCCGGGCTGAATCGCGATGTCGGAGAGGATGCTGAGGCCCAATCCCGCGGCGACCGCGGCCTGGATGCCGGCGAGACCTGAACTCGTATAGGCCATGTGCCAGGAGCGGCCTGTGCTTTCCAGCGCATGAATGGCGCGGGATCGATAGAGGCAACCGGAGGGAAAACCGATCAACGGCACCGAGCCGGAGTTGATGTCGACGGGGTGCGTTTTGCTGGTGACCCAATGCACCTTCTCGGGCCACACCGCGATCGCGCCGTTCCCGCCGGCGTCGCGCTTGAGCAGCGCCAGATCGAGATCGCCGCGCTCGATGTCGCGCTTGAGATATGTGCTCTGGTCGGCGCGCACATCGAGCCGCAGACCGGGGCGCGAGCGCGCAAAGGTCGCCAATAGTTTCGCGAGCCGATAGGCCGCAAAGTCCTCGGGAATGCCGAGCCGTACCGCGCCCTCGCTTTCGGGACGCGCCACCACGTCGCGGGCTTCTTCCGCGAGCGACAACAGCCGTCGCGCATAGGACAACAGCCGCTCGCCGGCCTCCGTCGGCGTCACGTCCTTGCCGTTGCGGTTGAGCAGCGGCTGGCCAACATCGTCTTCCAGCCGCTTGATCTGCTGACTCACGGTCGATTGCGTGCGATGGACGCGCTCGCTGGCGCGGGTGAAGCCGCCGGCATCGACGACGGAAACGAAGCTGCGCAGGAGCTCCAGATCGAGCATATGAATGCTCCATTTATAAATCCACTGGATATTAGTTTATCATTTAATTTCCAAATATCAAGGCGAGAGCCTAGATCAGGGGCAAAGGAGACTTCCATGTCGCTCGCGCCTTCCGTCGCGGTTCCCCGCGCCGCCTTCAATCCGCTCCCGCTCTATATCGGCCTGTTCTGCCTGCTCTGGAGTTTTGCCTTCGTCGCCGGCAAGATCGGCGTCACCGATTGTCCGCCGCTGATCCTGCTCGCCGTGCGGTTCTCGCTGGCCGGCATTTTGATCCTCGGTATTTCTGCGTTGCGCCGCGAGGAATGGAATCTGTCGTGGCGCGATGCTGCCGTATTCGCGGTGCTCGGCGTTGCCAACAATGCGCTCTATCTCGGCCTCGGCTATACCGGGCTGCAGACGGTGTCCGCCGGTCTCGGCAGCCTGATCGTGTCGGCCAATCCGGTCTTCATCGCGATACTGGCGGCGCTGTTCCTCGGCGAAGCCCTGACCTGGCGCAAGGTGACGGGCCTCGTGCTCGGCATGGCCGGCGTCGCCTTCATCGTCTGGCACCGGATGTCGGTCGGTACCGATGACTGGCACGGCATCCTGTTCACGCTGGCGTCATTGGCCTCGATTGTGGCCGGCACCATCCTGTTCAAGGTGTTGGCGCCGAAGGGCTCGCTCTGGATCGGCAACGGCATCCAGAACATCGCCGGCGGCCTTGCCGTGATGCCGTTCGCCTTTACGCTTTCCAGCGTCAGCGACATCGTGCCCAGCACACGCTTGCTCGGTGCGTTCGCTTTCCTGGTGCTCGGCGGCTCGATCCTCGCCTATCTGCTCTGGTTTCATCTCCTGAAAGTGTGTGGCGCGACCGCTGCGAGCGCCTATCATTTCCTGATGCCGCCGCTCGGCATGCTGTTCGGGTTCCTTGTGCTCGGCGAGCATGTCGAGTTTCGCGATCTGCTCGGCATCGTTCCCGTCGCGCTCGGCATCTATCTGGTGACGCGGCCTGCGGCCACCGTATCGGCCAACAAGAGGAGTGCGGCATGAGCCTATCCATCACCCTGATCGGCGGTCCCACCGCGCTCATTGAGATCGACGGCTTTCGCCTCCTCACTGATCCGACCTTCGATGCGCCCGGCGAAGAGTATCAATTGCCGCATGTGAAACTGGAAAAACTCGTCGGCCCCGCGATGAGCGCACGCGACGTCGGCGCGATCGACGCGGTGCTGCTGAGCCACGACCAGCATTCGGACAATCTCGACCATTCCGGCCGCGATTTCCTCAAGGACGCGAAGCGCGTGCTGACAACAGAGGCGGGAGCCAAGCGGCTCGGCGGCAATACCGAAGGCTTTGCGCCCTGGGCGTCGACCGCGTTGAAGAAAGGTGGCCAGTCCTTGACCATCACCGCAACGCCGGCCCGTCACGGGCCGGCCGGCATCGAGCCGCTGTCGGGCGATGTCATCGGCTTCGTGGTGGAATCGAGCCGGGCAGCAGCGCGGTCTACATCAGCGGCGACACCACCTGGTTCGACGGCGTTGCGGAAGTGGCAAGGCGCTTCAAATGCGGTGTGGTGCTGCCGTTCGCCGGCGCGGCGCAAACCCGCGGTCCGTTCCATCTCACCATGGACACCAACGACACCATCGAGACCGCGCGGGCCTTTGCGGATGCGATGATCGTGCCCGTGCATACCGATGGATGGAAGCATTTCCGCCAGAACGCGGAAGATTTGCGCGTCACCTTCGACACGCTGGGTTTTGGATCGCGATTGCGGATTTTGGAGCCGGGTGTTGCGACCATCATTGAGCCGTTACGCGCCGCCTGACTTCGCCGCTTGTCCGCCAAGCATGCGGGACAAGTTCCTTGTCAGGAACTTGTCCTCGCCAGCTTTGTTGTTGCGCGGTGGAAACGCGCGGCATGGCACATCGTACCGGTTCGAATTCGAAGCATCTCAAGCGTGCGAACTCCGGCCATGCCGAGCCGGCCGCGAAGGCCGAGCAAGCCGGTCCGTTTCGTTTCCGCGACGCGCTGAAGGCGCTCGGCCCCGGCCTGATCACCGGCGCGTCCGACGACGATCCGTCGGGGATCGGCACCTACAGCCAGGCCGGTGCCCAGCTCGGTTACGGCATCGGCTGGACCATGCTGCTGACCTTTCCGCTGATGGCGGCGATCCAGGAAATTTCCGCGCGAGTCGGCCGCGTCACCGGACATGGGATCGCGGGCAATGTGTGCCGGCACTATTCCTCGTGGTTGCTGAATGTGGTGGTACCGTTGCTGTTCATCGCCAATACCATCAACATCGGCGCCGATCTCGGCGCCATGGCAGACGCCGCCAAGCTGCTGATCGGTGGCCATAGCATCATCTATGTGCTGCTGTTCGGCGTGACATCGGTCGCGGCGCAGATCTTTCTCGATTACAGGCGCTACGTCGCCGTGCTGAAATGGCTTACGCTCAGCCTGTTCGCCTATGTCGCGGCGCTCGCTTTTGCGAAAGTCTCGTGGGGCGATGCGCTCGCCGGCATCCTTGTCCCGCGCCTCGACTGGAGCTTCGATTATCTCACCACCATCGTCGCGATCCTCGGCACCACGATCTCGCCCTATCTTTTCTTCTGGCAGGCGTCGCAGGAAGCCGAGGACCAGCGCGTCGATGCGACGAAACGACCCCTGATCGAAAAGCACTACGGGGCGCGGCGGGAATTCAGCCGCATCCGCGCCGACACCATCGTCGGCATGGCGTTCTCCAATCTGATCGCGCTGTCGATCATCGTGACCGCCGCGGCGACGCTGCACGCGACCGGCAAGACCGACATCAAGAGTTCGGCGGAGGCGGCCGAAGCGCTGCGCCCGATCGCCGGCGCCTTTGCGGAAGCGATTTTTGCACTGGGCATTATCGGCACCGGGTTGTTGGCTATTCCGGTGCTCGCTGGCGCGACCGCCTATGCCGTCGGCGAGGGGCGGCGCTGGCCGGTCGGACTCGCGCGCAAGCCGAAGGAAGCGGCCGCTTTCTATGCCGTGCTGGCGTTGTCGGCCGGGATCGGCATCGCGCTGAATTTCACGCCGATCAACCCGATCTCGGCGCTGTACTGGAGCGCCGTCATCAACGGCGTGCTCGCCGTGCCGGTGATGGTGCTCTTGATGTTCATGGCGCGCCGCCGGGACGTGATGGGCACGTTCGTGGTCAAGGGCGGCCCGTTGTATTGGCTCGGGTGGCTGTCGACAGTGGCGATGCTGTTAAGTGTCTTCGCGATGGGCGTGGGGTTTTTTGTTGGCGGAAATTCGTAGGATGGGTGGAGCGCAGCGATACCCATCATGTTCACGCCGGTTCGCATGTCCGATGTTGGGTATCGCTTCGCTCCACCCAACCTACGCACTCTCCATGCGGGTTGGAATCAATCCTTCCTGAACACGATCGACGCCATCCAACCCGTCATCAGCGCCATGAAGGCGGTGACGAGTCCGTAAACAAATCCGTTCTGCCGCGCGGTGGTGGCGACGAACTGCTCGAAGCCGACCTTGACGATTTCAAATGCGGTGTCGGTCTTGGCCACCAGCGCGCCGTCGGCGAACAGCTTGATCTCGACATTATAGAGCCCGATCGGTACTTCGGCGGGCAGGGGAATGCCCGTGCGGAACAGCGTCGGCGTCAGGAACGTCACCGCCGAGGTCTCCTCGCGATAGAGGCCGTGCTGCTTGCGCAGCCGCACGAAGGCGCTGCGGAACGCGTCATCAGGCACGACGTCGGCGTAATCGCCCCCGACGCGCTGGGTCAGGAGCACGTTGTTGAGCCCGAGTTGCTGCCGCCGCTGCACTTCGGGCGACGCGATGGCGTCGAACGGCCGGTTGGAAAACAGCGCCAGGTAGGTCGGCACTCTCAGAAATTGCCGGGAGTCGGTGTTGATCCAGATCCCGAAGCGGCGTTCCTTGCGGCGCGTCACCATGTCGGCGCGCGGGCCTGCGACCGTGACCACGAGATCGTAACTGCGATTGGCCGGCGTGTTGGCGTCCTTCTCCACCGAACCGAACAGCACCAGTTCCTCGCCGGAATAGTTCGGCGTCACGGTAACGCGATGGTTCGACACCGACACGATCAGCCGTTCGGCCTGCGCGGGCGAGGCGGCGAGCACGGCGCCCAGCGCAAGCCATCCGAGCATGAGGAGGAGGCGCCTGGTCATCCCGTCACCCCCGTTTCGCGGATGGTGAAGAGATCCTCGGGCCGGATCACCAGTTCGACGGCAAAACGGACGCCGACGGCGAGCACCAGCAGACCGAGCAGGAGCCGCAAGTGCTCGCCGCGGATTTTCTGCCCCGCGCGGGCGCCGAACTGTGCGCCGGTGACGCCGCCGATCATCAGGATCAGCGCCAGCACGGCATCGACCAGATGGTTGGTGACCGCGTGCAGCATGGTGGCGAACACCATGGTGACGAGGGTGAGCACCATCGAGGTGCCGATCACGGTCGAGGTCGGGACCCGCAGCACGTAGATCAACAGCGGCACCAGGATGAAGCCGCCGCCGATGCCCATTACCGCGCCGATGAAGCCGATGATCAGGCCGATCACGACGACGGGAATGATGGAGAGATAGATCTTCGAGCGCTTGAAGCGCATCTTCAGCGGCAAGCCGTGGATCCAGACATGGCTGCCCGGGCGGCGCGTGGTGACCGGGCCGCCGCGGCGGGCCCGCAAGAGCGCCCGCAGCCCTTCCCAGAACATCAGGCCGCCGACGGTTGTCAGCAGGATCACGTAGGACATCGCGATCATGAGATCGAGCTGACCGAGCGAGCGGAGCAGCGTGAAGGTAAAGACCCCCAGCGCCGTGCCCATACTGCCGCCGGTCAATAGCACCGCCGCCAGCACCGGATCGATGGCGCGCCGCCGCCAATAGGATATCGCGCCGGAGAACGAGGAAGCCGCGATGTGGCTGGCGACGGAGGCGACCGCGACCGCGGGCGCGATGCCGACGAAGATCAGAAGCGGCGTCATCAGGAAGCCGCCGCCGATCCCGAACATGCCGGAGACGAACCCGACCGCGGCGCCCATCGCCAGGATGAGGAAGACATTGACCGGAATGTCGGCGATCGGGAGGTAGAGCTGCACGCGCGCCTGCTTATTGTGGCTTTGCCGCAAAAGACGGCCGGGAGGCCGCTCAGGGCATGGTTGTCTTGTGTTTGCCGGCAGTGGGGAGCCGGTTCGCGCATGCACCTTTGCGTGCGCAGGGCCGGTTCCCGCGTCTTTGCATAACTGAATTCGGTTGCGTGAGGGACGAAAAATGCCCGGGAAGGCAAATTTTTGCCTGATGTGCCCGTGCGGGAACGCGCGGGATTATTCCGAGGCCGTGACCGGCTCGGCGTGTCAGGGAATTGGCCGGCTCAGGGCTTTCCGAGCTGCTCGGTGATGAGATTCATCGCCAGGGCCTGCTTGGGGCTGAGCCAGCGAATGTCCCTGGTCTCGGACATCGCTTCCACGATGGAGGACGAGACCCCCATTTTGGTCATGTAACCCAGCACGGCTCCCGATATCCGCTGGGCCTCCGCGACCGGATCGTCCACGGGCCTGGTTGTGACAAACCGATGAACGCCCAATGCCGAGCCCAGTACGCCGAAGCGGGTCTTGCCTCCGGCATAGGCGAGCACGCAGGCGCTGGCGCAATAGCCGGGCTTGATGCGGCCGGAGGCGTCGGCGCTGCCGACCGCAGTCGCCAGCGAGCGCGACCGGATGATCTCGCCCATGATCACGGCCTGGCTCAGATCGCCGCCGGGGGAAGCCAACAGCACGATGTCGCCAGGTGCGAGATTGGCCTGCTCCAGCCTGGTGCGAAACCAGCTCGCGGCAGCGGGGCCGATCGTGCCGCTGACGAACAGAGCACGGCGTCCCCGGCTCGATCCGTCGAGATAGAGCGTGTCGATCACCTGGGACGTCAGGCTTGGCGAGACGTACTGGTCCTTCCAGTAGTGCCAGGCATCCGGCTGCGACAGGTCCCGGTAGGCGCGAATACAGACGCCGGAGACCAGCAGGATAAAAATGGCGATCGACCAGAGATGCCATCCGCGGCGCGGCGCCTGAACCGGTGGCGGCGGGACCTGACGAGGCGGAATGCGCGGCGGCACGACCGCAGGGCCTGTCGGCGACCTGCGGAAACGGTTTTCGCCGTCCTGGCTATCCTCGGTTGACAATCGATCCTCTCTGCCAGCCGACCCGTTTGGGGTCGGGCCGGCGTGGTCCATTGTACGAATTTATGGTCGAGGATGTGGCAGAGCGACACCAGTGGTATCGCGAGCTGGAATTAAATTTAATTAACGGCGGCGGTGCGCTTGGCCGGAGCCGGCCTGGCGGCGGGCTTGCCCGTGTTGGCCGGTGCCGCGTCCCAGCCGCCGGCAGGGGAGGCCACGTTGACGGCGTCTTCGGGCTGCGGCTCCACGGTGAAGGTCTGGATCGCCAGCTTGGCCGCTGCCAGCGATTGGGCGTCGAGCCGCTTGGCGACATCGTCGCGCTTGCGGCCGGCGTCCGCATCGCCCTGGGCGGCCGCGAGGCTGAACCATTTGAAGGATTCGGCGAGGTTCTGTTCGACGCCGATGCCGCGGGCATAGAGAATGCCGAGGTTGAACTGGCTGTCGGCAACGCCGCGGTCGGCGGCCTTGCGGAACCAGATCGACGCGCTCTTGTAGTTGGCGCCCTTGCCGCCGCCATCGGCGTCGAGCACGGCCAGATTATGCATCGCCTTGGCGCTGCCGCGCTCGGCCGCCTGCAGATAATAACGCCGCGCGATATCGACGTCCTTCTTCACGCTCAGGCCCTTCTCGTAGAAAGTGCCTAGCCGGAACAGGGCGGGCACCACGCCGGCCTGGGCCGCGCGGTCGTACCATTTGGCGGCCTCGTCGAGGTTCGGGGCGACGCCTTTGCCCTCGGCAAACCGTACGCCGATCTCGTAGGCCGCGGCTGGGTCGCCCTTCATCGCGGCACTGCGTAGCGCCGGACCGCCGATCGTCTCGGGCAGCCGCTCGGTCGGCGGCACCACGACCATCGCAAGCTTGCCACCGGTTGCCGGCAGCGTCGCAATCGTGCCGGTGATGTCGCTGGCTGCAACCGGCGCGGCCGGGGCCTGCGGCGGCACCGCGATCCGGGCGCTATCCAGCGTATTCGGGGCGGAAGAATTGTTCGACTGCTTCTCGACCGGCGTCGGCGAAATCATCAAGGGCGCCGGTGCCGCGGGCATTGCGGGCCTGGCGCTATTCTCTGCCGGGGCGGGAGCCTGGGCCGGCGGCGGCGGCTCGCTGGACTGCTCCACCATCGGCTGTTGCAGCACGCTGCCGGTATCGAGCAGCGTCATCGCCATTTTGAAGGTACCGAGCACGATCACGACCACGCTCGCGCCGACCAGCAGCGAGCGGATCCTGGAAGAAATGTTCGAGGCGTTCTTGTCGTCGGCCTTGGCCTTCTCGCCACCCTTGTCCTTCGCTGCGGCCTTCGCAGCCGAACGTCCGGGCTTCTCCGGCGGGGGCGCCGCAGCGGCGGCCTGCGCGGCGCGGCGCGCGGCGGCAATGAAGCTCGACGAACTGACCGGCTCCTTCGGCCCGGATTGAAGCTCGCTGATCGCGTTTTCGGAGGCGGCGATCCGTTCTGACGGTGAAGCCGCGCGCGGCGGCGGCCGCGTGCCCGGCTCCAGCGGATGATCCGGCGGCAATTCCGGCGCAATCGCCGTGCGCGGGGCGGCGGCATGCGGCTCGAGGATTTCGCTGATTGCGCGCGGCGGCACCGGCGCAGCGGCCGGCGCGACGGGCTGCACGGCGTGGAAATCGCGCGGAGCGGCCTCAAAATGCTCTTGAGGATGTCCTTGCAGCGCAGCCGGATTCGGCAATTCCGGCTTCGTTTGCTGCGCATAGGTCATCAGCGGCGTGGTCGGACGGGGCAGCGCTTCCTCGCGCATTTCGGCCGCTGCAGGTGGAGGGGCGGACGCAGCCGGGGTCGCGCGAGCGCCGCGCAGATCGCCTTCGATCATCGACAGGCGGTCGACCACATGGCCGAGCGTGTTGTGGACGGTCTCCAGCGAGTCCTGCGTACGGCGGTCGGTTTCCGACTGGCTGAAGCGGATGTCGGACAGTTCGCGCTTGACTAGATCGACGATGCCTGAATCCGCCGGCTGCGATGCATTGCTTGAATTGCGGTTGGAGTCGGCGAGTGCGACCAGGCTGGCGTGCTGGCGTTCGAGCGAGCGCAGAATGTCGTGCAGCCCTTCCTCGACCCGTCCGAGATCGATGGCGGGCGCGGCGGAACGATCGTTGGAGGCTTCCAGGCGCTCCAACAGATACGAGACGCGTTGTTCGAGATGGGCGAATGCCGACGCATTGTCGTTGCCGACGGGAATGCGGTCGAGGCGTTCCGACAGCGACCGCACGGCATTTTCGAGGAATTCGGAATGCTCGCTCGCGGCCGGCGGCTGCCTGCCTTCCAGCGTCGAGGTCAGCGCAGCCAGGCGCTGCTCGAGAGCACCGAACGCGTCGCTGTTGCCGTCAAAACGGGAAAGCTGGTCGACCTTGGCCGACAGCGTGTGCACGTCGTCGGCGAGGCGCGCCAGCGCATCGTTGGAAGCAATGTTGGAGACGATACCGCGCAGCGCTGCGATCGCGCTTTCGAGCTGCTGCACCGTCGAGGGATCGTCGTTCGAGCGCAGGATCAAATCAAGCTTGGCGCCGAGATTGCGGATCGCCTCGTCGTAGCCGGTGAGTTGCTCGGCCGGCGTCAGCGAGCGCAGCACTTCGCGGATTTCGCTGAGCGCGCGTTCGATGCCGGCAAGGGTCTGGCCGTCAGTGCCGTTCTGCCGGTTGTCGTCGATGCGGCGCGACAGCGAGCGGATTTCGTTCTCGAGCGATTCGATCTCCCGGCGCGGCACCGCCTCGGTGATGGCCTGGCGGATTTCGGCGAGTTCGCTGCGAAACGCCGCAATCGACTGCTCGATATGATCGGGACGCTGCAGCGCTTCGATCTGGCTCGTGATCTTGAGCAGGTGCCGTTCGAGCGAAGAAAAGTCCGGCCCCGCAGGCGCAGCCTGCATCGCCGGCTGCGCAACATGAGTCTGCGCGGAAGTGGCCGTCGTTGGGCCGTTACGTGGCGGCGTCTGGCGCTGTGGCGGGCCGTCGAGCTCGTTCTGGCGCGCGGCGATTTCGGCGATCGCAAAATCCATCGACGCCGGGCTGAGCGGCGGCGCCGGGCGATAGACCTGGGCCGCGGCACGCTCGACCAGATCGGTCTGGCGCTGCTTTTCCTGCATCTGGACCTGGCGGGCGGGCGCGGGATTCGAAATCTGCGACAGCCGTGCATCGAGGCGCGAAATGGCGTCGTTGAGCTGGCGGGCGACCGTCGGCTCGCCACGGGCCTCGCCGCGGGGCGCAGGCCGCGAAATCTGCTCGATCTGCTTGGTGATGGAATCCAGCCGTTGGTGAATGTCGGCTACATCGGGGAGCTGCCGGCCTGCCGACCGCTGATCGGAAGGTGCGCCGAAACTGGGCGGAGCCAGATCGCCGACGGTCGAATTAAGCCAGTCGTTCAGTGTCATGCCGGCGCGGCGCGCAGCCGCCTCGGCCCTTTCGCGGACGGAAGGATCGATGCCGTCAACGCTCCACGATACGCGCGAATTCATGCTCTGGTCCGGTTCCGCTACGGCGCCCCACCTGCGCCATCAGCCTCCCCGCGCGTCCCAATCGTATTTTCGCGCAGGTTGTCTGTCTCGGAACTGACTTTTTCCCGTCACGGTAAATAACGGGTTAAGGAATGGGACGGACGGCCGCAAAAGTTACCAGGCAGCCAAATCAGTCAGCCCTAACCTTTGTTTTCGCGCTGGTTTTCCTCGATGGGCACAACGTTGGTCCGCTCCGCCCCGGAGGAGAGGGGCGACAGCGCCTCGATCGCCTCTTCGCACCATTCGGCCACGGCGCGCTCGTGGGCGAGGCCGATGCGAAGCCCGAGCAATTTGCCCACATCGGCCGGCGGCGCGATGCCATCAGGGAATCGTTTGTTGAGCAGGCGCTCGTAGCGGGCAAACCGGTCGCGGTGATGCTCCAGCCGCGCCATCAGGTCGGTGCGCAACGGTTCGACATCGACGCTGTCGAGCGCATAGAGCCGTACCAAAAGGTCATCCTTGATCGAAGCCGGAACGCTCGGCCGCGCGGCCCAGTGCCGGAGCGCGGCCCGCCCCTCCGGCGTCAGCGTATAGACCAGCTTGTTGGGCTTGCCGGACTGCACCACCTCGCGGCCCTGAATATGGCCGCGATCACGAAGCTTGGTGAGCTCGCGATAAATTTGCTGGTGGTCGGCCTTCCAGAAGAATCCAATGGAGTTGTCGAACGTCTTGGCGAGCTCATAGCCCGTCATCGGACGTTCGGTCAGGCAGGCAAGGATCGCGTCACCCAGCGCCAAGACGCAGGTCTCCGGCTTTCAATCGTGATTTGACATTATGCATAAAGTTGCATATGCGTCAACGCGCATAAGCTCCGGAGAGGTCTTCCCCGGCGCGCTAGCCCGTCATCGCCCGCACCAGGAGACATCATGACCATGAGCGGCCTCGACAAGTGGTACGGCTACATGAAGTCCCATGACACGGCGGCGTTGTGGGATCTCTTGCATCCGGACGCGGTGTTCGAAAGCCCCGTCGTCCACACGCCGCAGCGCGGGCGCGACATCACTTTCAAATATCTGGCGAGCGCCGAAAAGGTGCTGGGCGGCCCCGGCTTCAAATACACAGGCGAATGGCGCAGTGCGAACGGCGCGGTCCTCGAATTCGAAAACGAGATCGAGGGCATCAAGATCAACGGCGTCGACATCATCACCTTCAGCGATGACGATAAGATCACGCACTTCAAGGTGATGGTGCGTCCGCTGAAGGGGATCAATCTGCTGCACCGCTTGATGGGGGAGCAACTCGCCAAGCCGTGACGAGGGGTGAGGGAGCAAAGACCGCGACGATATCAGGTGCCGTTTATGTCGCAATGGCTGCCCGGATATTTCGCTCACCTGCTCACTCCCTAGGACTGCCGGAACCGGATAAGGTCGCGTTCCGGAACGCCCACGACGAATCTCATTTCAAACGCCTTCACCACCTTTCGCCGCTGCCGGGAGAACATCATGCCGATCTACAAAGCCCCCGTGGAAGACGTTACCTTCCTGCTCAACGACGTATTCCAGATCGATCGCTACGACAATCTGCCCGGTTTCACCGATGCCTCCGCCGATGTGCGCGAAGCCATTTTGGGCGAGGCCGCAAAACTCTCCGAAGAGGTTTTGCAGCCGCTCAACCGTATCGGCGATCTCGAAGGCTGCAAGCGGCACGACGACGGCTCCGTGACGACGCCGAAGGGTTTCAAGGAAGCCTTCAAGCAGGTCGCCGAAGGCGGCTGGCTTGGGCTGTCGGCGCCGGCGGAATATGGCGGGCAGGGGCTGCCGGTGACGCTGAGCCAGGTCGTCACCGAATTCCAGAGCGCGGCCAACATGGCCTTCTCAATGTATGGCGGTCTCACCATGGGTGCGACCGCGGCGCTTCTGGTGCATGGCAAGCCCGAGCAGAAGAAGATGTTCGTGCCGAAGATGGTGGCGGGCGAATGGACCGGCACCATGAACCTCACCGAGCCGCAATGCGGCACGGATCTCGGTCTGTTGCGCACCAAGGCGGTGAAGCAAGCCGACGGCAGCTACAAGATATCAGGCACCAAGATATTCATCTCGTCCGGCGAGCACGACATGGCCGAGAATATTATCCACCTCGTGCTGGCACGCATCGAAGGTGCGCCGGCCGGCATCAAGGGTGTGTCGCTGTTCGTGGTGCCGAAGGTGCTGGTCAATGCCGACGGCTCGCTGGGCGCTCGCAACGGCGTGTCCTGCGGCTCGATCGAGCACAAGATGGGTATTCACGGCAATTCCACCTGCGTGATGAACTATGACAACGCCACCGGCTGGCTGATCGGCGAAGAGAACAAGGGCATGCAGGGCATGTTCGTGATGATGAACGAGGCCCGCCTCGGCGTCGCCGTGCAGGGGCTGGCGCAGTCCGAAGTCGCCTATCAGAACGCCGTCCAGTATGCGCGCGAGCGCCTGCAGGGCCGCGCGCTGACGGGCGCGAAGGAGCCGGACAAGGCGGCCGATCCGATCATCGTGCATCCCGACGTGCGCCGTGTGCTGCTCACCATCCGCGCCTTCAACGAGGCGGCGCGCGCCATGGTGGTGTGGACGGCGCTGAAGAGCGACGTCGCTCACCGCTCCTCCGATCCGAAGGACCGCGATGCAGCCGACGACCATATGGGCCTGATGACGCCGGTCATGAAGGGCATGATGACCGACGTCGGTTTCTCCAACACGGTGCTGGCGCAGCAGATGTATGGCGGCCATGGCTATATCGCCGAGCACGGCATGGAGCAGTTCGTGCGCGATGCTCGCATCGCCATGCTCTACGAGGGCGCTAACGGCATCCAGGCGCTCGACCTCGTCGGCCGCAAGTTGCCCCGCAATGGCGGCCGCGCCGCGATGGCGTTCTTTGCCGAAGTCGCAGGCTTCGCCAAGGAGCACGGCGCCGACGAGGCGATGAAGCCGTTCGTCACGCCGCTCTCGACCGCGCTCGGCCATTTGCAGCAGGCCACCGGCTGGCTGATGCAGAACGCGATGGCCAAGCCCGACAATGCGGGCGCTGCCGCCACCGACTACATGCAATTGTTCGGCCTCGTCGCCTTCGGCTACATGTGGGCGCGAATGGCGAAGGTGGCACAGGACAAGATTGCCGCCAGCGGCGCCACGCCCTATCTGAACACCAAGCTGGTGACCGGCCGCTTCTTCATGGAGCGAATGTTGCCGGAAACCCACGTTCATCTTGCGCGCATCCAGAGCGGCTGCGCCACCACCATGGAATTGGCGGCGGAAGCGTTCTGAGATTTTCCACCGTTTCTCCGTCCCTTCGCCTATAATATTATGATCCTCATACCAGGAGGGCGTCATGCCTGAGGCATATATCTACGATCACGTTCGCACCCCGCGCGGCCGCGGCAAGGCCGATGGCGCGCTCCATGAGGTCACGGCGCTGGCGCTCGCCACCGTGCCGCTGCAGGCGCTGAAGGAGCGCAACAATCTGGCTGAGGACGTCGTCGATGACGTCGTGCTCGGCGTGGTCGATCCGGTCGGCGAGGCTGGATCCGACATCGCGCGCTTCGCGGCGCTGAAGGCGGGGCTCGGCGAGACCGTTCCCGGCGTGCAGATCAGCCGCTTCTGCGCCTCCGGCCTCGATGCCGTGAATTTCGCCGCCGCCCAGATCATGGCCGGCCAGCATGAACTCGTGATCGGCGGCGGCGCCGAATCGATGAGCCGCGTCGGTATCGGCGCCTCGGGTGGCGCCTGGCCGATGGACCCCTCTATGGCGGTACCGGCCTATTTCATGCCGCAGGGCGTCTCGGCTGACCTGATCGCCACAAAGTATGGTTTCTCGCGCGACGACGTCGATGCCTATGCGGTGCAGAGCCAGCAGCGGGCCGCAAAGGCCTGGGACGAGGGTCGCTTCAACAAGTCGGTGGTGCCGGTGAAGGACGTCAACGGCCTCACCATCCTTGCCAAGGACGAGCACATGCGCCCCACCACGACGATGCAGTCGCTGGCGCAGTTACAGCCGTCGTTTACCGTGGTCGGGCAGATGGGCGGGTTCGATGCGGTGGCGATCCAGTCGCATCCCGAAGTCGAGAAGATCAATTACGTCCACCACGCCGGCAACTCGTCCGGCATCGTCGATGGCGCGGGCGCCGTGCTGCTCGGCAGCAAGGAGGCGGGCGCCAAGCACGGCTTGAAGCCGCGTGCGAAAATCCGCGCCTTCGCCAATATCGGCTCGGAGCCCGCGATGATGCTGACCGGACCTGTCGACGTCACCGAAAAGCTGTTCGAGCGCTCAGGCATGAAGAAGTCGGACATCGACCTGTTCGAGCTCAACGAGGCCTTTGCTTCCGTCGTGCTGCGCTACATCCAGGCGTTCGAGATCGACAATGCGAAGATCAACGTCAATGGCGGCGCGATCGCGCTCGGCCATCCGCTCGGCGCCACCGGCGCCATGATCCTCGGCACCGTGCTCGACGAGCTGGAGCGCACCAACAAGTCGACCGCGCTGGTGACGCTGTGCATCGGCGGCGGCATGGGGACCGCGACGATCATCGAAAGAGTCTGAGCTGCCGTAGGGTGGGCAAAGGCGCATCTGCGCCGTGCCCACCATCACGCGCTCTGCAAGGAATGGTGGGCACGCTTCGCTTTGCCCACCCTACGAGGTCCAGTTTAACCGCCGCGCCTGACATCGGCTGCCGGCATCGAGGGAGCACCACATGGCCTTCAAGAATTTCAAAGTTGAAACCGACGCCGACGGCATTGCGCTCGTCACCTGGGACATCCCCGGACGTTCGATGAACGTGCTGGACGAGACTTCGACCACCGAGCTCGAGGAGATCCTGAAGCAGACCACGGCCGATGCCGCGGTGAAGGGCGTCGTCATCACCTCCAGCAAGGAGGCCTTCTGCGCCGGCGCCGACTTGTCCATGCTCGAGGGCATGAACAAGGAATACGCCAAAGTCTTCAAGGAAAAGGGCGAGGTCGCGGCCAACCAGATGTTGTTCGATCAGAGCCGCCGCTTCTCACTGGTGCTGCGCGGCATCGAAACCTGCGGCAAGCCGTGGGCGGCCGCCATCAACGGGCTGGCGCTCGGCGGCGGATTCGAAGTGACGCTGTCCTGCCACTACCGCGTGGCGGCTGAAAATCCCAAAACTCGCCTCGGCCTGCCCGAAGTGAAGGTCGGCCTGTTCCCCGGCGCCGGCGGCACGCAGCGCGTGCCGCGGCTGGTGCCGCCGCAGGATGCGATGACCATCCTGCTCAAGGGCGATCCCGTCACTGTCGAGAAGGCCAAGGCGCTCAATTTGATCCACGCCATCGTGCCGGCTTCCGATCTGATCAAGGCGGCCAAGGACTGGATCAAGGGCGGTGGCAAGGCCGTCGCGCCCTGGGACGAGAAGGGTTTCAAGCTGCCGGGCGGTCCGGTGTTCTCCAAGGCCGGCATGATGATGTTCCCGGCCGGCAATGCCATCTACCGCCGCGAGACCTACGACAATTATCCGGCCGCGCGCGCCATCATGAGCTGCGTCTATGAAGGCCTGCAGTTGCCGATCGACGCCGCGCTGCGCGTGGAGTCGCGCTACTTCACGCAGGTGCTGCGCTCGAAGGAAGCCGCTGCGATGATCCGCAGCCTGTTCCTGTCGATGCAGGAACTGAACAAGGGCGCACGGCGTCCGCAGAATGTGCCGGCGAGCAAGATCAAGAAGATCGCCGTGATCGGTGCCGGCTTCATGGGCGCCAGCGTCGGCTACGTCTCGGCCCGCGCGGGTCTCGACGTCGTTCTGATCGACCGCGACCAGGAGAGCGCCGATAAGGGCAAGGCACACGCCAAGAGCGTCATCGACGGTCTGATTGCCAAGGGCCGCGCCAAGCAGGCGGAGGCCGACGCCATCATGTCGCGCATCGCGCCGACCGCGGACTACGCCGCCCTCGGGGATTGCGACCTCGTGATTGAGGCCGTGTTCGAGGACCGCAAGGTCAAGGCGGATACTTTCGCCAAGGCGCAGCAGTACCTCAAGGCGGACGCGATCTTCGCTTCCAACACCTCGACGCTGCCGATCACCTCGCTCGCCGAAAACTTCAAGGATCAGGGCAGGTTCATCGGCATCCATTTCTTCTCGCCGGTTGAGAAGATGATGCTGGTCGAAATCATCCTCGGCAAGAATACCGGCGACGTCGCGCTGGCCGCCGCACTCGACTATGTGCGCATCATCGGCAAGACGCCGATCGTGGTGAACGATTCGCGCGGCTTCTACGCCAACCGCTGCGTCGGCCGTTACATCGCCGAAGGCAACGAGATGTTCCTCGAAGGCGTGCCGCCGGCGATGATCGAGAACTGCGCCAAGATGGCCGGCATGCCGGTCGGTCCGCTGTCGCTGTCGGATGAAGTTGCCCTCGACCTCGGCCTGAAGGTCATCAAGGCGACGGAAGCCGATCTCGGTCCCAACTCGATCAACCCGGATCAGAAGAAGCTGATGGTGGAACTGGTCGAGAAGCAGGGCCGTCTCGGTCGCAAGAACAGCAAGGGCTTTTACGACTATCCCGAGAAGGGCAAGGGCCAGAAGAGCCTGTGGCCGGGTCTCTCCGCGTTGCAGCCGAAGCAGCTCGACCCTGACACCATCGACATCGAGGAACTGAAGCAGCGCTTTTTGGTGGTGCAGGCGGTGGAGGCTGCGCGCACGGTGGAGGACCACGTCATCACCGATCCGCGCGAGGCCGATGTCGGCTCGATCCTCGGCTTCGGTTTTGCACCGTTCACTGGCGGCACGCTGTCCTATATCGACTTCATGGGCACGCGGAAGTTCGTCGAGCTCTGCCACAAGCTCGAGGCCAAATACGGCTCGCGCTTCACCCCGCCGAAACTGCTGGAAGACATGGCAGCGAGCGGGGAGACCTTCTACGGCCGCTTCCCGCCGAAGAAGCAGGCGGCGTAAGCTTTGTAGGTTGTAGCCCCGGATGGAGCGAAGCGAACTCCGGGATCTCGCCACTTGCTGCACTTTCCCGGATTGCGCTGCGCTCCATCCGGGCTACGCAACGACAAAGGGGCCGGATCATCGATCCGGCCCTTTCATATTCGTTGTTCGCAAGAACTCACGCCGCCTTCAGCAGCCCTTCCTTGGTCATCGCTTCCTGCACCTTCGGCCGCGCGGCGACGCGGGCCTTGTAGGCCATCAGGTTCGGCATATCAGACAGATCGAACTTGAGCCGGTCGGTCGCCCACATCAGCATGGTGAACAGATAGCCGTCGGCGACGGTGAACTGCTTGCCCATCAGGTAGTCGCGCCCCGTTAGCGCGGTTTCCAGGTACTTGAACTTGCTCATGGCGCGGTCCTTGAAGAAAGGCTTGGCGTCGTCGGCGAGCAGCGGAGAGAACATCGGTCCGAGATTTTTGTGCAGCTCGGTGGTGATGAAGTTCAGCCATTCGAGCAGCTTGTAGCGCTCGTCGGAATCGCGGGGCGGCGCCAGATTCTTGCCCGCCTTGTCGGCGATCATCTGGACAATGATCGGGCCCTCGGTGACCAGTTCACCCGAATCGAGCGCCAGTGCCGGGACCTGGCCCTTGGGGTTGACCGTCAAAAAGTCGTCACCGTTCTCCAGCTTCTTGGCGCGCAGGTCGACCTTGACCAGGTCATAGGGCAAACCGGCCTCAAGAAGCGCGATATGGGGGGATAGCGAGCAGGCGCCCGGGGAATAATACAGTTTCATGGGTTCTTCCTTCCCTCGACATTATTGCCGGGCCGACTAAATGCATTTGCATGAAATAGTCAAGATTGATGCACCTGCATTTAGTGCGGTACACTGATTGGTGATAGATACGGACCGGACCATGAAACGCAAACCATCGACCGAGGCGACCGCTGCCTGGATCCGCCTGATGCGGGTGCAGAGCCGGGTGCTCGATGCCGTGGAGCAGGACTTAAAGAAGGCCGGCTTTCCGCCGCTGGCCTGGTATGACGCGCTGTTGGAACTGTCGCGCGCGCCGTCCGGCGAGATGCGCCCCGTGGAACTGGAAAAGCAGATGCTGATCCCGCAATATTCCACCTCGCGGCTGATCGACCGGCTGGTCGATGAGGGCCTGGCGGCGCGGCGCGAATGCAAGATCGATAAGCGTGGTCAGTTCGTGGAGATCACCGAAGCCGGGCGCGAGTTGCAGAAGAAGATGTGGAGCGCCTATTCGGCGGCGATCGAAAAGCACGTCGGCTCCAAATTGTCCGATGCGGACGCCCTGAAGCTATGCGGCCTGCTTGACCGGCTGGGCTGCTCCTGTTCCGACGTCAAGACGGCCGCTGCCCGCGACGGCGTGCCGGCGCGATGACATCTTTGATACGTTTCGTTGGTGCGGACGAGGCCGTCCGCATCCCCTTGGCCACCCGGCGCGTTCGGTCGAATCGCCAGTTATCCGGATTTTTTCATGGCGCGTGACCAGATCGATATGACGCCGCTGCAATCGCGTGACGAGCTCGTCACGTGGTTCGAAGCCGGCATCAAGCCGCCGTCCGAGTTCCGCATCGGCACCGAGCACGAGAAGACCCCGTTCACGCTCGATGGCCGTCAGCCTGTGCCCTACGAAGGCGCGCGCGGCATCGGCGCGCTGCTCGAAGGCATGCAGCTCCTGCTTGGCTGGGAGCCGATCATGGAGCGCGGCAACATCATCGGTCTCTATGATGTTACCGGCGGCGGCGCGATTTCGCTGGAGCCCGGCGGACAGTTCGAACTGTCCGGCGCGCCGGTCGAGACCGTGCATCAGACCCAGTCCGAGCTGATGGCGCATCTGGCGCAGGTCCGCGAGATCGCGACCCCCCTGGGAATCGGCTTCCTTGGGCTCGGCATGACGCCGTCCTGGTCGCGGTCGCAGATCCCGATGATGCCCAAGGGCCGCTACAAGATCATGACCAACTACATGCCGAAGGTCGGAAGTTACGGAATCGACATGATGTACCGGACCTGTACGGTGCAGACCAATCTCGACTTCTCCTCGGAAGCCGACATGGTCAAGAAGCTGCGCGTCTCGATCGCGCTGCAGCCGGTGGCAACCGCCTTGTTCGCCAATTCGCCGTTCACGGAAGGCAAGCCCAACGGCTTCCTGTCGTTCCGCTCCGAGATCTGGC
Source organism: Bradyrhizobium sp. CCBAU 051011 (assembly GCF_009930815.1). Lineage (NCBI taxonomy): Bacteria > Pseudomonadati > Pseudomonadota > Alphaproteobacteria > Hyphomicrobiales > Nitrobacteraceae > Bradyrhizobium > Bradyrhizobium sp. CCBAU 051011. The sequence goes on along the minus strand of NZ_CP022222.1, from coordinate 1,623,146 downwards.
GCGACACCGACAATGCCCGCTCCGGCATGCTGCCGTGGGTATTCGAGGACGGCATGGGGTTCGAGCGCTGGGTCGACTACGCGCTCGACGTGCCCATGTACTTCGTCAAGCGCGGCGACGAATATATCGACGTTTCCGGCTCGTCGTTCCGTGCCTTCTTCGAGGGCCGCAACAACTCGCTGCCCGGAGAGCGCCCGACCTTGTCGGACTGGGCCAACCATCTGTCGACGATTTTCCCGGAAGTCCGCCTCAAGCGCTATCTGGAAATGCGCGGCGCCGACGGCGTGCCGTGGGGCCGGCTGCCGGCGCTGCCGGCGTTCTGGGTCGGTCTCTTGTACGACAATGAGAGCCTGGATGCGGCCTGGGATCTGGTCAGCCACTGGACCGCGCAGGAACGCCAGGCGTTGCGCGACGACGTGCCGCGCTTCGGCTTCAAGGCCAGGATCAAGGATCGTTATCTATTCGAGATCGCCAAGGAATGCCTGAAGCTGTCGCATTCAGGCCTCAGGCGGCGTGGCCGCATCGATCAACTCGGCCGTGACGAGAGCCGTTACCTCGAACCCCTGGAGCGGATTCTCGATTCGGGCCGCACGCCGGCGGAAGAGATGCTGGACAAATTCAACGGCCCCTGGGGCGGTTCCGTCGAGCCTGTCTATCAGGAATACGCGTTCTGATTGAATGGGTGCTTCGCTTCTGGGCCGTTCATCCACCGTACAGGTTGATGGCGCTCAAATGGCGCCCGGATCAAACAGACAGGGCGTGATGACGATTTGAGACAAGTCATCCCGTCCTGAAAACGCGAATTCGAAAGCTACCGCAGATGGGGACTGTTCGCCGGCTCAGGGCGTGTGTGGTGACGCTCGCCTTTTTGGCAGCGGCCCTGTCCGCGCGCCCGGCGCTGGCGCAGGCCAATTTCGACCGTCCCGGCGGCGACTATCTCAGCGCACCCGTGATCTCAGGCGATCCGGCGGAATGCGCGCTGGTCTGCGAGCGCGACAAGCGCTGTCGCGCCTGGAGCTTCAACTATCCGACTGACCTCGCCAACCGCGCGGTGTGCTGGCTCAAGAGCAACGTGCCGGCGCGGGTGCAGAGCGAGTGCTGCGTTTCCGGCGTACGCGGCGCCGGGGTGGTCGAGCGGCGCAACGAGACAAGCGAAACTTCGATCGACCGCTTCGGCGGCGACTACAAGAGCTTCGACCTCAAGAGTAGCGACGGTGGCGACGACGCCTGCAAGGCCGCCTGCGCCGCCGACAACAAATGCCGCGCCTGGACCTACGCGCGGCCGGGCTATGCCGGCAAGGAAGCGCATTGCTTCCTGAAGAAGGACATCAAGCCACCGCGACGGAAGGCGGGGTTTACCTCGGGCGTGGTGCGGTAGCGTATAGAACCGTAGCCCGGATGGAGCGAAGCGCAATCCGGGGGGCGCACCCAGCCGCAACACTCCCGGATTTCGCTGCGCTCCATCCGGGCTACGGCTTCATTCCGCCGGCAACACCGTGATCTCCGGCCACAGCGCCTTCCAGCGCGCAGCCTTCGCCTCATAATTCGCCGCGGAAAAATTCGCGCCGGGATTGGGCCTTACGATCAGCCCAGCGACATCGTCAAAACCATTCGGCGCATAGACCTCATAGCCATCCCGCACACGCCGAATTCCGATCTGCGTGTTCCTGGTCAGAAACCGGTCGATGCCTTGCGTCGAACAGCGTAGCTCCGGATAGGGCAGGCCATGCTTCTCTGGGTACCATAGATGAACGCGCGCCTGGTTGCGCGCCTCGACCGCGATCCCGTGTTCAGTGAAGCGCTCCGCCAGCTTGCGAATAATCGCGTCTTCCGCCTCCCACGACGTATCGGGATCGAAATAGAACACGTCGTAATCATTGATGCCGTAGTCGACTGCGCGTCTGGTCAGCACGTTCCACGCGGTCTGCACCAGACAGCCGGAGACCAGCCACGCGTCGGGCAGCGCGAGCCGAAATAGCTCTTCGGCGATGCTTTCGTTGGCGGGATTTTGCAAGGCGGCGGTGAGGAATTGGTCTTTATCCATAGGCACGCCGCCGTAGGGTGGGCAAAGCGCAGCGCGCCCACCATTCCCTTACGATCATGGAAAGATGGTGGGCACGGCGTGCGCGCCTTTGCCCACCCTACAAAGTCGTATCGAATTCCTTCACCGCCTTTTTCGACGCCAGCGTACGCCAGTGCCGGCGAAGGAACGGCTCGACGGTGGCGCTGCGAGCCTTAGACAGGCGGATCAGCACCATCGGATAATCGCGGTAGTGATCGGTGAAGTAAAACGTCTTCGGCTGGCTTTCCACCAGCATCTCGCGCTCGTCCCTTGGCACGCCCGGCATCACCAGGCTGTCGCCGTCTTCCTTCAGTCGCACCAGCATCTTCTTGCGCACCTTCAAGGCCGGCGTGCCGTAGGAAGTGCCGTCCTCGACCTCAGGCCAGCGAAGCGCGATTTTTCTGACGTCGTCGAAGGTCATCCGATCTCACGCTCTTCTTCGTCATGCCCGGGCTTGTCCCGGGCATCCACGTCTTAGAAGTGCATCAGTAAGCAAGACGTGGATGGCCAAGCCCGGCCATGACGGAGAGAGTGCTCAATGCACCGAGGTAAAAAACCGCGCCAGCCGGAAACCCGACAGCCAGGTCCACACCGGCTGGCTGCGCATGCCGAGATCCCAGGAGCCGACCACAGCATCGGCGCGGCCGATCAGATTGTCGATCGGCAACAGGCCGACGCCGCCATCGCGCACCGCGACGCGGCTGTCGGCGGAATTGTCCCTGTTGTCACCGAGCACGAACAGTTGCCCCGGCGGCACCGTCACTTCTTGCGTGTTGTCGAGCCTTCCATTGTCGCGCATCTTGAAGATCGCGTGGCTGACGCCGTTCGGCAGCGTCTCGATGAAGCGATAGGCCCGTTCGGTATTGCCGCGGTCGTCTTCCGCCTGGCCGACGCCGTCTGGCTTCAGCTCAGCTGCATGGTCGTTGATGAAGAGCTGGCCCTGACGCAACTGGATGCGGTCGCCCGGCAATCCCACCACGCGCTTGACCCAGGCCTGCGAGCGGTCACCGGGCCAGCGGAACACGACGACGTCGCCACGCTTGGGCGTATCGCCGAACAGGCGGCCGGTCTCGGGCAGCGTGATCTGGATCGGCAGCGACGCCGCGCCGTAGCCGTAGGGGTATTTCGACGCCACTAGCGCATCGCCTATCAGAAGCGTCGGCTCCATCGAGCCGGATGGCACGTAAAACGGTTCGGCAAGTGCGCCCTTGGCGACGAACACGACGGCAACAATTGCCGCCAACTGCACGGCTTGCGCGCGCCAGCTCGCCCATTGGCCGGGAGATGCATCCTTGTCACCACCTACCAATTTCTCGTCGCTCACTAGCCTGTTCCTCCGACCGTGATCCGTTCCATCCGCAGCGTCGGCTGGCCGACGCCAACCGGCACGCCCTGGCCGTTCTTGCCGCAGGTGCCGATGCCGGTATCGAGCGCCAGGTCGTTGCCGACCATGGTGATTCTGTGCAGGTCGGTCGGCCCGTTGCCGATCAGCATCGCGCCCTTGAGCGGCGCGCCGAGCTTGCCGTTCTCGATCTTGTAGGCCTCGGTGCACTGGAACACGTATTTGCCGGAGGTGATGTCGACCTGGCCGCCGCCGAAATTGGCGGCATAGACGCCGTTCTTCACAGAGGCCAAAATTTCCGCGGGGTCGCGCTGGCCCGCCAGCATGTAGGTGTTGGTCATGCGCGGCATCGGCACATGGGCGTAGCTCTGGCGGCGGCCGTTGCCGGTCGGCTTCATGTTCATCAGCCGCGCGTTCTGGCGGTCCTGCATGTAGCCGACCAGGATGCCGTCCTCGATCAGCACGGTGCGGTTGGTCGGCGTGCCCTCGTCGTCGATGGAGAGAGAACCGCGCCGCGAGGCCATGGTGCCGTCGTCGACCACGGTGACGCCCTTGGCCGCGACCTGCTTGCCCATCAGCCCTGCGAACGCCGAGGTCTGCTTGCGGTTGAAGTCGCCTTCGAGGCCGTGACCGACCGCTTCATGCAGCATCACGCCGGGCCAGCCGGCGCCCAGCACCACGTCCATCTCGCCGGCAGGAGCAGGGACCGATTCCAGATTGACCAGCGCCTCGCGGATCGCGCCATCGGCGGCCTCGCGCCACGCCTTGGTCTCAATGAAGCGGGCATAGCCCTCGCGGCCGCCATAGCCCTTGCTGCCGCTTTCCTGCCGGTCGCCTTGTCCGGCGACCACCGAAATATTGACCCGCACCAGCGGGCGGATGTCGCGATAGCTTTCGCCGTCGGGCCGCAAGATCTCCACCACCTGCCAGGTGGCCCCCAGGCTGATGGAAGCCTGCCGCACCCGCGGATCCTTGTCGCGCACATAGGCGTCGATTTCGGCCAGCAGCTTCACCTTGGCCTCGAACCCCGGCGCATCCAGCGGATTCTCGTCGCCATAGAGCCGGACGTTGGTATGGGCGGGCGCAGCGGCAAAATTGCCGCTGTAGCCGCCGCGCACGGCCGCGACCGCATCCGCCGCGCGGATCAGCGCCGGCAGCGAGACATCAGATGAATGCGCGTAACCGACCGCGTCGTCCTTCACCGCGCGCAGGCCAAAACCCTGGCTGGTGTCATAGGTCGCCTGCTTCAAGCGCCCATTGTCAAAACCGAGCGCTTCGGTCTGGCCATATTCCAGAAACAGCTCGCCGTCGTCGGCGCCCGAAAGGCCCCGCGTGATCTCGCGCCGGACGGCATCGCGGTCGAGATTGGCGCGGTCGAGGAGGGAGGTTGTAGCGGGATTGGTCATCAAATCAGTCCGTTGTCGGAGGGGCGCATCCAAGATAGTTGTTTCCCCGCCATTCCGCGAGGGGCGGAATCAACACGTTGCCGAGACGATGGCTGCAGTCGAAATTGTTCCGATAACGCAAGACCATATCGAAAGCTTTCATCGAGCCCTCGACTTCGTCGCGCGGGAGCGGCGCTATCTGGCGTTTCTGGAAGCCCCGCCGTTCGAAGCGACGCGGGCCTTCGTTCTCGACAATATCGCGCATGGTTATCCGCAACTGGTCGCGGTTTCCTCCGGCCGGGTCATCGGCTGGTGCGATGTTGTGCCCAACCCAAGGCCGATCTATGCCCATGTCGGCGTTCTCGGGATCGCGTTGCTGCCGGAATTCCGGCGACAGGGAATAGGCGGGCGTTTGATCCGGCAGACGCTCGGCGCGGCGCGGGAGTTTGGGCTGCGACGGGTCGAACTGACGGTTCGGGAGAGCAATACGGGCGCGATCGAGCTCTACAAGAAATTCGGCTTTGCAATCGAAGGGCTGCAGCGCAACCGCATTCTCGTTGATGGCGGTTACGAAAACCTGGTCCTGATGGGGCTGCTGTTCTAGCAACCCCTCACGGCAGCTTGTCATCCCCTTTGCCGGCAGTGTCCGCGCCGGGCTCCGGCCTGACGTGTGCATTGGCCCAGCGGAACAGCTCGTCGAACACGGGCCGCAACGCTCGGGCCGCCGGGGTCATCTCGTATTCCACCCGCGGCGGCACTTCGGGAAATACTGTGCGCTTCACCAAGCCCTCGCTTTCGAGGTCGCGGAGCTGGGTCGTCAGCATATGCTGAGTCACATCCGGGATGGCGCGCCGCAATTGGCCGAACCGCTGCTTGCCGTCGACAAGCTGCCAGAGGATTTCGCCCTTCCACTTGCCTGAGAGCAGGCGAAGCGCCCGATGCAACTGCGCTCTGGCCCGTTCGGACGGGCATTCCTGCCCTTCATTCTCATTAGTCTGTTTTTCCATACTACCCCAGAAAAATCATCCTACTTGTCAATTTCATCTTAGTCCCGAATTTTGGGTTTGACAGCCCCTTAGGGGCTCCGCCGGCGGATGGCACTGCTGTCCACCGCCGCTTTCACCATTTCGGGAGTTTTCTCGATGTCTACGATTGTTGCGCCAACCAGACCGTACTGGACGTCTGCCACCCTGTGGGTGGTCAGGGGATTGCTTGCGCTCGCCTTTGTGGCGGCCGGCGGGGCGAAGCTCTATGGCGTCCCCATGCTGGTCGAGGAGTTTCAGCATATCGGGCTCGGCCAATGGTTTCGCTATGTCACCGGCGGTCTCGAAATCATGGGCGCGATCCTGCTGCTCTTGCCCCGGAAGGCCGCCCTCGGCGCGCTGCTGCTGATCTGCATCATGATCGGCGCGGTGATCACCCATTTATTCGTCATCGGCGGCTCGCCGGTGCCGGCCATTGTTCTTCTGGCGCTGAACGCTGTGGTTGCCTATGCGGAGCGTGGCCAGATCGCATTGCTTGCCGAGACTTCGTGAGGCTGCTGCGATGCGCATTTCTCGCCGCGAATTGACGGCCGTTGCAGGGCTTGTGCTGGCCTTCGTGCTGCCGCTGACGGTGACCCTGTTACTGACAGGATCCGAAGCGGCGACCTCAAAACCGCAGACGAAGCCAGCTTCGCCGCCGATGCATCGGCTGGTGCTGCCGATCAACACCGACGATCCCACCACGATGCGCGCCTTGATCTCGACCTCGCTCAACCTCCCGAAATACTACCAGGAACGGAACGAACCGTTCACGATCGAGGTGGTCGCCTATAATGCCGGCGTTCACATGTTGCGCGCCGATACCTCGCCGGTGAAAGACATGCTGCGCGTATTGAGGACGGTCAATTCGAACATCCGATTCGTGGTCTGCGAGGCAACCAAGCTCGGCATGGAACGCCAAGAGGGCCGTCCGATCACACTGATTGACAATGTCGATCTTGTGCCGAGCGGGCCCGGGCGCATATCGAACTACAGGAAGCCGGCTGGTCCTACATCCGGTCATGACAAGCGGATATCGGCCATGACGCCACATCGCAGACTAACACGCCGCACCCTCGTTGCAGGGCTGCTCGGGGCTGGCGCCTTGGCCGCGATGTCGGCTCGTGTCCGGGCCGATGGGCCGCCGCCGTTCGCAACCGTCCGGCATCAGTTCATCCAGCTTCGCGGCGCAAGGCCGGTGCCATCGGTACCAATTCCGCGTCTGTCCGGCGGCGCGATCGATTTGACGTCCCTGCGGGGCAAAGTCGCGCTCGTCAATTTCTGGGCGACCTGGTGCCCCGCCTGCCGGACCGAACTGCCGATGCTGGACCGGCTGGCGGCGAGCGACCGCAGGGATTTTGAGGTGATCGCCGTGGCGACGGATCGCGACCGATCGGTCGTTGCGCCGTTTGTGAAAGCGTTGAAGCTTCGCCGCCTCGCAATCGGTCTTGATCCCGATGGCCTCGTGGCAAGAACCGGCGCAGGCGGGCAGGCCGACACGCCGTTCGCGCTGTACGCCATGCCGATCACTTTCCTGATCGGCGTCACCGGGCAAGTCGAAGGCTATATCAGCGGCGAAGCGGACTGGCTCTCTACCGAGGCGCGCCGGCTGCTCGATTATTACGCCAGCGCCGGTTGAGCTGTCGGCTCGGCGTCACGGCAGCTTGTCGTATCCTTCGCCCAGCCCGTTCAGGCTGAGCGGGAAGCCGATGCCCTCTTCGGGCGTCTCGAAAATAATGAAGGTCGCGGTTTTGGCGCCCCGGAGCTGGCCGAGCAGCTTCTCGTCCATCACGACCTCGGCGACGCAGCCATTGGGCAGGCAGCGAACAAAGCCGGCGCGGCCGACGTCCTGGTTGTCGAGCTTCAGCCCGAGGCCGGAGGGCAGCAGGACGCCGAGCGGCGCCACTACCCGCATCAACTTGCTCTTCTGGTCGGCGGTCTTCAGCACGATCACGGTGAGGCCGGCGTTGGAGCGGTCCTCGGCGACCACGCTCTGGATCAGCGCGCATTGCTCGCCCTGGGCACCCGGCGGGGTGTCGCAGCGGATCTGCCAGTCGCCATGAACCGACCGCACGGCGCCTTGCGCGCTCGCCGCCTGGGTCAGGCCGAACAGGAAGGCCACGGCGAGCAGGCCGCCGAGCCAGCGGGCCGGTTCCAGGCCAAATCCTGCCTGATGTTTCGAACGCCCCATCCGGGTCGATCCTCTTGGTTTCCGGCAGCGGCCGGTGACGTTTCCGGCCGGGCTGGCAGCACGCGTTGTAACTGGGTTCATCCGGACTGATACGCAATGACGGCGCCTTAAAGGCAGCCGAGAGCCAATCCATGCCGTCAAGGATTGGGCTGGCCCAAGCGAATCAGGTCGTCCGGGATCGCCGTGACTGTGCCTACATCCGGCAAACCGGCTGTCAAGCGGCACGAGCTTGCGAAACGGCGGGTTTTTGCTGATTTAGCTGGAAAATCCGGCGTCCGGCGAATAGCAGGTGACGCATGGCTTTGCACCCTACTACTGCATTGCGAGAGCCTTAGAATTATGGTTTGAGAGGCTGGATTTCGACGCGTTCTAACGATCTGGCCCGAGGTATAGTACCTCCGGTAGGCCGTTTGTGAGGGCGGATCGTGCGGCATTCCCGGCCATCCGGTGGGAATGCTTTGGGGATTTTTTCTAAAGGAGCGCGAGCGGCATGAAGATGTCGAGTGGCCAGATGGGCCGGCGGTTGCTGGGGTTGACGGTGGCGGGCATGGCGCTCGTCGCCGGTGGGGCGGCGTTTGCGGCACAGCCCAAGCCGTGGGAAATCACGCTGCAGGAAGCCGCGACCCCTGTGATGGAAAACATCATCAGCTTCCACAATTTGCTGCTGGTGCTGATCACGCTGATCACCCTGTTCGTGCTGGCGCTGCTGGTTATCGTGGTCGTGAAGTTCAACGCCAACGCTAATCCGGTTCCCTCCAAGACCACCCACAACACGCTCATCGAGGTGGCCTGGACCCTGATCCCGGTGCTGATCCTGGTCGGTATCGCGGTGCCGTCGTTCCGCCTGCTGTTCCAGCAGCTCGACATTCCCAAGGCCGACCTTACCGTGAAGGTCACCGGCAAGCAGTGGTACTGGAGCTACGCTTACCCGGATAACGGCAAGTTCGAGTTCGATTCGCTGATGGCGCAGGACAAGCAGCCGCGCCTGCTCGGCGTCGACAACGAGATGGTGGTGCCGGTCAACAAGGTGATCCGGGTCCAGACCACCGGCGCCGACGTGATCCACGCGTTCGCCGTGCCTTCGTTCGGCATCAAGATCGACTCGATCCCCGGCCGGCTCAACGAGACCTGGTTCAAGGCGACCAAGGTCGGCATGTATTACGGCCAGTGCTCCGAACTGTGCGGCAAGGATCACGCCTTCATGCCGATCGCAGTCAAGGTGGTGACCGACCAGGAATTCGCTTCCTGGGTTGAGGCGGCGAAGAAGAAATATGCGACCAACCCGGCGAACACTTACGCTTCGGCTGGTGGCCAGGCCGCGCAGTAAGGCGCGGGCCAAGGGGTAAGCAAGGGACAAGGGCGACGGGACCTGAAAAGGTCCGCAAAGGGACTGCAAGGCAGGATTTCAAAATGGCAACGACCGCTGCGACACATCACGATCACGCCCATGACGACCATGCGCATGCCAATCCGACCGGATGGCGGCGCTGGGTCTATTCGACGAACCATAAGGACATCGGCACGATGTACCTTATCTTCGCGATCTTCGCGGGTATCATCGGGGCTGCGATGTCGATCGCGATCCGCGTCGAGCTGATGTATCCCGGCGTCCAGCTCTTCCACGAATCCCACACCTACAATGTGTTCGTGACCTCGCACGGCCTGATCATGATCTTCTTCATGGTGATGCCGGCGATGATCGGCGGCTTCGGCAACTGGTTCGTGCCGCTGATGATCGGCGCGCCCGACATGGCGTTCCCGCGCATGAACAACATCTCGTTCTGGCTGCTGCCGGCATCCTTCGCGCTGCTCTTGATGTCCACCTTCGTCGAAGGTGAACCGGGCGCCAACGGCGTCGGCGCGGGCTGGACCATGTATGTGCCACTGTCGACATCGGGCCATCCGGGACCGGCGGTCGACTTCGCGATCCTGTCGCTGCATCTGGCCGGTGCCTCCTCGATCCTCGGCGCCATCAACTTCATCACCACGATCTTCAACATGCGCGCGCCGGGCATGACCCTGCACAAGATGCCGCTGTTCGTGTGGTCGATCCTGGTGACGGTGTTCCTCCTCCTGCTGTCGCTGCCGGTGCTGGCCGGCGCCATCACCATGATGCTGACCGACCGCAATTTCGGCACCACCTTCTTCGCTGCCGACGGCGGCGGCGACCCGCTGCTGTTCCAGCACCTGTTCTGGTTCTTCGGCCATCCCGAAGTGTACATCCTGATCCTGCCCGGCTTCGGCATGGTCAGCCAGATCGTCTCGACCTTCTCGCGCAAGCCTGTGTTCGGCTATCTCGGCATGGCCTACGCCATGGTCGCGATCGGCGGCATCGGCTTCGTGGTGTGGGCGCACCACATGTACACCGTCGGCATGTCGTCGGCGACGCAGGCCTATTTCGTCGCCGCTACCATGGTGATCGCAGTGCCGACCGGCGTGAAGATCTTCTCCTGGATCGCCACGATGTGGGGCGGCTCGATCGAATTCCGCACCCCGATGCTGTGGTCGATCGGCTTCATCTTCCTGTTCACGGTCGGTGGCGTCACCGGCGTCGTGCTGGCCAATGCCGGCGTCGACCGCGTGCTGCAGGAAACCTACTACGTCGTCGCGCACTTCCACTACGTGCTGTCGCTCGGCGCCGTGTTCGCGATCTTCGCCGGCTGGTACTACTGGTTCCCGAAGATGTCGGGTTACATGTATTCGGAATTCATCGGCAAGCTGCACTTCTGGATCACCTTCATCGGCGTCAACCTGGTGTTTTTCCCGCAGCACTTCCTCGGCCTGTCGGGCATGCCGCGCCGCTATGTCGACTATCCAGACGCGTTCGCCGGCTGGAACCTGGTGTCCTCGGTCGGCTCCTACATTTCGGGCTTCGGCGTGCTGATCTTCATCTGGGGCGTGATCGACGCCTTCGTGAAGAAGCAGGCGGCGGAGGCCAATCCGTGGGGCGCGGGCGCCACCACGCTGGAATGGACGCTGACGTCGCCGCCGCCCTTCCACCAGTTCGAAGTGCTGCCGCGCGTACAGTAAACGGTTATTCGCGGCGCGCATCCGTTGCGCGCCGCGGCCTTGATGAAGCGAGATAGATCTTGTCGGTAGTCGACCATAACGCCATCGATGTTCGGCCTCGGATTTCCGAGGCGGAAGTCGGCGACTACATTGCGCTCTTGAAGCCGCGGGTGATGTCCCTCGTGATCTTCACCGCGCTGGTCGGCCTCGTGATCGCGCCGGGCTACGTCCATCCAATCCTGGCGTTCACCTCGATCCTCTGCATCGCGGTCGGTGCCGGCGCCTCGGGCGCGCTGAACATGGCGCTTGAGGGCGACATCGACGCCAAGATGTCGCGCACCGCGAACCGGCCGATCCCGCGCGGCCGCATCACCGCCGGCGAAGCGATGGCGTTCGGCCTGACGCTTTCGTTCTTCGCTGTGATGACGCTCGGCGTCCTCGTCAACTGGCTGGCCGGCGGGCTGTTAGCGTTCACGATCTTCTTCTATGTCGTGATCTACACCATGTGGCTAAAGCGCTGGACTGCGCAGAACATCGTGATCGGCGGCGCCGCCGGCGCGCTGCCGCCTGTGGTGGCATGGGCCGCCGCCACCGGCTCGCTGTCGATGGAGCCGGTGCTCCTGTTCCTCATCATCTTCTTCTGGACGCCGCCGCATTTCTGGGCGCTGGCGCTGTTCCGTTCCGACGATTACGCCCGCGCCGGCGTGCCGATGCTGCCCGTCGTCGCCGGTCCCGACGCGACGCGCCTGCAGATCCTGCTTTACACCGTCGTGCTGGTCGCGACCGCGTTTGCGCCCTGGCCGCTCGGCTATTTCGACGCGGTCTACGGTGTCGTCTCACTCGTGCTTGGCGCCGGCATGATGTGGCTTGCCATCGACGTCTACCGCCACCGCGTGGGCAAGCAGGCGGGCCGCGCGACGCGCCGGCTCTTTGCCTTCTCGATCCTATATTTGTTCGCGCTGTTTGCGACCCTCCTGCTCGAGGTCGTCGTCCGCGCGGTCGCACCGGCGATCCGCGCCGTTATGCCTTTGGTCGGGTAGGGGGCGTATGGCGAGCGCATGGACAACAAGCAGCAGCCAGATGGAATCGTCCTCACCGAGGCGCAGAAAAGAAGCCGCCGTCATCGCTCGATCGCCATTGCGCTCGCGCTCGGCGTTCTCGTCGTGCTGTTCTTCGCGGTCACCATGGTCAAGGGGCCGGCCGTTCTCGTCCGGCCGATGTGATTGAGATGCAGAACGAGCCGCAGATCAGCGAGGGCAGGGCGGAAGGCGAAAAGATCGCCGCGCGTCGGACGCTGACCCGCGATGCGCTGGTGGCGTCGATCTGCGGTTTTGTCGTGGTGTTCATGGTCGGCGCCTCCTATGCCGCCGTGCCCTTCTACGACTGGTTCTGCCGCGCCACCGGCTTCAACGGTACCACCCAGGTTGCGACCTCGGCGCCGTCGGACGCGCCGCTTGCCCGCAAGATCTCCGTGCGGTTCGACGCCAATGTTGGTCCCGGCCTGCCCTGGAAGTTCGAGCCCGAGCAGAACGAGATCGAGGTCCGGATCGGCGAGGTCATCACCGTATTCTACACCGTGACCAATCAGGCGGCGCGCGCTACCGCCGGCGTCGCGGCCTACAACGTCGCACCGCTCACGGTCGGCGCCTATTTCCAGAAGATCAACTGCTTCTGCTTCACCGAACAGACCATGGGTCCGGGCGAGAAGCGCGAAATGCCCGTGGTTTTCTACGTCGATCCGGCGCTGGCCAAGGACAGCGAGAACGACGGGCTGAAAACCATCACGCTGTCCTACACCTTCTATCCCGTGCGCGATCCGGCGCCGAAGCCCGTGGCAGCCGGCGAAGGCGACAAGCGCAAGGGAAACTTGTGAGAAACCTATGACCGCTGGATTCCGTATCTAACGGGTTTCGGCTTTGAAATTTGAGACGAATATGTGCCGAAGGGAACGGCACATCTAACGGAGAGACCGCAATGGCTACGGCGCACGCGAAGCACCACGACTACCACCTCGTCGATCCGAGCCCGTGGCCGGTCGTCGGCTCGATCTCGGCCTTCATCATGGCGGTGGGTGCGATCACCTGGATGCATCACATGACCGCGGCGGCCCCGGTCATCTTCGGTGTCGGCACCATCGGCGTGCTCTACACCATGGCGAGCTGGTGGGGCGACGTGATCCGCGAAGCCCAGTACAAGGGCGACCACACCCGCGTGGTGCAGATCAGCCACCGCTACGGCATGATCCTGTTCATCGCCTCCGAGGTGATGTTCTTCGTCGCCTGGTTCTGGGCCTTCTTCAATTCCGCGCTGTTCCCGGCGGACGCGATCCACGCCACCCGCGATGCGGTGTTCGGCTGCGGTCCGGGCACGGCTGCCGGCGCCTGCAGCGTGCCGGGCACCTGGCCGCCGAAGGGCATCGAGACCTTCGACCCCTGGCATCTGCCGCTGCTCAACACGCTGCTGCTGCTGACCTCGGGCACCACCGTCACCTGGGCGCACCACGCGCTGCTCGAGAACGACCGTCAGGGTCTGAAGTACGGCCTGATCCTCACCGTGCTGCTCGGCGCCACCTTCACCTGCGTGCAGGCCTATGAATACGCCCACGCCACGTTCGGCTTCTCCGGCAACATCTACGGCGCGACCTTCTTCATGGCGACCGGCTTCCACGGCTTCCACGTGCTAGTCGGCACCGTGTTCCTGCTGGTCTGCCTGTTCCGCGCCTATGCCGGCCACTTCACGCCGAAGCAGCATCTCGGCTTCGAATTCGCCGCCTGGTACTGGCACTTCGTCGACGTGGTGTGGCTGTTCCTGTTCATCTGCATCTACGTCTGGTTCCGCGGCGCAGGGCCCGTGGCCGGCCACTGATGCAGGCTTGACGTGCTAGAAGGGGCGGTCGGAAGGCCGCCCCTTTGCTTTTCCTTCTCCTGCTAGGGAGAAGGGAGGAGATAGATGGATCAGACGCAACCCACGATCACCCAGAGCGCACTCCGCGGCATCGCCTGCCGCTGCCCACGCTGCGGCAAGGGCAAGCTCTATGCGGGTTTCCTCGACTTGCGCCCGAATTGCGAATCATGCGGGCTCGACTATGCCTTCATCGATGCCGGCGACGGGCCCGCGATCTTCATCATCATGCTGGCAGGCGCCATCGTCGTCACCGCCGCCCTGATCGTGGAGGTCAAGTATCAACCGCCGTTCTGGCTGCATGCGGCACTCTGGCTGCCGCTGATCGCGGCAACCACGCTGCTGCCGTTGCGCTCGATGAAGTCGCTTCTGATCGCGCTGCAATTCCATCACAAGGCCGCGCCCGGCCGCCTGATCGACCGCGAGCCGAAATGAGAGCGCTCTCGTCACGGCGGCCGGCGGTCGCCGGCTTTGCCATTTTCACGCTTGTGATGGTGATGGCCTTCAGCGGACTTGGCATCTGGCAATTGCAGCGCCGCGTCGAGAAGCACGCGCTGATCGCAAGGCTTAACGAGCGCCTGGTGGCCGCGCCCGAAGCCCTGCCGGCAGCGGCGCAATGGCCTTCGCTGACCCCGGTCAAGGACGAATTCCGCCGCGTCAGCTTCACCGCGACCTACGCGCCCTTGCCGGATGCGATGGTCTACAGCGCCGGCTCCGCGGTTCGCGACGACGTCTCGGGCCCCGGCACCTGGGCTTTCCTGCCGGTGCAACTGGCCGACGGCAACACCATCGTGGTTAATGCCGGCTTCGTCCAAAACACCATGCAGGATCGCAATCAGCAGGATCGCGCCGTGCGCCGGCTGATCACCGGTGATCCCGCGCAGCTCACGGGCTACATCCGCTTTCCCGAAAATGCAGGCGCGCTGACGCCGGCGGAGAGCGTTGCGAAACGACTTTGGTTCACCCGCGATCATCTGGCGATGGCGCGCGCGCTGGGCTGGGGCGAGAGCGGCAAGGCCGTCGCGCCGTTTTACATCGATCTGGAAGCGCCCGTGCCGGAGAGCGGCATCCCGAAGCCTGGCGCGCTCTCCGTGCATCTCAAGGACGATCACATGCAATACGCCATTACCTGGTTCACGCTGGCGTTCGCGGTCGTCATTGCCTTCGGCGTGTGGTGGCGCGGGCAGCGCCGCGCCCGATAGCAACTCCCCGTATTGTACCGGTCTAGCCTCTCGGAACGTTTGTTCCGCACAATCGTTGCGGTTCCACAGTGAGAGTATCGGACAATGGGTCGTTCAGTATCTATTCATGACGATCGTCATACCCCGTCACCCGCGTCGGCACCCGACAGCTATCGCGACGAGGATGGGATTGCGAATTTGGCTGAGGATTTCGATGAAATAGGTTTGGTGGTCGACTGGCTGGACGCGTGCCGGAATCGCGACCTGTCGACATTGCTCGACCTCTATGCCGACGACGCGATGCTCAATTGCCAGTGCGGCGAGGCCAAGGTGAGCGAAGGTCGCGCCGAGCTCGAATCCTATTGGCGTCCGCGCCTCGGTGCGCTCGCACCTACCGCATTCGGGCTGGAGGAAATCAGGCCGACCGCCGACGGCGTCGTCCTCGATTATCTGAGCTACGAAGGCAAGCCGGTGCGCATCGCCTTCACCTTTACGCGCGACGGAAAAATTCAAGCGTCCCATTGCATGCCGGTGGTGGAATCGCAGCAGCCCGCTGCTTGCATGCAGGACTATGCCGGTTAGGCTTCGTTCCTCTGTTTGCAGCGCACCGAACTGAGGCAAGCCTGACCACAAACTCCGGTCAGACTTGCTTTGCGCCGCGCGCATTGGAAGCGGCGTCGCCCGCCGGAAGCCGGCAACGAACGCAGGTGCGTCCCGCCTCGCGCAAGAGTTCGAGCGTCCCACTGAGCGCCCGAGCACGCTCCAGCATTCCGGTCAATCCACGGCCGAACATCCGATCCGCCGGAAAGCCCACGCCGTCATCGGAGATTTCCACGATCACTTCGCGATCATGGATTCTCGCTGCGACGTGCATCGCATTCGCCTTGGCGTGGCGAAGCACGTTCGTCACCGCTTCCTGAATCACGCGATAGACTGTCTGCGACAGCAGGCCGTCGACTTCGTTCAGTGTCACGTCGATCTCGGAGGTCACCTTGAGCTCGGCCGCCTGCGCCTTCGCATTCCGCAACAGTGTCTGGATGCTCCTCTCTAGCCCAAGCTCCTGAATGTAGAGCGGCCGCAGCCGGTCGAGGATACGGCGGTTCGCGTGCTGCAATGTTTCGACGGACTGCAGGATTCCCTCGGCGGCGCTCCTCAATTCGGCTTCGCCGGAGGGAATCGATTCCAGCAGCACCACCGTGTTGGCGCGGATCCCGAACAACAGCGGCCCGAGTTCGTCGTGAAGCTCGCGCGCCATGTCCTGTCGCTCGTCATCCTGCAGCGATACGATCCGGCGCAGCAGGCTGCGATTATCCTGGCTGAGGCGATGCAGGGTGCGGGCGAGTTCATTGGCTTCCTGCGCGCTTCTGCGGATCTCGGGCGGCCCGGACGGGGTAATGAGCTGATCGTAATCGCCCGTTCGCATGCGGGTCAGGCCGTCGCCGAGATTTTGCAGCGGCCTCTGGGCGGAGCGCGCCGTGAAGTGGGCAATGACCCCCGTCAGCAGCATCAGGCCAATTCCGGAGCAGGCGATCGCCAGAAATCCGATCCATTTTTCGTAGATGTCGGCGGACATGTCGGGTGCAAACACGATGTTGCCGACCTGCTTGCCCTCAATCGTTACCGGGAAGGCGGCCCTGAATTCGGGTATGACGAGGAGGCGGATGAACCAGCCTGGCACTCTTCCCAGGGGGGGCCCCTCCGGAGGAGCATCGGGGCCGGTTCCTAGGCCGCGAAAGCGGATGGTTTCGGCGGCGCCCAGCGATTGCACGAAGGCATCGAGCGTTTCCTGGGGATTGGCTGAGGTGCGAAGTGCACTGTTGAGCGCAGCCGCAACCGCTCTAGCCGAGCGAGCCGCCGGCTCGGTTTCCTCCATAAGTTGCGCCGTGGCGAAGATCTGGAGCGAAACCGCCCCGGCCAGCAGCGCGGCCACGAACGTCAGGCCGAGCGGCAGCAGCAACCGTGTTCGTAGAGAAAATCTTTCCCACATTTTCGCTATTCTAAGTTCCCGCAACCCAAGATTTCTCTTTTCAAATACCGTCAACCGCCTATTTATTCCTCAAGGGGGATAGATGATGCAAAATTCTACCAGATCGGCAACGAAGGTCCTGATCGTCGACGACCACCCGGTGGTGCTGTCGGGCTGCCGGTCGCTGTTTGCGTCGGACAATTCCGTGAAGATCGAGGAGGCCACCGACGCCAAATCCGGCCACCGCGCCTATGTCACCAGGAAGCCCGACGTTACGGTGATCGATATCAAGCTTCCCGACGTTTCCGGCTTTGAGCTGATGCGGCGCATCCGCAAGGACGATCCGGCCGCCAAGATCATCATGTTCAGCATGAATGACGATCCGGCGTTCGTGGTTCGCGCCATCGAGATGGGCGCGCAGGGCTATGTCGCGAAGGGCGACGATCCGAGGATGCTGGTGAAGGCGGTCCGCAAGGTGGCCGCGGGGGACAATTTCATCTCGCCGCAACTGGCGGAAGCGGTGACCTTTTCGGGCGCTTCGATCAAGGCCAATCCGGCGTCGCAAATGACGGCGCGCGAACTGGAAATCCTGCGGCTATTGGGCCGTGGCGACAAGATCGTCGAAGTGGCCGATGCGCTGGAGATTTCCTACAAGACGGTGGCCAACACCACCTCGCTGCTCAAGCAGAAGCTCGGTGCCAAGAACCACTCGGACCTGATCCGGATCGCCGTCGAAATGGGATTGGGCTGAGCGCCGTCTGCGCCGTTCGATGATTGCTGAACCGGTCGCGCCACGTGGGCGCGACCCGTTCGTGCCGCTAATTCGCTTTTCGTCCGGGCAATGGGATGACGATAGGCGAACTCAGCGAAGACCTACCAGTGATGATGGCGACGATGATGGCGCCACTTGTGATGACCGCGACCTCTGTACCATCCGTAGTGATGACCGCGGCCTCGGTGCTTGTGCCCGTGATGGCCGCGCCCGTGCTTGACCTGGACTACGGCGCCGTCCTCTGAGGTCAAGGATGCGATCCCCATTCTGGCGGACGCGGACAGGGTCATTGCCAGCGAAGCAATCAATGCCGCGCCAATCAGAACGATACGTCTCATGCAGGAGTCCTCCCAATCGCTTGATCGCGATACCTGACACAAGTTCCCGAGATTGACTTTGTTCCATGCCGTGATCACGTGGCCTGCGATCGGCGAAAAGCCGGCGGCATGATGTCCCGCACCGCGGGATAGCCGGAAGGGATAGCCAAAGATCGGCTTGGTCACTATTGGGAAAAACTGGCAAAATGATCCCCTGACGACTGAAGGAGAGCTGGATGCACAGCCCGGATATCGTAGCGGTAGCCTTTGCGCGGGCGTGGAGCGTCTACCGGCTGATCCATAGCGGTATCGATGACAACGACGCCCGCCGGACGGGTCTCCAGCGCTTTATCCGGCAGCGCTGCGAGGCGGGCGAAACCGACACCGAGCTGCTGGCGGTCGCGGGGCTCAAATATCTCAAGGGACTGGAAGGGATCCCGGAGAGCTAACCCGCCGCTTCGTCCGAGGTCCAGAGATCCGGGAAAAACTGGAACAAGCGGTTTCTTTGCGCGTTGCCGGTTGCATCATTGGAGGAATCCCGAGGAGGACGCCTTGAAGAAATTTCTGATGATCGGAACGCTTGTCCTTGCCGCGTCGGCGGTCGCCGGAAGCGCGGTTGCCGCCGAGTTCTACGTGGTGCGCGACGCCACCACCAAGAAATGCACGGTGGTCGATACCAAGCCGACCACGACGACCGTCACCATCGTCGACAACGGCACGTTCAAAACCAAAACGGAGGCCGAAACCGGCATGAAGACCATGAAGGTCTGCACAAGCAACTAAGACAGACCCTTCCAGGAGAGAGGGCCGCAGGTTCGCCTGCGGCCCTCTTTGTTTTGAGCCGCATCAGCCCCTGTAGCGCAGCGCCGCGACCAGCACGACGAAGGCCGGGGTCGGCTGGCGGCGGCTCGGGTAATAGAGGTGATAGCCCGGGAATGGCGGACACCAGTCCGCCAGCACCCGCATCAGGCGGCCGTCGGCGAGATGCGGCTGCACCTGGTCCTCCGGCAGATAGGCAAGCCCAAGCCCGTCGAGAACGGCGTTCATCCGCAACGCCATGTTATTGAACACCAGTTGACCCTCGACGCGGGCCTTCAGGCTGCGTCCGCGCTTCTCGAACTCCCAGGCATAGATTCCGCCATAGGTCGGCAGGCGGATATTGATGCAGCGATGGCTCGTCAGGTCCTGCGGCTTGCCGGGCCTGGGATGAACAGCGAAATAGCTGGGCGCGCCGACCACCGCCATGCGGAAATCAGGCCCGATCCGCACCGCGACCATGTCCTTGGCCACCTGCTCGCCGAGGCGAATGCCGGCGTCGTAACGTTCCGCGACGATGTCGGTCAGACCGTAGTCGATGTTCACCTCGACCTTGATGTCGGGATATCGCGGCAGCAGTTTTGACAGTGCAGGCCACAGAATCGTGTTGGCCGAGTGTTCGGCCGCGGTGATGCGGATGGTGCCGGCCGGCTTGTCGCGCAACTCGGTGAGCGCGGAAAGTTCGGCGTCGATCTCCTCCAGCTTTGGCGCCAGCGTTCGCATCAGCCGCTCGCCCGCCTCCGTCGGGGCGACGCTGCGGGTGGTGCGGGTCAGGAGCCGCAGGCCAAGCCGCTCCTCCAGCCCGCGGATCGTATGACTGAGCGCGGATTGCGAAACATCGAGCTGCGCCGCCGCCCGCGTAAAACTTCGCTCGCGCGCCACCACCAGGAAGGCGAGGAGATCGTTGATGTTCTGACGCGCCATTCATGAATCCATTTCATAAGTGCAAGCTGATTATACCATCTAATCCCGACCCCGCGCAGCCGTTAGCTTGCGAAGCACCGCAAGGCGCAGTCCTTCTCACGCTCTTTCAAACGTGAACGCCGGCAAGGAACAGCCGAAACGTGGCGCAGTTACAGGATGCTTGAGGCGGACGCCGGTACGCGCGCCGAAGCGCTTCAGAACGACATCAGAATGGGAACACGACATGCAAGGTCCGAGCGACTTCGAGGTATCACGGAGGAAATTATTGCTGGGAACCGCCGCATCGGTGGCTTTCGGCACAGCACCCCTTGCCTATGCGCAAACCCCTGCGGTTCCTGCGCAGGCTGACGCCGTCTCCATGTCGAAGGTCTCCTTCAACGTGAACGGAAGCCTGCGGGAAATCGCGCTCGATACCCGGACCACGCTGCTCGATGCGCTGCGCGAGCATCTGCATCTCACCGGCAGCAAGAAGGGATGCGATCACGGCCAGTGCGGCGCCTGCACGGTGATCGTTGGCGGACGGCGGATCAATTCCTGCCTGACGCTGGCCGTCATGCATCAGGGCGACAGCATCACGACCATCGAAGGCCTGGGCACGCCCGAGAACATGCATCCGATGCAGGCTGCCTTCGTCAAGCATGACGGTTTTCAGTGCGGCTATTGCACGCCGGGGCAGATCTGTTCGGCGGTCGCGGTGCTCGATGAAATCAAGGTCGGCATCCCCAGCCATGTCAGCGCCGACCTCAACGCGGCGCCGCAATTCACCAATAGCGAACTGCGCGAGCGCATGAGCGGCAACATCTGCCGTTGCGGCGCTTATTCCAACATTGCCGAGGCGATCTCTGAAGTCGCCGGGAGGCCTGCATGAAGTCATTCAGCTACGAGCGCGCCCGCACGCCGGCCGAGGCAGCAGCCTCCGTCCTGCGCAGGCCGGACGCCAAATTCATTGCCGGCGGCACCAATCTGCTCGACCTCATGAAGCTCGAGATCGAGACGCCGTCGCATCTCGTCGACGTCAATGGCCTTGCGCTCGACAAGATCGAAGCGACGCCGGAGGGCGGATTGCGGATCGGCGCGCTGGTGCGCAATACGGATCTCGCGGCCGACGCGCGCGTGCGGCGCGACTATGCCGTGCTGTCGCGCGCGTTGCTGGCGGGCGCCTCGGGACAACTGCGCAACATGGCGACCACGGCGGGAAATCTGCTGCAGCGGACGCGCTGCCCCTACTTCTATGACACTAACCAGCCCTGCAATAAACGGAAGCCCGGCAGCGGCTGCGCCGCGATCGGCGGATTCAGCCGCCAGCATGCCGTCATTGGTGCCAGCGATGCCTGCATCGCGACGCATCCGAGCGATATGGCGGTAGCGATGCGAACGCTCGACGCGACGGTGGAAACCGTGCGGCCGGATGGTGCGACGCGAAGCATTCCAATTGCCGAATTGCACCGTCTGCCGGGTGACACGCCGCATATCGAGACGAGCTTGATGCCCGGCGAACTGATCACGGCGGTGACATTGCCAAAACCCGTCGGTGGCAAGCAGATCTATCGCAAGGTACGTGACCGCGCCTCCTATGCCTTTGCGCTGGTCTCGGTTGCCGCGATCGTGCAGCGCGACGGCACCGGGCGCGTCGCGCTTGGCGGCGTCGCCCACAAGCCCTGGCGGGTCGAGGCGGCCGAGGCCCAGCTGCCGCGCGGCGCCAAGGCCGTCGCCGCGCAGCTGCTCGCCGACGCCAGGCCAACGCGCCAGAACGCATTCAAGCTGTCGCTGGCCGAGCGCACGCTCGGCGCCGTGCTGACTGAGGCGAAAGGCTGATCCATGAAATTCGAAACCCCAGCCACGACCAACCCGATCGATCAGCTCAAGGTAATCGGCAAGCCCGCCGATCGCGTCGATGGTCCGCTCAAGACCACCGGTACGGCGCCTTACGCCTATGAGCGTCACGATGTCGTTTCGAACCCCGCCTACGGCTACGTCGTCGGTTCGGCGATCGCCAAGGGGCGGATTGCCCGGATTGACCTCGCTGCGGCCAGGGCCGCGCCCGGCGTGCGCGCCATCGTCACGGCCGACAACGCCGGAAAGCTCGACAAGGGCGAGCGCAACACGGCGAGGCTTCTCGGCGGTCCCGAGATCGAGCACTATCATCAGGCGATCGCACTTGTGGTTGCCGATACCTTTGAGCAGGCACGCGCTGCGGCGGCACTCGTCCGCGTCGATTATGTCCGGGTGGAAGGCGCCTTCGACCTCGCGGCGGTGAAGGATACCGGTCAGCCGCGACCCTTGTTCGGCGGTCCGGCCGATACTGCGCGCGGCGATTTTTCCGGTGCGTTCTCGGCAGCGCCGGTTCAGCTCGACGCCACCTACACCACGCCCGATCAGGCGCATGCGATGATGGAGCCGCACGCCTCGATCGCCGCCTGGAACGGTGACAAGCTCACGCTCTGGACCTCGAACCAGATGATCGCCTGGGGAGTGAGCGACGTCGCAAAGACCCTCAGTATCGCCAAGGAGAATGTGCGCCTGGTCTCGCCCTTCGTCGGCGGCGGCTTCGGCGGCAAGCTATTCGTGCGATCGGATGCGTTGCTCGCGGCGCTGGGGGCGCGCGCCGCCGGGCGGCCGGTGAAGGTGGCGCTGCAGCGCCCACTGATGTTCAATAATACGACGCATCGCCCGGCGACGATCCAGCGCATTCGCATCGGCGCCAACAGGGACGGCAAGATTACGGCCATCGGTCATGAAGAGTGGTCGGGCAATCTGCCCGGCGGCAGGGCTGAGGGCGCCGTCAGTCAGACGCGGTTGCTCTACGCCGGGGCCAACCGGATGACTGCGACCCGTCTTGCGGCGCTGAATCTTGCCGAAGGCAACGCCATGCGCGCGCCGGGCGAGGCTTCCGGCATGATGGCGCTGGAGATCGCGATCGACGAAATGGCCGAAAAACTCGGCATCGATCCGATCGAGTTTCGGATTCTCAACGATACCCAGATCGATCCGGAAAAGGCGGATCGGCCGTTCTCACAGCGTCAGCTCACCGAGTGCTTCCGCACCGGGGCCGAACGTTTCGGCTGGAGCAAGCGCAATCCGCAGCCCGGCAGGGTCCGTGACGGACGCTGGGCGATCGGCATCGGCACGGCCGCCGCGTTCCGCAACAATTTGCTGGTGAAGTCGGCTGCGCGCGTGCGGCTCGACGGCAGCGGCGTTGTTACGGTCGAGACCGACATGACCGACATCGGCACCGGCAGCTATACCATCATCGCGCAGACTGCGGCCGAGATGATGGGCGTGCCGCTAGAGAAGGTGGTGGTGCGTCTCGGCGACTCGGCCTTCCCGGTGTCGGCCGGATCCGGCGGGCAATTCGGCGGCAACAATTCGACCGCGGGCGTTTATGCCGCATGCGTCAAGCTGCGCGAAGCGATCGCGCAGAAACTCGGTTTCAACTCCGCGGAAGCCGAATTCGCCGATGGCGAAGTGCGCGCAGGCAATCGCCGCGTGCCGTTGGCGCAAGCCGCGGCCGATGCCGCCCTCATGGCCGAAGACGGCATCGAATACGGCGATCTCGACAAGAAGTACCAGCAATCGACCTTCGGCGCACATTTTGTCGAAGTCGGCGTCGATGCCGCCACCGCCGAGATCCGGGTGCGCCGGATGCTGGCGGTATGCGCCGCTGGCCGTATTCTCAATCCGAAGACGGCCCGCAGCCAGGTGATCGGGGCGATGACGATGGGCGTTGGCGCGGCGCTGATGGAGGAGCTCGTGGTCGACAAGCGGGCCGGCTTCTTCGTCAACCATGACCTCGCCGGCTATGAAGTGCCGGTTCATGCCGACATTCCGCATCAGGACATGTTCTTCCTCGATGAGACCGATCCGATGTCGTCGCCGATGAAGGCCAAGGGCGTCGCCGAGCTCGGCATCTGCGGTGTAGCGGCCGCGGTTGCCAACGCGGTCTACAACGCGACCGGCGTCCGGGTGCGCGATTATCCGATCACACTCGACAAGCTGCTGGAGCAGATGCCGGACGTGGGTTGAACTGCCAAGGATATCGAACCGCCGACACCAATCCTGGGAGCGCCATGATCACGCGACGAGGCCTCATCGCAGCCACCGGCCTCGCCGTGTTGGTGGCTGGCGCCACGCCCCCTGTCCGGGCAAAAGCAAGGAGCGCAACGATGGAAATCAAGCGAAGCGGCTCACAGCCGTCCGGCAAGGGGCCTGCGGAATACTTCACCGGCAGCGTGCGCGTCGACCCGCTATTCCAGGCCGCAAATCCCGCGCGCGTCGCCGGCGCCCACGTCACATTCGAGCCGGGCGCGCGCACGGCATGGCACACCCATCCGCTGGGCCAAACGTTGATCGTCACCTCCGGCCGCGGCTGGGTGCAGGTCTGGGGCGGGCGCGTCGAGGAAATTCATCCGGGCGACGTCATCTGGTTTCCGCCGGGCGAAAAACACTGGCATGGCGCGACGCCGGCAACGGCGATGACGCACATTGCCATTCAGGAGCGGCTCGACGGCAAGGCCGTCGACTGGATGGAAAAAGTCAGCGACGAACAGTATCGGACTTGATGTCCCGAAGAAGAGCTTGACGCAGCGCCGCTCGCTTTGCTGCCGCTCCCGGAATGGCGGGAATATGGCGGTGGATGAAGCTCATTCTTTGAAGCTGGCGCACGAATCGTCCCGAAAACGCGCTATGAATGGACCATGGAAAAGGTCCCGCGTCCCCTGCCGTTTTCGGCATTCGAATGGCTCGTGTCCGGGCGCTACTTGCGGGCGCGGCGCAAGGAAGGCTTCATTTCCGTCATCGCCGGTTTTTCCTTCCTCGGCATCATGCTCGGCGTGGCGACGCTGATTATCGTGATGGCCGTCATGAACGGCTTCCGCAAGGAACTGGTGGACAAGATCGTCGGCCTGAACGGCCATCTTCTGGTGCAGCCGCTGGAGTCGCCGCTGACGGACTGGGAGGATGTTACGGAGCGCATCAGGCGGGTTCCAGACATCAAGCTCGCCGCTCCCGTCGTGGACGGCCCGGCGCTGGCATCGTCGGCGCACAATGCTTCCGGCGTCCTCATTCGCGGCATTCGCTCCGATGATCTGAACAAACTCGCCGCGATCGCCGGCAACATCCAGCAGGGCTCGCTGGATGGGTTCAATCAGGGGCAGGGGGTCGCCATCGGCCGCCGGCTTGCCGATCAATTGTCGCTGCGTGCCGGCGACAACATCACGCTGGTCGCGCCGGATGGAGCCGTGAAGTCGAAGGGCACGAACGCCCGTATCAAGCCGTACAAGGTTGCGGCGGTGTTCAGCATCGACATGTCGGAATATGATTCCGTCATGGTGTTTCTGCCGCTCGCCGAGGCACAGGCCTATTTCAACCGTGGCAATGACGTGAGCGCCATCGAAGTTTTCATCGAAGGCAGCCCGGACAAGGTCGACAGTTTTCGCAGGCCGGTGGCTGACGCGGCAGGGCGGCCGGTGTTCCTGGTCGATTGGAGGCGGCGGACCTCGGCCTTCTTCGCAGCGCTCCAGGTCGAACGCAATGTCATGTTCCTGATCCTGACCTTGATCGTGCTGGTCGCCGCGCTGAACATCGTGTCGGGCCTGATCATGCTGGTGAAGGACAAGGGCAGCGACATCGCCATTCTGCGCACCGTCGGCGCCTCGCGCGGCGCGATCATGCGGGTGTTCCTGATCGCAGGTGCTGCGATCGGCGTGCTCGGCACGATGACCGGATTGCTCGTCGGCATGCTGGTTTGTCTGAATATCGAAACGATCCGGCAATTTCTGTCCTGGATCACCAATACCGAGCTGTTTCCGCCAAAACTCTACTTCTTGTCGAAGCTGCCGGCAGAGATCGATTTTGGAGAGACCGCCGCCGTTGTGGTCATGGCATTGACGCTGTCGTTCCTCGCCACGCTCTATCCCTCCTGGCGCGCCGCGCGGCTCGATCCGGTCGAAGCGCTTCGGTACGGGTGAGGGCGCTCTGCCCGCTCCTACAAATGAGAGATGCAACCGTCGGGCGCAGGGGTCGCGAGGTCGCGAAACTGCATCCTCCGTCATTGCGAGCCAACGGGTCGCGCGAATGCGCGCCCCGCGACGAGCGCAATTGCGCTCGCGCAGTGATGACAGGCTCCGCGAAGCAATCCATCCATCCCCGAGCCGGGACCTGGATTGCTTCGCTGCGCTCGCAATAACGCATATGGACAATTGCGCATTTTGCGGTAGCTGCGCCCTTCCTTTTTCGCCCAAGAGCCATTTCCCCTCGGCACAAAAACGCTTTATGGTGACTCCTCGCCTCGCGCTTGGCGAAATCTAATTCATGATCAGTATCAAAGGCTTGGCATAGGGCTGGCGCCTTTGGAGGGTGGTTTGACGCGCTATATTTCGACGCGGGGGGAAGCCCCCGTTCTGGGTTTCTGCGATGTGATGCTGACCGGGCTCGCCCGCGACGGCGGCCTCTATGTGCCCGAGGTCTGGCCGCAACTATCGCGCGAGGCCATCGCCTCCTTCTTCGGCCGGCCCTATTGGGAAGTCGCCGTCGACGTGATCAAGCCGTTTGCCGCAGGCGAAATCTCCGACGCCGATCTCGGTCGCATGGCGAATGAGGCCTACGCCACATTCCGCCATCCCGCGGTGGTGCCGCTGAATCAGGTCAGCCCCAACCAGTTCGTGCTGGAGCTGTTCCACGGCCCGACGCTGGCGTTCAAGGACGTCGCGATGCAGTTGATCTCGCGGCTGATGGATCACGTGCTGGCCAAGCGCAACCAGCGCACCACCATCGTGGTTGCGACCTCGGGCGACACCGGCGGCGCCGCGGTCGATGCGTTCGCGGGTCTCGACAATGTCGATCTGGTCGTGCTGTTCCCGAACGGGCGCATCTCCGACGTGCAGCGGCGGATGATGACGACGACCGGCGCCGCCAACGTGCATGCGCTGGCGATCGAGGGCACGTTCGACGATTGCCAGGCTATCCTGAAGTCGATGTTCAACCATCACGGCTTTCGCGACGCGGTCTCGCTGTCGGGCGTCAACTCGATCAACTGGGCTCGGATCGTCGCCCAGGTGGTGTACTATTTCACCTCGGCCGTCGCGCTCGGCGCGCCCGCGCGCACGGTTGATTTTACCGTGCCGACCGGCAATTTCGGCGACATTTTTGCAGGCTACGTCGCCAAGAAAATGGGCCTGCCGGTGCGCTGGCTCCGCATCGCCTCCAACATCAACGACATCCTGCCGCGCACGCTCAAAACCGGCATCTATGAAGTGCGCGAAGTTCACGCCTCTGCTTCGCCCTCGATGGACATCCAGGTCTCCTCGAATTTCGAGCGGCTGCTGTTCGAGGCGAGCCGCCGCGATGCTGACAGCGTCCGCCGGCTGATGGCCTCGCTGAAGCAGTCCGGCCGCTTCGTGCTGCCGGATGCCATGCTGGCCGCGATCCGCGAGGAGTTTGACGCCGGCCGCGCCGACGAGACCGAAACCTCGGCCGCGATCCGCACCGCCTGGCGCGAGGCCGGCGAACTCGTCGATCCCCATACCGCGGTGGCGCTGGCGGTGGCCGATCGCGACACCTCGGATTCGAAGATCCCCAACATCGTGCTGTCGACCGCGCATCCGGCCAAGTTCCCCGATGCCGTGGAAGCCGCCTGCGGCGTGCGGCCGCAACTGCCGGCCTGGCTCGACGGCCTGATGACCAAATCCGAACACATCACGGTGATGAAAAACGATTCAGCCGAAGTGGAGCGATTCGTGCGCTCGGTGAGCCGTGCCGCGAAGCAGGGAGTAACCGGATGAGTGTCGACGTGACCAAGCTGCCGTCCGGCCTGACCGTCGTCACCGACACCATGCCGCATCTGGAAACCGCGGCGCTCGGCGTCTGGGCCGGTGTCGGCGGCCGCGACGAAAAGCCAAACGAGCACGGCATCTCGCATCTGCTCGAACACATGGCTTTCAAGGGCACGACGCGGCGCTCCTCGCGCGAGATTGTCGAGGAGATCGAGGCGGTCGGCGGCGATCTCAACGCTGGCACCTCGACCGAGACCACGGCCTATTATGCGCGGGTGATGAAGGCCGACGTGCCGCTCGCGCTCGATGTGCTCTCCGACATCCTCACCAACCCGTCCTTCGTGCCCGATGAGCTCGAGCGCGAGAAGAGCGTCATCGTGCAGGAAATCGGCGCGGCGCAGGATACGCCTGATGACGTCGTGTTCGAGCACCTCAACGAACTCTGCTTTCCGGACCAGCCGATGGGCCGCTCGCTGCTCGGCACCGCCAAGACGCTGAAGAAATTCGATCGCGACATGCTGCGCGGCTATCTCTCCACGCATTACCGCGGGCCCGACATGGTGGTGGCGGCCGCCGGTGCTGTTGACCACAAGCGCGTGGTGGAGGAAGCAGCGCAGAAATTTGCCAGCTTCGACGCCACGCCCGGGCCGAAGCCGCAACCGGCGATGTTCGGCCAGGGCGGCTCGCGCGTGGTGCACCGCGACCTCGAACAGGCGCACCTGACGCTGGCGCTGGAAGGCGTGCCGCAGACCGACCTGTCGCTGTTCTCGCTGCAGGTCTTCACCAATATGCTCGGCGGCGGAATGTCGTCGCGGCTGTTCCAGGAAGTGCGCGAGAAGCGCGGCCTGTGCTACTCGATCTACACCTTCCACGCGCCCTATGCCGACACCGGCTTTTTCGGCCTTTACACCGGCACCGATCCCGGCGACGCGCCGGAAATGATGGAAGTGATCGTCGACGTCATCAATGATGCGGTGGAAACCCTCACCGAAGCCGAAATCGCCCGCGCCAAGGCGCAGATGAAGGCGGGCCTGTTGATGGCGCTGGAAAGCTGCTCGTCCCGGGCCGAACAATTGGCGCGGCACATTTTGGCCTATGGCCGTCCCCTGACGGTGGAAGAACTGGTGGCGCGAATCGACGCCGTCAGCGTCGAATCCACCCAAAGCGCAGCCCACGCGCTATTGTCGCGTAGCCGGCCGGCGGTCGTCGCACTGGGCAGCGGCAGGGGTCTGGACACGGCGGTATCTTTTGCGGAAGGATTGACGCGGTCGAAGGCGAAGACGCTTCTGCATTAAGTCCTGACCTCTGCCCGCAAGGGGCGGGGTGAGGGCGAGTAGTTCGGGCGGGAGAGTGGGCATGGCCCTGTTTCGGTTGCCAACCAGCGGACCTGCCGCGCTTGTGCCGCGCGGCCGCGGCCTCCTGCTGCGTGCGCCGCAGATGTCGGATTTCCCGCAATGGGCGCAATTGCGCGAATCGAGCCGCGCCTACCTGACGCCATGGGAACCGATCTGGCCGTCGGACGATCTGACCCGCGCCGGCTTTCGCCGCCGGTTGCGCCGCTACGCCGAGGATATCGCCGCCGACCGGTCCTATCCGTTCATCATCTTCCGCGAGGCGGATGGCGTCATGATCGGCGGCATCACCCTTGCCAATGTCCGCCGCGGCATCGTGCAGGCCGGCACCATCGGCTATTGGGTTGGCGAACCCCACGCCCATCGCGGCTACATGACCGCGGCCTTGCGGGTGCTGCTGCCGACGCTGTTCGGCGAGCTCAATTTGCATCGCATCGAGGCCGCCTGCATTCCCTCCAATTCGCCGTCGATCCGGGTGCTGGAGAAATGCGGCTTCACCCGCGAGGGGCTGGCGCGGCGCTATCTCTGCATCAACGGGGTCTGGCAGGACCATCTGCTGTTCGGCCTGCTGCACGAGGATTTTCGCGGCTGAAGCGCTGATTTCTAAGCCGTTTTGGTGCCTTGGGTTCGCCGCCATTGGGCTGCTATAACGCCGCCGGGAACAATGACGATGGGATGTCAGGGACGTCGCATGGGTGACAATCGTTTGGTCAGGATCGCGGTGGTGGCTGCGGTCGCGGGCGGGCTGGCGTGCCTGACGGCTGCGCCGGCATCGGCGCAATCGCTGTCCGATCGTTTCAAGAGCCTGTTCGGCGGCAAGTCGGACGAGGAGCCGGCTGCGAATGCGCCGGCGGCGGCTCCGCAGGATACGGGCGATCTGACCTGTCCGCCGGTCACGGTCAGGGCGGGGGCATCCACCTACGCGGTCGGAGCGCCCGGCAAGCAGCCGGTCGGCAACGACCTGCGCTTCCAGGCGACGATCAGCAAGATGGCCCGCGAATGCAGCCTCAATGGCGGCCTCATCACGGCACGGATCGGCATTCAGGGCCGCGTCATCGCCGGTCCTGCCGGCGCCCCGGCCGCGGTCCAGGTTCCGATTCGCGTCGCGGTGGTGCACGGCGGCGTGTCCGAGAAGACCATCGCCACCAAGGCATACCAGACCACGGTCAACATGACCGAAAGCGGCAGCGAGCCGTTCACGCTGGTCGCCGAAGATCTCACTTACCCGGTGCCCCCCGGCGCCGCCGGCGACAGCTACATCTTCTATATCGGCTTCGACCCGCAGGCCCTGAAGCCCGAGCGCCCGACGCCGAAAAAGAAGAAGCAATAAAAAAGCCGGCGCGATCGTCTCGCGCCGGCTTTTGATTGGTGGTGAAAAGCGCTCAGTTCAGCTTGGCGCGAACTTCCGCAATGCCCTTGGCGAGCAGGTCGTCGGCGACCGAGCCCTTGACCGACTTCGACAGGATGGTCGAGGCGGCTTCGACCGCGGCGTTGGCGGCGGCGGCACGGACGTCAGCCAAAGCCTGGGCCTCGGCAAGTGCGATCTTGCCTTCGGCGGTCTTGGTGCGGCGGGCGACGAAGTCTTCCATCTTGGCCTTGGCTTCGGTCGCGATGCGCTCGGCCTCGGCTTTGGCGTTGGCGACGATCTCCTCGGCCTCGCGCTCGGCGCTGGCGCGGCGAGTCTGGTACTCGCCGAGCAGCTTGGCGGCCTCCTCTTTCAGACGGCGGGCGTCGTCAAGTTCGGCCTTGATGCGTTCGCTGCGATGATCGAGCGCCGTCAGCACCGTCTTGTGGATGCCGAGATAGGCAAACAGCACCAGCAGGATGATGAAGGCGATTGCGACCCAGGTTTCCGGTTGGGTGAACATCGGTCTATCCCTTCAACGAAGCGTCGACGGCGCTGCTCACCGCCTTGCTGTCGGGCAGCACGCCGGTGAGACGCTGGACGATCGCGCCGGCCGCATCCGCGGCGATGCCGCGGACATTGCTCATCGCGGTTTGCCGCGTCGCCGCGATCTGCTTCTCGGCGGCGGCAAGCTTGGCGTTGAGCTGGTCTTCCAGCGTCTTGCGCTCGGCTTCCGCAGCCGCATTCAGCTTCTCGCGGGTCTCGTTGCCGATGGCCTGCGCGCGGGTGCGGGCGGAGGCGAGTTCGGTCTCGTACGCCTTCAGCGCCGCGTCCGACTCGTCCTTGAACTTCTGCGCCGCCGCCAGATCGCCCTCGATCGCGTTTTGACGCGCGTCGATCACGCTTTCGACGCGCGGCAGCGCGATGCGAGAGACGATGACGTAGAGCGCGACGAACGCGATGGCGAGCGAGACCAGCTGCGAAGCAAACGTGCTCGACTCGAACGGAGGAAATCCTCCGCCGTGTCCGCCGTCGGCTTCGGTGTGGGCGCCGGTGCCCTTGGCCGGGGTACCATGACTTTTTTCAGCCACGGGGTTCTCCTGTTGCAATCAGGCGCGCCGCCCGGAGGCGGCGCGAGAAGGTTCAGCTCAGAGCGGAACGAACAGCAGCAGCAGCGCGATCAGCAGCGAGAAAATGCCGAGCGCTTCGGTCACGGCGAAGCCGAAGATCAGGTTGCCGAACTGGCCCTGGGCAGCCGAAGGATTGCGCACCGCCGCGGCAAGGTAGTTGCCGAAGATGATGCCCACGCCGACGCCTGCGCCGCCCATGCCGATGCATGCGATGCCCGCGCCGATAAGTTTAGCTGCTGCCGGTTCCATTTCTAGAGCTCCTTGAGAGGGTAAGACAAAGTGTGGGTGGAAATTCCCCGGACCGCTTAGTGTCCCGGATGAATGGCGTCGTTGAGGTAGATGCAGGTGAGGATCGCGAACACGTAGGCCTGCAGGAATGCGACCAACAGTTCGAGCGCGGTCAGCGCCACCGTGAGTGCCAGCGGCAGCACGCCGCCGATCCAGCCGATCGCTCCAAGCGAAACGCCGAGCATGGCGACGAAGCCCGCGAACACCTTCAACGCGATATGGCCGGCCAGCATGTTGGCGAACAGACGCACGCTGTGCGAGACCGGCCGCAGGAAGAACGACAGGATTTCGATGAACATGACCAGCGGCAGGATGTAGATCGGCACGCCGTGGGGGACGAAAAGTTTGAAGAACTTGAGGCCGTTCTTGTAGAGGCCGTAGATCAGCACCGTGAAGAAAACCAAGAGCGCCAGCGCCGCGGTGACGATGATGTGGCTCGAAACCGTGAACGTGTAGGGGACAATGCCGATCAGGTTCGAGATGCAGATGAACATGAACAGCGAGAAGATCAGCGGGAAGAACTTCATGCCTTCCGTGCCGGCGGTCGAGCGGATCGTGCTCGCGACGAACTCGTAGGAGATTTCCGCGATCGACTGCAGCCGCCCGGGAACCAGTTGCCCTCTCGCCATGCCGCCGATCATCAATAGCGAGATCACCGCTACCGAGAGGAACATGTAGAGCGTCGAGTTGGTGAAGGCGATCGTTTGGTTGCCGATGTGGCCGATCGTGAAGAGGGGTTCGATATTGAACTGGTGGATCGGGTCGATTTTCATCCGCGCGGCTCTTTATCCACCGGCCTAGCCGGCAATCGAATTTCAAATGTCGTGACTTCCCGACGACGCTCAGCGCCTGCCTGGACCTGCGCCTGCAGTTCTCACCACGTTGACCACGCCGGCGACGAAGCCGAGCAGAAGAAACACGATGAAACCGAACGGCGATGTCGACAATAAACGGTCGAACCCCCAGCCAATCGCCGCTCCGACGACAACGCCCGCGACCAATTCCGAGGAAAGCCGGAAACCCAGCGCCATCGCAGATGCTCTGGCAGCCGTATCTCCGCTTTCGGTACCGGGTTGATCAGTCCTGGGTTTGCGGCTGTCACGAATTTCGGACAACCGGTGATCCAGACTTCCGAGCCTTGCGGAAAGCGCAGCTTCGTCGGAAGACGGCTGATCGCGATTCCCACTTGCGTTGTCGTTTTTGTCTTCGGCCATGCCCAAGACATTAAACGATGCCAACGGTTGATGGAAATTACGCCCGTCACCCTTGAAAGCCGCGCGGACCATACTTACCGCGTCTAATCAAGTCAAGGTTAGGCCCTAACCAGTTAGTGCTTTGATTTGATTGGAATTATTCGAGGTTCATCTGCGGCACTGTGGACTGTCATCGCAGTGCAGCAGCTATTCCCGCAAGGATCGATCTTGCACCCGTCTGGGCGGTCTGTTGGGATGCTTCGCGCGAAACGAAAATCCGCGTTCCCGGAGGGCGCATGCCGCGTCAGGTCGACTACTATTTCTCGATCCAATCGCCGTGGGCCTATATCGGGCATCAAGCCTTTCGCGACCTCGTAAGTACTTACGATTTAAGGGTTAATCACAAGCCGGTGGTGCTGGTCGATCTGTTCTCGGAGACCGGTGGCCTGCCCTTGATGAAGCGCCACCCGGTGCGGCAGCGCTACCGGATGGTCGAGCTGCAGCGCTGGCGCGACAAGCGCGGGCTGAAATTCAATCTGCAGCCGGCCCACTGGCCCTTCAACGCGCGGCTCGCCGACGGCGTCGTGATCGCGGCGCTCGAGGCTGGCCACGACCCCGACCAGTATTTGCGGCGGGCCTTCGCCGGCGTCTGGGAAAATCAACTCAATCTCGCCGATCCCGCAACGATTGCAAAACTCGCCGATGAATCGGGGCTGCCCGGCAAGCAATTGGTGGAGCGCTCCGGCGCGGAGGACATCACGGCGGCGTATGAGCAGAACCGGCAGGAGGCGCTGGCGGCCGACGTGTTCGGCTCGCCGGTCTATGTGCTGGATGGCGAGGTGTTCTGGGGCCAGGACCGCATCGAATTGCTGGACGATGCGTTGAAGTCCGGCCGGGCGGCCTATAGTTCAAAGGTGTAAGGCGCCTTGAAAGCGCCCCGCCGGTCGAAGAAACCGGTAACTCCTGAGGCGGGAGCAAGCCATGCGCACAGCGAAATCGTCCTCGAGATTTTTAAGCCCCGTCGCGCTCGCGCTCTGTCTCGCAGCCGGCAGCCAGGCGTTCGCAGGGCCGATGCCGGAGACCGAGAACGGGCGCTATTCGCTGTCGCCGGCCGGCGATGGCGTATTGCGGCTCGACACCAGGACCGGCGCGGTCTCCACCTGCACCAATTCGGGCACAGGCTGGGCCTGCTACGCGGTGCCCGATGAGCGCTCGGCGATGGATTCGGAAATCGGCCGTCTGCAGGCCGACATTGGCCGGTTACAAGCCGAGAATGAAAAGCTGAAATCGGAACTCGCCTCGCGCGAACCCACCGTGCCGGGCAAGATCGAGGAGCCGCTGCCGAAATCGGACTCGCTGAAGCCGGGCGGGCCGAAGATTGCCGAGGGCGAGCGCAAGATCGAAATCCCGCTGCCGAGCGACCGCGACATGGATCGCATGATGTCGTTCCTGGAGAAGGCCTGGCGGCGCCTGATCGAGATGGCCAACCGCGTGCAGCGGGACGTCAACGGCAAGATTTGATTGCCATTGAGTTTGTAGGGTGGGCAAAGCGAAGCGTGCCCACCGATTTTATCGAGCAAGAACTGGTGGGCACGGCGCAAAATGCGCCTTTGCCCACCCTACGAAGATCGCAGTGATGGCCGCACCAAAGTCCTTCTCCCGCACGTCCCCCTCCGCCGTCACCGCCAACACCATCGTGTCCTCGCTGCTGACGGTGCAGACGTCGGGCACAGGCTTCACCGACCTCACCGCCGAAGTCGCAAAATTCGTGGCGGAGGCGCGGGCGCGCGAAGGCGCGGTGACGCTGTTCATCCGTCACACCTCGGCGTCGCTGACGATCCAGGAAAATGCCGATCCGACCGTGCTTGTCGATCTGACGACGGCGCTGAACCGGCTCGCGCCGGAAAACGCCGGCTGGCGCCATGACACCGAGGGGCCTGACGACATGCCCGCGCACATCAAGACCATGCTGACCGCGACCTCGCTGCACGTCCCGGTGCTGCAGGGCGCGCTCGCGCTCGGCACATGGCAGGCGATCTATCTGGTCGAGCACCGTGCGCGGCCGCACCGCCGCGAGATCGTGCTGCAGTTCGCTGGCGCGACGGACTGAAAACCCCCAAAAGCAAACCGGCCGCGGATTGCTCCGCGGCCGGTCCGTGATTGATGAACGTGAGCCGGTTACTTCGTGATGTCGACGTCCTTGGTTTCCGGCAGGAAGAAGAAGCCGACGACCGCGGTGATCGAAGCGAAGATGATCGGATACCAGAGACCTGCATAGATGTCGCCGGTGGAGGCCACGATCGCGAACGAGGTCGCCGGCAGCAAGCCGCCGAACCAGCCGTTGCCGATGTGATAGGGCAGCGACATCGAGGTGTAGCGGATCTTGGTCGGGAACAGTTCGACCAGCATCGCCGCGATCGGCCCGTACACCATCGTGACGTAGATCACCAGGACGAACAGCAGTCCAATGATCGCCGCGATCTGCGGTTTGAAGATGTCGAACGGATGCGACATCTTCACGATGCCGGCGTCACCGGCCTTCGGATAGCCGGCCGCTTGAACCGCCGCCAGCACCGCCGGGTTGGAGGCCTTGGCGTCGGCGTAAGCAATGTCCTTGCCGTTGACGACGACCTTCACGCCGGAGCCTGCTGCGCCGTAGGAGGTCGAGTACTTGACCGACTGCTGGGACAGGTAGGCGCGGGCGGTGTCGCATGGCGCCGAGAAGACGCGGGTGCCAACCGGGTTGAACAGATCGCCGCAGCCTTTTGGATCGGCGACCACCTCGACCTTGACCGACTCGATGGCCTTTTCCAGCGCTGGGTTGGCATTGCTGGTGATCATCTTGAAGATCGGGAAGAAGGTCAGCGCCGCGATCAGGCAGCCTGCCAGGATGATCGGCTTGCGGCCGATCTTGTCGGACAGCGCGCCGAACACGATGAAGAAGCCGGTGCCGAACAGAAGCGACCAGGCGATCAGCAGGTTGGCGGTGTAGCCGTCGACCTTCAGGATCGATTGCAGGAAGAACAGCGCGTAGAACTGGCCGGTGTACCAGACCACGCCCTGACCCATCACGCCGCCGATCAGTGCCAGAATGACGATCTTGGCATTGCTCCAGTTGGCGAAGGCTTCGGTCAGTGGCGCTTTCGAGCCCTTGCCCTCCTCCTTCATCTTCTGGAACACCGGGGATTCGTTCAACTTCAGGCGGATCACGACCGACACGCCGAGAAGCACCACAGACAGCAGGAACGGGATGCGCCAGCCCCAGGCAGCGAACGCAGGCTCGCCGAGCGCCGTACGGGTGAACAGGATCACCAGCAGCGAGAGGAAGAGGCCAAGCGTTGCCGTGGTCTGGATGAACGACGTGTAGTACCCGCGTTTTCCGTGCGGTGAATGCTCGGCCACGTAGGTCGCCGCGCCGCCGTATTCGCCGCCGAGCGCAAGACCCTGCAGCAGGCGCAGACCGATCAGGATGATCGGCGCCGCGATGCCGATAGTGGCGGCGTTGGGCAGCAGGCCGACGATGAAGGTCGACAGGCCCATGATCAGGATGGTGACCAGGAAGGTGTATTTGCGTCCGACGATGTCGCCGACACGTCCGAACACGATAGCGCCGAACGGGCGGACGAGGAAGCCGGCGGCGAAGGCGAGCAGTGCGAAGATGTCACGCGTCGCTGGCGGATATTCCGAGAAGAATTGTGCGCCGATGATGCCGGCAAGTGAGCCGTAAAGGTAGAAGTCGTACCATTCGAAGACGGTGCCAAGCGACGATGCGAAGATGACGAAACGTTCGTCCTTCGTCATGCCGGCGGCCTTGCCGGATGTGATAGCAACAGTAGACATTTCGGATTCGCTCCCCTTTTATATTCGCGCAGATGTGCGTTGCGCCAGTTCGACGCGTAATTGTGCGCCTCACTACATGTTCGGGGGCGATGGCCCAATAGTACTTTCGGCGGGCACAGCACCGCCTTGCGTCGATTGGGCCACAGCGATCGTTGAATCCGCCGGTTATCGGCGCAGTCTCTAACTAAAGTCCAATAACAGAGAAAAAGAGCGCAACGCTCCACATCACAATTGAGATGATCGCGGTCCATCGCGCGAACGACAAGTAAGTCTCCCGCATGATGGTCGAAATCATCTTTTGGGCGAGTGCCTGAGGCGGTCGGCTCTCCTTGGGCAGATAGAGCCACATCTCGGTCCGGCGGTGGTCCTTTGTTCTTGCTTCCCATGCCTTGAGAATGAGCACGAGGGTCATTGCCATGCTGAGAAAGCCGCCTGCCTGGAAAGCAGACCGCGGAAGAAAAGACAGGCCAATCATGATGCAAAATATGGCAAGCGATGCGAATCCGCAGGCGCGCAGCACCGTTTCATAGGCGATACGGCGCATCTCTTCCATGATCCGCCGCTCCGTTGAGGAAGGGAAACTGCCGGATTCAAAAGCTCGCCACAGCGTAGTCCCGGCGCGTCCGGCCCTCAATACCGCGCAACAGCGGTTACAGTCCGATCTTGAGAAAGTTACCGGCGGCGGGAAGCGCGAGAATCGCGGTTCCGGCAAGCCAGATCCAGAGCGATATGTCGTTTGACTCGGAGGCGCCGGTGACCCGCTCGTAGATGGCGGCGGGAATGCCGCCGAGGATGACGGTCGCGGTCGAGACCATCAGCGATGCGACCATCAGCGTCAGGGACAGGCTGCCAAACAGCAGCGGACCGGCGAGCATCTGCACATACAGCAGCGTGAAAATCAGTGCGAGCTGGTTGAAGATGCCGTTGATCATCCCGAAGAACGCAATTCCGATGAAATAGAAATTGCGGTTCATGATGCCGCTCCGCCGAACCTGGGGGCGAGGTTCAACACCAGCAACGTGTAGTGAAACACCACGCGCAGCCAGAACAACCAGACGAAGCCGAACAGCCATAGCACTGCGGGAGGAGTGATCTTCGGGGTTAAGATCGAAATGACACCGATCACGGGATCGGTGATCCGGCAAAAGAACCGCCAGATATAGTTCGGCGAATCCGCGTCGACCATCAGGCCGAGCAGGAACCGGCCAAGCATCGTATACATCAATGCCGCCAGGATGAAGTTTGGCAGATGAAAGTACCAATAGCTGGCAAACGAAGATGCAGTATCCAAAGTCCGTTGCTCCCGCAGCGCTTCAGCAATCGATGAACCGGGATCGGTAACGACATCACGATCGTGCCCAACAATGGCAAGTGGCGACTTTCCGGGCAAGCGATGTCATGGCTTCATCGAAAACAAAACGGGGCCCGCAGGGGCCCCGTTTGCCGATATCCGGCTGCACTCAGGTGGTCTTCTCTTCGAGCACCGTCCTGCCGCGCGGTTTGCGGATTTCGTCGACATAGGCCTGCATTTCGGCCGATGGCTCCTTGCCGAGCTTGCTGACGATGTAGATGACGGCGAAGCCGAGCGGAGCTCCCAACAAGCCGCAGTTGATGTTGTTGAGGTCGAACCAGCCGACCTTGTTGGCCATCGGGTGGGCGAGGGTGGGGAAGCTTTCCATGGCATTGGGCAATGCCATGGCTTTCGCGATGTCGACCAGCGGCGCCCCCGTCAGCGGGTTGGTCAGCGAGGTCATGCCGAAGTACTTCACGCCTGCGCCCGGGAAGTACCGCGATGTCACGAGATAGAACAGGCAGAGGCCGAAGCCGGCAATAATGCCGCAGACCGCACCCGTCGCCGTCGTGCGTTTCCACCAGACGCCCATCACCAGCGCCGGGAAGTTCCCGGCCATCGCAAGCGAGAACGCCCAGCCGACCATGGCCAGGATGTCGCCGGGTTTGGTTGCCGCTGTCGCGGCCGCGATCACGGCGACGACCACAAGGAGAGCGCGAGCCACCGTGAGCCGACGCATGGTCGGCGCGTTGGGGTCGATCATCTTGTAGTAGATGTCGTGCGACAATGCGTTGGCGATGGCGAGCAGCAGCCCGTCAGCGGTGGACAGCGCGGCGGCGAGACCGCCCGCTGCCACCAGACCCGAGATCACATAGGGAAGGCCTGCGATCTCCGGTGTGGAGAGCACGATGACGTCCGTGTTGATGACGAAGTCCTGCAGCCGGACCACGCCGGGATGATCGGCAATCGCCTTGCACGCCGCAACGATGGCGTCGATGCTGCCTGCGTTCTTGCCGCAGATCTGGATCAGCCCCAGCTCACCCCAGCTGAACAGCCAAGGGCGGATGGCCGTCAGATCCCGTCCGATGATGTTGGTGTAGACTTCCAGCTTCGAGAACGCCGCGTAGGCCGGCGCCGAGAAGTAAAGCAGGAAGATGAACAGCAACGACCACGCCACGGACTGGCGCGCTTCACGCACCGACGGGGTGGTGAAATAACGCATCAGGATGTGCGGCAACGAAGCCGTGCCGACCATCATGCACATGATGATCCCAAAGAAGTTGAGCGGGCTATAGTTGATGAAGGGCTGGATGTGCGGCTTCAACGCCGCGGCTGTCGTCAGACCCGCCGCCAGCATTTGCTGTTCCCGCGCGCCAATATCCGCGATTGCCTGACCATACGTGAGTTGGGGGATCGGAATCCCGAACTTGATGGTCGACAGGATCACGATCGGCGTCAGATAGGCGATGATCAGCACGATGTATTGTGCGATCTGCGTCCATGTCACCGCCCGCATGCCGCCCAGCATCGCGCAGAGCAGGATGCCGACAAGTCCCGCGAAAACTGCAAGCTCAAACTGCATTCCGAGGAATCGCGAGGCGATAATCCCGGTGCCGTAGATTTGCGCCGTCACATAGGTGAAGGAGCAGGCGACAAGGACGATCACGCCAAGAAAGCGGGCGAAGTTGCCGCCGTACCGGAACGACAGGAAGTCAGGCACGGTATAGGCGCCGAACTTGCGCAGGTACGGCCCGATCAGGATCGACACCAGCACAAATCCGCCGGTCCATCCGAGCACCCATGCGAGGCCGTCGTAACCCAGCAGGAATAAGGTGCCGGCCATGCCGACGAAGGACGCCGCCGACATCCAGTCGGCGCCGGTTGCCATGCCGTTGTAGAACGCGGGCACGCGTCTTCCGGCGACGTAGTATTCGGAGACTTCTGCTGTTCGCGTCATCACGCCGATGATGGCGTAGACCGCAAGCGTGAAGAAGACGAACAGGTAGCCGAGGATCTTGTTCGGAACGCCAACCTGCTCGAGAATCGCGAGGAAGATGATGAAAGCCAGGAACCCGCCGGTGTAGGTCCCGTACATCCTGCCGAGATTTTTGATGAAATCCGAAGTGGCAGCGCCTTGCGTGGCCATGTCGATGCTCCCCTCAATCTTCCTCGGCAAAGCCGAATTCGCGATCGATCTTGTCCTGCTGTTTCGCGAACATGAACAGCATGACAACGAATGCGATGAGCGATCCTTGCGCGGCCATGTAGAAGCCGAGCGGGAAACCGAGGATCGGAATGACGATATTGTTGAGCGGCTTCACGAACATGTGGATGACGAAGCCGAAGAAGAACCAGATGCCGAGATGCGTGAACATCAGGCGTGATGTCTTCGCCCAATGTGCTTCTTCTTTAGCTTTCAGATCTGTGGGGTTAGCCATGGGTTGCAAATCCTCCCTCAAGACACCGGTCAGCAAAGTGTGCCGGGATTGAACGATCGAGGGGATTGCAATCCCGTCAGCGCGGCACCCCCCTGCGCCGCAGTCCCAACCGCTCTTGTGCCGGTTTGGAACTAACGAAGGCTAACATCACGAACAGTCAGTTCTTAATAATACTTTCGGGGGGTAGAGTATGTTGCGACTGCTAACAGCGATGCCGCATTGGAATCATTGCGCTTTGCAGGTACCGGATAATTGGACAAGCTGATCGAGGTCGCCGCGCAGGAAGAGACTGCAATGAAGCTGTTCGAAAAACTGTTTCGTCCCCGTCCGCCGATTCGCGACCGCGAGGCGCTCGCGGACTTCGTCGATGCGCAGTCGGCGTACATCGTGCAGAAGGGCATCTACGAATATTCGCGCGCCCGCGCAGGCCATTACGCCAAGGTGCTGTTCGCCGAGGAAGGCTTTGCCAAATCGGTCGAACACGCACGCTGGCAGGCCTTTCCGCTCGGGCTGTCGATGGTCGGCGAGACGGTAGAGGTCGTATTGCGTCCGCACGCCGGGGAAGAGCGCCGGGCGGTGCTCGACCAGATCATCGCGGTCGTCCTTTCGGTGTTCGACCGTTATCCGGTGCCGCCCTCGATCGGCGAGGCCGCCTGGCAGGAGGCGCGGCGCGAACTGGCGCATCGGCTCGACCTGGTCGGCGGGCACGCGCCCAAGCGGGTGATGGACATTCCCGAACCGCTGGCCGAGAGCTACTTTGCCATGATGCCGATCCACGAAAAGCTGCGCGGGCGCGATTTCCAGACCACACGCAATTACCTGCGTGTCAGCCTGTGTAATATCCATGACGAACTGGTGGACCGGATCGATGCGCCTGCCGTGACCAGCGCACTGCTTGAATAGGGCGTCAGGCACATTGCCAACGCCAGCTTGTCGACCGGTACTACGGTGCGGCGGTGAGGGGAGGAGGGTGATGGACAGGACGGCTGGCAGTGTCCCGCTGTTGTCACTCGACGCCGTTGTCATCGATGTCGAAACCACCGGGCTCGATCCGCGCAAGGCGCGGGTGATCGAGCTTGCCGGCGTGCGGCTCACCGCTGGAAAACTGGTTGCCGACGGTTCGTTCCGTCAATTGATTCGGCCGGCCGGCGAGACAATCCCAGCCGAGACGACACGCATCCATGGCATCGACGATGCCATGGTGGCCGGCTCGCCGCGTTTTCCGGAGGTTTGGCCGCGCTTCGACGCGTCTGTCGGTCGGGCCGTCGTCATCGGGCACATGATCGGTTTCGATCTCGCGATGCTGAAGCGCGAATGCGAACTGGCGGGGTTGCCATGGTCGCGGCCCCGGACGCTCGACACCAGGTTACTTGCGGAGATCGCCGCGCCGGACCTGGCCGGCTATGAGCTGGAGAAGCTGGCCGCCTGGCTCGGCATCGACATGGTCGACCGGCATTCCGCACTGGGCGATGCAATCACAACGGCGCGGATATTCCTGGCGCTGGTACCGAAGCTGCGCGAACACGGCATCCGGACCGTTGCCGAAGCCGAACGCGCCTGTCGCGCGCTCACCGCCGTGCTCGACGATCAGGTGCGCAGCGGCTGGATCGAGGCGGTCGACGCAGCGGCCCGCCTCGATTCCGAGCAAACCCTGCAGCGCTTCGATAGCTATGCGTTCCGCCACCGCGTCGGCGGCATCATGCGGACGCCGGCGGTCTTCGTCGCTCCGGATGCCACGGTCGGCGAAGCGCTGGCGCAAATGGCGGACGAGAAGATATCGGCCATTTACGTGCGCGGACCGCAGCCGGGCCCGGAAGTCAGGGCGGCTGAGGCAGGTATCGTGACGGAGCGCGACGTGCTGCGCGCCGTCTCCCGGCTCGGTGCCCCGGCGCTGCAGCGACCAATCGCCGAGATCATGAGCACGCCTCTGGCAGCGGTCCCGGCGGATGCGCTTGTCTATCGCGCGATCGCCCGGATGAATCGTCTCAAGACCCGCCATCTCGGTGTTGTCGACGACGCCGGCCACGTGGCGGGTGCATTGTCGACGCGCGATCTGCTGCGCCTGCGCGCGGGCGATGCCATATCGCTCGGCGAGGAGATCGACGATGCTGGCGACGCGCACGCGCTGTCAGCGGCCTGGGCGCAGTTGCCGCGCGTCGCGCGAATGCTTCTGGCAGAAGGATTGTCCGGTCGCGATATCGCCGAAGTGATTTCCCTGGAACTGGGCGCTCTTTCCCGTCAGGCCGCGGTGATCGCCGAGCGGATGATGCGGGAGAGCGGCCGAGGCGGGCCGCCGTGCGAGTATGCGCTGCTGGTGCTCGGATCGGCTGGACGCGGCGAGAGCCTGTTGGCGATGGATCAGGACAACGCCGTGATCTTCGCGCAGGGCGGGCCCGATGGCGAGGAGGATCGTTGGTTTGCCGAACTCGGGACGCACGTCGCCGATATCCTGCACGAGGTCGGCGTGCCCTATTGCAAGGGCGGTGTCATGGCCAAGAACGCGCTTTGGCGCGGCTCGGTGGCAACATGGCGGGATCGCGTCGACAAGTGGATCACACGTTCCAGTCCCGCCGATCTGTTGTCCGTCGATATCTTCTTCGACCTGCGGGCGGTTCACGGCGACGGTGGCCTTGCCGTTGCCGTGCGTCAGGCGGCCTTCGCGGCGGCCGAAGGCCAGGTCGCGTTTATCAAACTGTTGGTCGAGAACGTCAGCGTTCCGGCGAGCCTGAAATTTTTCGGCGGGATCCGCACGGTCGCCGGCCGTATCGACCTCAAGGCGGCCGGACTGTTTGGTCTCGTCGCATGGGTGCGCGCGATGGCCATCCGCTATCACGTCATGGACCGGTCGACGTCGGCGCGACTGGCCGGCGTGAAGGCGAGGGTTCAGGCCAGCGAGAGCGATCTCGATGCGCTTGGCGAAGCCCAGGGCACCTTTCTCGATCTCATCCTGTCGCAGCAGGTTGAGGACATCGCCCACGGCATCCCGCCTTCCAACGCGGTTGCCCTGAAGCGATTGTCGGGCCGTGACCTCGATCGGCTGCGTGCGGCACTCGATGCTGTCTCCACCATCGATGAGCTCGGTCGCGATCTCCTGTTCAAGGATTGACGCTACGCGTCTTTTCGAAAGCGAAGCATTCTCCGAGTTCCCTGGGGCTCGGCCGGCGCGGCCCAAATCCTCAATTGTTCATTTTTTGCGTTGCACCATTCGCGAGGAATCGGCGCCGATTAACTGCTTTTGCGGGACGCGGGAAAGGTTGCCTTGCAAGTCGCTTCCTGACAGTGGACAATCAAATTGCTGTCAATCAGCAACGACTTGCATGCTTTCCCGACCTCTTGTCGGCGCCCGGAACAGATGATCGCTGCTGCCAATACCCACCTTGTCATCGCCGATGACCATCCGCTCTTTCGCGACGCTCTGCGACAGGCGGTTGCCAGTGTCGTGGCTTCGGCCGCCATCAGCGAAGCCGGCACGTTCGACGAACTCACCGCGCTGCTCGAGCGGGATTCCGACGTCGACCTGATCCTGCTCGATCTCACGATGCCGGGGATCTCGGGCTTCTCGGGGTTGATCTACCTGCGGGCGCAATATCCCGCGATCCCGGTGGTGATCGTGTCGGCGAGCGACGATGCGGGTACGATCCGGCGGTCGCTCGATTTCGGCGCCTCCGGCTTCATCCCCAAGCGCTTCGGCGTCGAGACGCTGCGCGACGCCATCATGAAGGTGATGGAGGGCGACGTCTGGGTGCCGCCGGACACCGATCTCTCCTCGGCCACCGACCCCGACATGACGCGGCTGCGCGACCGCCTGGTGACGCTGACCCCGCAGCAGGTGCGGGTGCTGATGATGCTATCGGAGGGGCTGCTCAACAAGCAGATCGCCTATGAGCTCGGCGTCTCCGAAGCGACCATCAAGGCGCACGTCTCGGCGATCCTGCAGAAGCTCGGCGTCGAAAGCCGGACGCAGGCGGTGATCGCGGCGGCAAAGATCTCCGGCGGCCAGTGGCGCCAGGGCACGCCGACGGGGTGATTCCCACCGTCGTTGCGGGCGTTAGCGAGCATGATGATTTTTGGTCAGATCGATTTGGCCGCAGACGCGCTTCACCTCTCCCGCTTGC
This sequence comes from Bradyrhizobium sp. CCBAU 051011, assembly GCF_009930815.1. Classification (NCBI taxonomy): domain Bacteria; kingdom Pseudomonadati; phylum Pseudomonadota; class Alphaproteobacteria; order Hyphomicrobiales; family Nitrobacteraceae; genus Bradyrhizobium; species Bradyrhizobium sp. CCBAU 051011. The sequence goes on along the minus strand of NZ_CP022222.1, from coordinate 1,578,497 downwards.
GGGGGAGGTCGGCGCGAAGCGCCGGGTGGGGGCTCTCTCCACTCGGGCAGTCTCGCCCGGGGAGACACCCCCCACCCCAACCCTCCCCCGCAAGCGGGAGAGGGAGCGCACCTTCTTCGTGGTCGCAATCAAACCTAATTTCATCATTCTTCTAGCGAAGCAATGCGTCTTTCCGTGCGTGCGGTGATAATGAATTGCTTCGCGGAGCCTGTCATCGGGCGCATTGGCGCGACCCGGTGGCCCGCAATGTCGGCGTCTACTCCGCCGCCACCATCTGCTGCGCCCGCCACTGGCCGAGCAGCGCCCGGAGCGAGGCCGGCTTCACCGGCTTGTTGAGGATCGCGATGTTCTCCTCGCGCGCGGCGGCGCGGACGTTCGGGCTGCGGTCGGCCGTGATCAGGATGGCCGGAATGTTTTCGCCGAAGCGGCGGCGGATCTCGCGGATCGCGGCGACGCCGTTGCCGCGGTCGAGATGATAGTCGACCAGCAGGCCGGTCACGCTGTTGCCGGAAGCTTCGATCGCGGCGATCGCGGCTTCCGGGTCGGCCACCGCGATCACCTCGGCGTCCCAGGCGGTCAGCAATGTCTTCATGCCGTCGAGGATCGCCGGATCGTTCTCGATGCAGACGATCAGGGCGCCGCTCATGGGCGTCTTCGACAGCGGCGTCGCGCTGGTGACGGCGGCGGTATGGTTGACTCCCTTGGCGACCGGAACCGTCACCGAAAACACCGAGCCGCCGCTGGCGTTGGCGTCGATCGCGATACCGTGGTTGAGTACGCGCGCCAGCCGCTCGACGATCGATAATCCAAGGCCGAGGCCGCGGGCGATCCGCGCGCCCTGCTCGAGGCGGTGGAACTCCTTGAAGATCTCGCCGCGCTTCATCACGGGAATGCCGACGCCGGTGTCGTAGACGGCGATCTGCAGCGATTGCCCGTGGCGGCGGCAGCCGACCAGCACGCGCCCGCGCGGGGTGTATTTGATCGCGTTCGAGATGAAATTCTGCAACAGCCGGCGCAGCAGCGAGCGGTCGGATTGCACCGGCAGCGAGCAGGGCACGAAGGTCAGCTCCAGCCCCTTGGCGCGGGCAATCGGCGCAAACTCGATCTCCAGCGAGCGCATCAGATCGGCCATCTTGAAGCTGGTGATCGAGGTCGCCATCGCGCCGGCATCGAGTCGCGAGATGTCGAGCAGCGCGCCGAGGATTTCCTCGATCGCCTCCAGCGAGTCGTCGATGTTCTCGACCAGGCGGGAATCCTCGCCGCCGTTCTGCCGTTCGACGAGGCTCGTCACATACAGCCGTGCCGCATTGAGCGGCTGCAGGATGTCGTGGCTGGCCGCCGCCAGAAACCGGGTTTTCGAGATGTTGGCGTCCTCGGCGGTGCTCTTGGCCTGCGCCAGTTCCGAGTTCAGGCGCGTCAATTCCTCGGTGCGGTCACGCACGCGCTTTTCCAGCGTCGCATTGGCGCGCTCCAGCGCTTCGGCGGCCTCGAAGCTCGGGGTGACGTCGGAGAAGGTGATGACGAGGCCGCCGCCCGGCATCCGGTTGGAACGGACCTCGATCACCATGTGACGGTCGGGCAGGCGCTCCAGATAGGGCTCGCCCACGGTGGTGTAGGCCTCCAGCCGCCGCGCCAATAGCGCATCGGAATCGCCGGCGCCGGACGGGCTGACCGCGTCCATGAATTCGAGGATTTCCTGCAAGGGAATGCCGAGCTGCACCAGTTGCGGCGGCAGCGCGAGAATTTCGCCGAACTGCGCGTTCGAGCAGATCAGTTGCAGATCGGCGTCGAACACTGCGATGCCCTGGCGCACATGGTTGAGTGCGGTCTGCAGGATCTCGCGGTTGAAATGCAGCGCGGCGTGGGAATCGTCGAGCAGCTTCAGCGCGGCCTTGGCGGAGACGGTGCGCTTGCGCAACAGCAGCGACATCACGAGGCGCGAGGAGGCCGCGCCGATCGAGGAGGCGATCAGGCGTTCGGCAAATTGCAGCAATTCGAAATCGGCCGGCGCGGCCGGATCGAGAGTGCCGGGATGATCGGCGGCAAAGGTCTGGAAGGCCTGGGCGGCGCGCTCGGGGCCGAGATATTGCGCCACCGTGCTCTGGATGTCCTGCACGGTAACGGTCGTCCGCCAGCGCCGGAACGTCGGCGTGATCGGCGTCAGCGTGTTGGGTACGAACAGGTCCGCCTGCAGCCGTTCGATCGACGACGGCCGTTGCGCGATCGACACCACGATGTAGGTCAGGATGTTGAGCGAGAGCGACCAGAGCACGCCATGCATCAGCGGCGGCAGATCGGCGCCCAACAGCGCCCGCGGACGCAGCGCCTCGATGCCGAATGGTCCGTGTTGCAGCAGCAGCAGGCCGGTGGGATTGCCTTCCAGGAAGCTCGGCAGAAACAGCGTATAGGCCCACACGGCAAAGCCGACCAGCATGCCGGTCATGGCGCCGCGTGCGGTTCCTTCGCGCCAGAACAGGCCACCGAAGAAGGCCGGCGCCAGTTGGGCAAGCGCTGCGAACGACAGCAGGCCGATCGCCGCCAGTTGCGCGTTGCCGAGCGCGCGATAGTAGAAATACGCCATTACCATGATGGCGAAGATCGCAAAGCGCCGGATCCTGAGCAGGAAGTCGCCGAAATCCTTGCTGCCGTGGCGCGTCGCGGGGCTGCGCTGCAGCACCAGCGGCAAGACGATGTCGTTCGAGACCATGATGGAGAGCGCGACGCATTCCACGATCACCATCGCAGTCGCGGCCGACAGGCCGCCGACGAAGACGGCAATGCTCAGCAACGGGGAACCCGCCTCGATCGGCAGCGCCAATACGTACATGTCGCTGTCTACGGCGCCGAACGGGAAGGTAACGAGGCCGGCGAGCGCGATCGGAATCACGAACAGGTTGATGGCGATCAGATAGAGCGGAAACAGCCAGCGGGCGCGGCTGACCTCCTCGGGGCTAGAGTTCTCAACCACGCTGACGTGAAACTGTCGCGGCAGAAGCATGATCGCGCAGAACGACAGGAGCGTCATGGTGAGGAAATTGCCGATCGACGGCGCATAGTTGATGGCGCGCACCGCCTCCGGCGTCTTCATCGCGCGTTCGATCAGCTCGACGGGCGTGAACATCCAGAAGGTGACGAAGGCGCCGGCGGCGAGAAAGGCCACCAGCTTGACGATGGATTCGGTGGCGACCGCCAGCATCAGGCCGTGCTGGTGCTCGGTGGCGTCGGTCTGGCGGGTGCCGAACAGCACCGCGAATGCCGCCATCGCCAGCGTCACCACCAGCGCGATGTCGCCGATGATCGGGATCGAGGAGAACAGCTTGTCCTCGCTCAGGATCGTCTCCAGCGACGACGCCACCGCCTTGAGCTGCAGCGCGATGTAGGGCACGGAACCGACGATCGCGATCATCGCCACCGTGCCGGCGACCGCCTGGCTCTTGCCGTAGCGCGCCGCGATGAAGTCGGCGATCGAGGTGATGTTCTGCGACTTGGCAAGCTGGATCACGCGCCGCAGCAGCGGCGTGCAAAGCCCGATCATCAGGATCGGGCCGACATAGATTGCGAGGAAGTCGACGCTGGTGCGGGTGGCGAAGCCGACGGAACCGAAGAAGGTCCAGGAGGTGCAGTAGATCGCCAGCGACAGCGGATAGATCAGCATGCCGGCGCGGCCGCGCTGGCTCGGCGACAGGCGGTCGCCATAGCTGGCGACGACGAACAGCAGTCCGATATAGGCGAACGCGGCGGCGATTACGCCCCAGTCGTGCAGCATCGCTGCATATCTCCCTTCACGGCCAGCAGCCGTAAGGAGAGTATAAACGCTTTGGGCCGGCAACGCACCGCGCTACCGGCCCAATTCGCTGGGATTAGCAGGGGTAGGGTTACTCGGCCGCGAGCGATTTCTGCTTCACGGGCAGGCCGAGGCGGTCCCAGACCTGCAGCAGCGCTTCGGCGAGCCCGTCGATCAGGCCGTCGTCGTGGTAGGGCGAGGGTGTGATCCTTAAGCGCTCGGT